>CAYQEB010000118.1:9086-12518 GCA_964416395.1 uncultured Caldilineaceae bacterium | reverse complement strand
ACACAAAAGAAGGGAACGAACGCGGACATGGACTGCCCAAACTGCAACACCTGGAACCCCGACGATAAAGAGGTCTGCTGGCGTTGCCAGACGCCTCTGCCCAAGCCAGTGGCCCAGAAGAAGCGCTCCCGTCCTCGCACCTTCGCCGGGCTGCCGGCCTGGGCCTGGATCGCGGTGGTGGCCATCTTCCTGGCCTCCAGCTTGGGGCAATGTCTGTTCCAGGGCGTTCCCGGCGCTTGACCCGGCTCCATCCATGAGCAACCATCCTCTGCGCCGGCGCACCAGCAGCCGCAGCCAGGGACGCCGCTCCCGGCCGCGCAAGGCCCCACCGACCCGCCGCTCCACCCGCCAGGACCGCCCCCGAGCCGTGCTCCAGGGTATCCTGGGCCTGATCACCCGGCTGATCGCCCTCCTGGGCGCGCTGCTTCTGGCCGGGGGGCTCCTGGTCTGGCTCACCGGAGCAGGCGGGCCCCGCACCTTCCTGATCCTGGGCGTGGACCAGCGCCCCGGGGAGAGCTACGCCACCCGCGCGGACACCATCCTGCTGGCCCACGTGGACCCGCCCCAGGAGCGGGCTGTGCTGCTCAGCATCCCCCGAGATCTCTGGCTCCCTCAGCCCCAGGGCCCGGCCAACCGCATCAACACCGCGGTCCCCAACGGCGCCGAGCCGGACGACATCCACGCGGGGCCCCGCTACCTGGCCCAGACCATCCAGGAGAACTTCGGCATCCCCATCCAGGGCTACGTGATGGTCAACTTCACCGGTTTCGTGGCGGTGGTGGACGCGGCCGGCGGCGTCACCGTGGACGTGCCCGCCCTGCTGGTGGACAACGCCTACCCCACGCCGGATTTCGGCGTCACCCAGGTGCGCTTCCAGCCCGGCCCCCAGCGGCTGGACGGGGAGCGGGCCCTGATCTACGTGCGCACCCGCCACCAGGACAGCGACTTCGGCCGGGCGGCCCGGCAGCAGCAGGTGGTGCAGGCCCTGGCCCGTCAGCTGCTCCAGCCCAGTGGATGGCTGCGGCTCCCAGGCGTCCTGGCCGCGGCCCTGGACGCGGTGCAGAGCGACCTGGGCCTCTGGGACGTCCCAGCCCTCCTGCGCCTGGGCTTCTACCTGGCCACGGACCGGGCCCAGTTCGTGGTCCTGGGCCGGGAGTACACCGACCCCTGGACCAGCCCCGGCGGGGCCGCGGTGCTCCTGCCCCGCTGGTCGGCCATCCGTCCTCTGCTGGGGGAGCTCTTTCCCCCGGAGTAGCCCGCTCCAGCACCACATTCACCCAGCCACCAAAGGCCCATCCCATGACGACCCAAGCCATTTTCTCCCTGCTGAAGGAGCTGACCGAGCTTCCCGGCCCCTCGGGCCAGGAGGAGGCGGTGCGACAGGCGGTGCGCCGCCACCTGGAGCCCCTGGTCCAGGAGATCCGGGTGGACGCCCTGGGCAACCTCATCGCCTACCGGCCTGGCCGGGCTTCCGGGGACGCCGACACCCCGAGCGTCATGCTGGCCGCGCACATGGACGAGATCGCCCTCATGGTCACCCAGCTGGACCAGGGCTTCATCCGCTTCACCCGGGTGGGGGGCGTGGACCGGGGCGTCCTGCCCAGCCAGGAGGTGCTGGTCCACGGCCGGGAGCCCCTGCCCGGCATCATCGCCAGCCGCCCGCCCCACGTGCTGCCCCCAGAGGAGCGACGCAAGCCCATCCCCTGGGAGCAGCTCTTCGTGGACGTGGGCCTGCCCCAGGAGGAGCTAGCCCAGCAGGTGCAGGTGGGGGATTTCATCACCTTCCGCCAGGAGACGGTGCAGCTCGGCGACGGCAAGGCCACGGGCAAGGCCCTGGACAACCGGGCCTCGGTGACCGCCCTCATCGCCGCCCTGGAGCAGCTCCAGCAGGCCAGCCACACCTGGGACGTCTACGCGGTGGTCACCGTCCAGGAGGAGGTGGGGCTGCGGGGGGCCATCACCAGCACCTTCCAGGTCAACCCGGACCTGGGCATCGCCCTGGACACCACCTTCGCCAACCAGCCCGGCACCAGCAGCCCGGAGACGGTGGAATGGGACAAGGGCCCGGCCATCGCCCTGGGCCCCAACATCCACCCCCGAGTGCACCAGCGCCTGGTGGAGACGGCCCAGGCCCAGGAGATCCCCCACCTGGTGGAGGTGCTGCCCGGGAACACAGGCACCGACGCCTGGGCCATGCAGGTGACCCGGGCCGGCATCCCCACAGGCCTGGTCTCCATCCCCATCCGCAACATGCACACGCCGGTGGAGACGGTGATCCTGAAGGACGTGGCGCGCACGGCCCGCCTGCTGGCCGCCTTCATCCAGGGGCTGGACGAGAAGGAGCCGCTCCTGGGCTGGTGACAGGTCAGCCCCGTTCCCTCGATCCGCTCAACACGCGTCAGGAGCCATCATGTTCGAACTGCTGGAACAACTTTCCACCGCCGCCGGCGTCTCCGGCCACGAGGGCCCGGTGCGGGCCATCCTCCAGGAGGCCGTCCAGGAGCACGTGGACCATCTGGAGGCGGACGGGCTGGGCAATCTCCTCACCTGGAAGAAGCCCCGGCCGGCCCCGGCGCAGGGCCAGCCTGCTCTGCGGGTGATGCTGGCCGCGCACATGGACGAGGTGGGCTTCCTGGTGACCAAGGTCAACGACGACGGCGCCCTGAAGTTCCACAACGTGGGGGGCGTGGACCCTCGCATCCTACCGGGCAAGCGGGTGCGCATCGGCCCGCAGGGCATCCCCGGCGTGGTCCTGCGCACACCCATCCACCTACAGAAATCGAGCCAGGGAGAGCGGGTCACCCCCCTGGACGAGCTCATCATCGACACCGGCGGGGCCAGCGGCATCCAGCCCGGGGACCCCATCGCCTTCGAGGGGCGCTACGAGCGGGTGGGGCGGCTGCTCAAGGGCAAGGCCTTCGACGACCGCATCGGCTGCCTGGTCCTGGTGGAGCTGCTGAAGCGGGATCACCCGGTGGAGCTGGTGGGCGCCTTCACCGTCCAGGAGGAGATCGGCCTGCGGGGCGCGCGGGTGGCCGCCTATCGCGCGGCGCCGGACCTGGCCTTCGCCCTGGAGGGGACGGTGGCGGACGACCTGCCCAAGAAAGAGGACGTGAGCCCCACCACGGAGCTGGGCAAGGGCCCGGCCATCTCCGTCATGGACCGCAGCGCCCTGGCGGACCGGCGGCTGGTGCGCCTCCTGGTGGAGACGGCTCAGGAGCTGGGCATTCCCCACCAGTTCAAGCAGCCGGGCATCGGCGGCACGGACATCGGGAGCATCCACCTGGTCCGGGAGGGGATCCCCTCCGTGGCTGTGGCCGTGCCCTGCCGCTACATCCACGCCCCGGCCGCCCTCCTGGATCCCCGGGACGTGGAGGGGCTGGTGGCCCTCATGGACGGGGTCCTGCGCCGCCTGCCCCAGGCCTGGGAGAG
>CAYQEB010000118.1:6264-8986 GCA_964416395.1 uncultured Caldilineaceae bacterium | reverse complement strand
ACCTGCACAGCCGGGACCAATCCCCCCACCCGCCGGCCCTGCCCGACGCGGTGGTCTGGCCGGCCAGCACCCAGGAGGTGAGCGCCATCGCCCGCCTGGCCCACCAGCAGGGCATCCCCCTGGTGGGCTGGGGCGCGGGGACCAGCATCGAGGGCAACCCCATCCCCGTGCGGGGCGGCATCGTGATGGACTTTCGGCGCATGGACCGCATCCTGGCCATCCACGCCCAGGACTTCCAGGTGACGGTGCAGCCGGGCCTGCTCTACAAGGACATGAACCGGGTCCTGGCCCGGCACGGCCTCTTCTTCGCCCCGGACCCAGGGGCCAACGCCAGCATCGGCGGCATGATCGCCAACAACGCCGCAGGCACCCGCACGGTGAAGTACGGCGCCACCCGGGACAACGTCCTGGCCCTGGAGGTGGTCCTGGCGGATGGCCGGGTGGTGCGCACCGGCTCCCGGGCGGTGAAGCAGTCCGCGGGCTACGACCTGACCCACCTTTTCACCGGCTCCGAGGGCACCCTGGGGCTCATCACCCAGGCCACCCTGAAGCTGGCCCCCATCCCAGAGCACTTCAGCGCGGTGACCGCGGCCTTCCCCACCGTCCAGGACGCGGCGGACGCGGTCTTCGGCATCATGGGCTCCGGCTTGAACCCGGCCGCGCTGGAGCTCCTGGACCGGGCCACCATCCGCCTGCTCAAGGAGGAGGCTGGCTTCACCATGGCCACCGCGCCCAACCTCTTCCTGGAGTTCCACGGAGCCAGCCAGGCCGCCCTGGAGGAGGAGCTGAAGCTGGCTGAGGCCATCTGCCAGGAGTGCCACTGCCTGGAGTTCCAGGCCGGCCTGGGTCGGGAGGCCCACAACCGGCTCTGGGAGGCCCGGCACCAGACCTTCGAGATCATGCTGCGCCGCCACCCGGGCCAGCGCTACCTGGTCACCGACGTGGCAGTGCCCATCTCCCGCTACCCGGAGCTGGTGGCCTACGCGGCGGAGGCCATGGAGGCTCTGGGGCTGCCCGGGGGCATGGTGGGCCATGCCGGGGACGGCAACCTGCACACGGTGGTCTTCTTCCACGACGATCCCGAGGCCCAGGCCCGGGTGGAGGAGCTGAACCGGGGACTGGTGATGAAGGCCCTGGCCCTGGAGGGCACCTGCACCGGCGAGCACGGGGTGGGCCTGGGCAAGAAGAAGTACCTGGCCCAGGAGTTCGGGCCGGAGGCCGTGGCCCTCATGCAGGAGCTGAAGGCCCTGCTGGATCCCAAGGGCATCCTGAACCCGGGGAAGGTGGTGGAGTGAGCCAGCGCAGGAGACCCAGGGTGGCAGATCCCGGACAGCCAGATCCAGGGAAGCCACAGGAATGGTCAACCGAAAGGACACGCCATGAAAAGCCTCATCGAGAAACTATGCGAAGCGTACGGCCCCAGCGGGGACGAGGCTCCGGTGCGGGAGCTCATCCGCCAGGAGCTGACCGGCCACGTGGACGAGATGTGGGTGGACGCCATGGGCAACCTCATCGCGGTGAAACGGGCCACGGAGCCTGGACAGGACGGGCCTGACAAGGTCATGGTGGCCGCCCACATGGACGAGATCGGCGTCATGGTCACCCACGTGGACAAGCAGGGTTTCCTGCGCTTCACCAACGTGGGCACAGTCCTGCCCGGGGCCCTGGCGGGCAGCCGGGTGGTCTTCGCCAACGGCGTCCAGGGCGCCTTCGGCATGGAGGGCAAACCCTTCAGCAACGAGAAGCCGGAGCTCCGCAAGATGTTCCTGGACGTGGGCGCCACCTCCCAGGAGGACGCGCCGGTGGGCGTGGGGGACATGGCCGTCTTCCGCTGCGGTTTCGCGGACCTGGGGAAGCGGCTCCTGGGCCCCAACTTCGACGACCGCATCGGCTGCGCCATCCTGGTCCAGGCCATGACGGAGCTCCAGCGCTCCCCCAACCACATCTACGCGGTCTTCACCGTCCAGGAGGAAGTGGGGCTGCGGGGGGCCACCACCGCGGCCTTCGGCGTCCACCCGGACGTGGCCCTGGCCCTGGACGTGACCCTCACCGGAGACACGCCCGAGTCGGAGACCATGGAGGTGGCCCTGGGCAAGGGGCCGGCCATCAAGGTCAAGGACAAGCGCATGTTGGCCCATCCTGGGGTGCGGCGCTGGCTGGTGCGCACCGCGCAGGCCCAGGGGATCCCCCACCAGCTGGAGGTGCTGGACTACGGCTCCACCGACGCCGCGGCCATGCAGGTGAGCCGAGACGGAGCCCCGGCTGGGGCCATCTCCATCCCCAGCCGCTACATCCACACCCCCACCCAGATGGTGGACACCGACGACGTCCAGAACACGGTGCGCCTGCTGGTGAGCCTCCTCGCCGAGCCGGTGGATCTGGGCTGATCTGCGGGCCTGTACCACGCTCTGGTACAGGCTGTCACAGGGTGTGAAACCATTCTGAGCCTTGAAACGTACAACCAAACGACTAGTGTGAAGATGGCTGGCCCCACCTGGCGCCAGCGCCGCATGTCATCCACGAACCACTGAAGGAGGAACGGGGATACCATGGAACTCATCTTCGCACTGCTCGTTTTGGCCTCTCTCTTCGCAGGAGGACTGGCCCTGGTGCTCTACCTGGCCTCCGTCCCTCGGCTCAACCGCAAGGTGCAGGAGCTGCAGGAACGGGTGGACCAGCTGGCGGAGGTCCTGGGCCAAGCGCCGGCCGCGACCAAAGCGCG
>CAYQEB010000118.1:0-6164 GCA_964416395.1 uncultured Caldilineaceae bacterium | reverse complement strand
GGCTGGCTCTCGGTGGAGGTGCGGCTGGCTGGCGCCGCGCTGGGTGGCGGGGCCCTGCTGCTCATTGGCTGGCGGCTGCGGCGGAAGCGCCGGGGCTACGCCCTGGCCCTCCAGGGCGGCGGCGCGGGCATCATCTACCTGACCACCTACGCCGCCCTCCAGCTCTACCAGCTCATCCCCACTCCTCTGGCCTTCGGGCTCTTCACCGGCCTGAGCCTCCTGGCCGGGCTCCTGGCGCTGGCCAACGACGCCCGGATCCTGGCCTTCCTGGCCGGGCTGGGCGCCTTCCTGGCCCCGGTCCTGGCAGGCGGGGAGGCGGGCAACCACGTGATCCTCTTCAGCTACATGGGGGTGGTCAACCTGGGGCTGCTGGCCCTGGCCTGGTCCAGGTCCTGGCGGAGCCTGACCCTCATGGGCTTCCTCTTCACCTTCGGCATCGGCACGGCCTGGGGCGCGGAGAACTACCGGCCCGAGCTCTTCGCCAGCGTGGAGCCCTTCCTGCTCTTTTTCTTCCTTCTCTACGTGGCCACGCCCATCCTCTTCGCAGCCCGGCAGCCTCGGGGACCCGCCGCCGTCCTGGTGGACGAGGTCCTACTCTTCGGTGCGCCGGTGGCCGCCTTCAGCCTCCAGGCCCTGCTGGTGGCGGAGTTCGAACGGGGCCTGGGCTGGAGCGCCCTGGGCTTCGGCCTCTTCTACGCCCTGCTGACCGGGGCCATGGCCTGGCGCTCCCGGGCCCATCTGCGCTCGCTCACCGAGTCCTTCGCCTTCCTGGCCGTGGTCTTCCTGACCATCACCCCGCCCGCCTTCTGGGACGCCCGCACCACCTCCGCTATCTGGGCTGTGGAAGGGGCCGGACTCGTCTGGATGGGCGTCCGCCAGAGACGGCTCTGGAGCCGCCTCACCGGGCTCCTGGTGCTGGCTGGGGCCAATCTGGCCTTCGGTCTGGATCTTCTGCTCGATCTCCAGGTCCAGCGGCCGGTGCTCAACGCCTTCTTCGCGGGGGAGATCCTCCTGAGCGGCACGGCCCTCTTCGCTGCCTACCAGATGCACCGGGGACGGGAGCGCCTGGCCCGGCTGGAGCAGCTGGCCATCCCCCTGGTGGGCGGCTGGGGGCTGCTGGTCTGGTATCTGGCCGGCTGGCGGGAGATCGACCAGTTCGCCGGCCAGCTCACCTATCCCCAGGCCCTGGCCTTGACCTTCACCGGCCTCTCGGTAGTCGGCTGGCAGTGGCTGGCGGATCGGCTGAGCTGGCCTCTGCCCGGCTGGCCCGGCCGCTTCTGGCTCCCGGCCCTCTTCCTGGCCCTGGCCGCCTGGGCGGACATAGCCGACTCGCCCCTGAGCGAAGGGGGTTGGTTCGCCTGGCCCGTCGCTCTGATCGGGCTCTACTGGCTCATCCGCCGCCGGGAGCGGGCTGGCGTCTCCTGGGTGCGCCTGGAACACAGCGGCGGTCTGGCCCTGATCGCCCTGCTCCTGGCCTGGGAGACGAGCTGGCGGCTGGAGCAGCAGGGGTGGGGAGACGGCTGGCGGTTGGCGGCTCAGCTGACCGCACCGGCCCTGCTCATCCTCCTGGTCAGCCAGCTGGGCCGGCGACTGCCCTGGCCTGTGGGCCCCAACCTGCCCACCTACCTGAGCTGGGGGCTGACTCCCGTCGCTCTGGGCGCCCTGGGCTGGAGCAGCATCTCGACCCTGCTCGCCCCGGGCAACCCGGATCCCCTGGGCTACATCCCGCTGCTCAACCCCCTGGACCTGGCCCTGATGCTCCTCTTCCTCGCCTTCTTCGTCTGGCTGCGGCGGCTGCAGGAGCATTTCCCCGAGGCCGAATCCAGGGTGCGTCTGGGCCGCTGGATCTTGGGCATCTGGGCCTGGGCCATGACCAACGGCGCGGTGGCCCGGGCGGTCCATCACCTGGCCGGGGTGGCCTTCGATCCCCTGGCCCTCTACCGTTCGGACCTCTACCAGACGGCTCTCTCCATCTTCTGGGGGCTGCTGGCCCTGGCCCTCATGTTCACCGCCACCCGCCGCCGAGTTCGGAGCGTCTGGATGGCCGGCGGCCTGCTCCTGGCCATGACCGTGCTCAAGCTCTTCCTGGTGGATCTGGCCAACGTGAGCACGGGCTGGCGCATCGTCTCCTTCATCGGCGTGGGCATCCTCATCCTCATCGTGGGCTACCTGGCTCCGGCGCCCCCGGAGGAACCGGAAGAAGACCAGGAGCCCCCGACCCAGGGGCCCTCCACGTTCCGGGAGGAAGCCCAGGCTCCGGCTCCCTCCCAGGGCCAGGAGCAGGCCCCGTGAGCGCCGCTCCCTCGCCCCTGGACTTCCCCCAGATCGCCCGGCGCCTGGTGGCCTGGCACCGGAAACATCAGCGGGCCATGCCCTGGCGCACCGGCCCAGCCGGAGCTCGGGACCCTTACGCGGTCTGGGTCAGCGAAGTGATGGCCCAGCAGACCCGGCTGGAGACGGTGCAAGCCTACTTCCGACGCTGGATGGCCCGCTTCCCCACGGTGGAGGCCCTGGCCCAGGCGGATCTCCAGGAGGTGTTGAAGCTGTGGGAGGGGCTGGGCTACTACGCCCGGGCCCGGAACCTGCACCGGGCGGCCCAGCTGGTGGTGGAACAGCATGGCGGGCGGCTGCCGGCGGACCGGAAGGCGCTCCTGGCCCTGCCCGGCATCGGCGAGTACACCGTGGGGGCCATCCTGAGCATGGCCTTCGGCCAGGCCGAGCCCCTGCTGGACGGCAACGTGAAGCGGGTGCTCAGCCGCCTGGCCGACCTGGACCGGCCCATCCAGGAGGCGGCCACCCTGAAGGAGCTCTGGTCCCTGGCCCGGGAGCTGGTCCAGGCAGGGCCGGCGGACCAGGCGGGGCTGGTCAACGAGGGGCTGATGGAGCTGGGCAGCCTGGTCTGCACGCCCAAGGCCCCGGACTGCCCGGCCTGCCCCCTGGCGGATCTCTGCCTGGCGGCCCAGCGGGGCGTCCAGGCCCAGCGTCCGGTGACCCGACCCCGACGGCGGACGCCCCACTACCAGGTCACCGCTGCGGTCATCTGGCAGGGGGAGCCCTACCGCTCCCGGCTGCTCATCGCCCAGCGGCCGGAGACGGGCATGTTGGGCGGCCTGTGGGAGTTCCCGGGGGGCAAGCTGGAGCCGGAGGACCCGGATCTGGTCGCCTGTCTGCGCCGGGAGATCCAGGAGGAGCTGGGGATGGCCATCGCGGTGGGGGCGCCCATCGCCCAGGTGAAGCACGCCTACAGCCATTTCCGCATCACCCTCCACGCCTTCCACGCCCGGCCGGTGCAGGGAGAGCCTCAGGCCATCGGCTGCGCGGACTGGCGCTGGGTCCGACTGGAGGAGCTGGACGCTTTCCCTTTTCCGGTGACGGACCAGAAGATCATCCGGGCGCTGCAGGAGGGGCGGGCGCAGCGGGACGGGAAATGAGCGAGGCGGCCAACACGCGCAACGAGGGGAGCAGGCCCTGGGAAAGGCTGCTCCCCTCGTCTGTTTCCTGGATGTTCTGCAGTTCGCCGGCAGGGGGTCGGTCAACCCACCTTGCGCCGCACCTCGATGACGTTGGGCAGGCGCTCGATGCGGGTCAGCACCCGGGTGAGCTGGGCCACGTTGTGGATCTCCAGGGTGGCGTTGATCTGGGCCAGGTTGTTCTTCAGCCCGGTGACAGCCTGGGCGCTGCGCAGGTTGATCTTCTCGTCCGCCACCAGGCTGGTCACATCCCGGAGCAGACCGGAGCGATCGTAGGCCGTCACCTGGATGCTCACCGGGTAGGCCTCCTCCGCATCGTCCCCCCACTGGACCTCGATGAGCCGGGTGTGGTCGTTGCGCCGCAGCATGGCCGTGATGTTGGGGCAGTTGCTCTTGTGGATGGTCACGCCCCGGCCTCGGGTCACGTAGCCCACGATGGGATCCCCGGGCACCGGGTTGCAGCAGCGAGCCGGGTGGGCCAGGAGGCCGTCCACCCCGGCCACGTTGATCCCCTTGGCCGTGCGGGGGCGCTTTCCCGCCACGTCCTCCTGGGGCAGGACCACCGGCGTCTGCTCCGCCTTCTGGCGCCGCTCGTAGTCCAGGACTCGCTGGGCGATCTGCTGGCTGTTGATGTCCCCGTAGCCCACCGCGGCCAGGAAGTCCTCCACCTTCTCGTAGTCGAAGAGCTTGGCCACAGCCTCGTAGGAGAGCTCCATGGAGAGGCGACGCAGCTCCCGGTCCAGGATCTGCTTCCCCTGCTGGACGTTCTCCTCTCGGTTCTGTTTGCGGAACCAGGTGCGGATCTTGCTGCGGGCCCGCTGGGTCTTCACGTAGCCCAGATTGGGGTTCAGCCAGTCCCGGCTGGGGCCGCCCCGCTTGGCGGAGATAATCTCCACCTGGTCCCCGTTCTGGAGCTGGTAGTCCAGGGAGACCAGCCGGCCGTTGACCCGGGCCCCCCGGCAGCGGTAGCCCAGCTCCGTGTGCACGTGGAAGGCGAAATCGATGGGTGTGGCTCCTCGGGGCAGGTCAATGACGTCTCCCTGGGGCGTGAAGACGTAGACTCGGTCCTGGAAGACGTCCGTCTTCATGCCCGAGACGAACTCCTGGGCGTCGTTCACGTCCTGGCGCCACTCCATGAGCTGGCGGATCCAGGCGATCTTGTTGTCGAAGTACTCGTTGCGCTTGGACTGTTCCTTGTAGCGCCAGTGGGCGGCGATGCCGTACTCCGCCACCTCGTGCATCTCCCGGGTGCGGATCTGCACCTCCATGGGCTTGCCCTTGGGGCCGAAGACCGCAGTGTGCAGGCTGCGGTACATGTTGTCCTTGGGGTTGGCGATGTAGTCGTCGAACTCCCCGGGGATGGGCCGCCACATGCTGTGGACGATGCCCAGGGCTGCGTAGCACTCGGTGACCGAGTCCACGATGATCCGGAAGCCGTGGACGTCGTAGATCTCCTCGAAGGGGACGTCCTTGCGCTTCATCTTGCGGTAGATGCTGTAGATGTGCTTGGGCCGCCCGCTCACCTCCGCCTTGATGCCCGCATCCCGCAGGGCCTTCTCCAGGCGGGCCTTCACCTCCGCCACCCAGCGCTCCCGCTCCGCCCGCTTGGCCTGCATGGCCCGGGAGAGCTCCCGGTAGGTGGCCGGCTCCAGGTAGCGGAAGCTCAGGTCCTCCAGCTCCCACTTGATCTGCCAGATGCCCAGGCGGTTGGCCAGGGGCGCGAAGATCTCCAGGGTCTCCCGGGCAATGCGCCGGCGCTTGTGGTCCGGCTGGCCGGAGAGGGTGCGCATGTTGTGGAGCCGGTCCGCCAGCTTGATGAGCACCACCCGGATGTCCTCCACCATGGCCAGGAACATCTTGCGCAAGGACTCGGCCTTCTCGTCCGCGCCGCTCTGGCGCATGTTGCTCAGCTGGTTGATGCGCTTCAGCTTGGTGACCCCGTCCACCAGCTCGGCCACGTCCTGGCCAAAGTGCTCCTCCAGGTACTCCAGGCTGAACTCCGTGTCCTCCACCACGTCGTGGAGGAGGCCGGCCGCGATGGTCTCTGCGTCCAGGTGCAGATCGGCCAGGATGTTGGCCACGGCCAGGGGGTGGAGGATGTAGGGCTCTCCGGTCTTCCGGGTCTGGTCCCGATGGGCGTAGCTGGCCACCACGTAGGCCCGCAGGATCAGCTCTTGCTGTTCCGGGGAAAGGGTGTGGCCCAGCTTCTGGAAGAGCTCCTCCAGGGCCTGGAGCTCGCCGGGGGTGGGCTCCAGCGAGATGGTGGACTCCCCCTCCGCGGTGGGCGGCAGGGAGGGCAGGCGGCTGAAGAGGGGATGGATGGCCGCCAGCGAGTGGGGCGTCGCCTCCTGGGGCGCGGGCTGTGGGGCAACCCTGGCAGGTTCCTCCTCCAGGACAAGACCGGTCTCGCCCTTCCGACCGTTCGTCTCCTTGGGGGGAGGACCAGGTGCAACTCTGGAGGCAGGGGCGGATTGGGCGTCAGCCACCCTGGCGGGCTGTCTGGCGCTCTCCTTCGTCTGGCCTGGTTTTCGGGGGTTGGTCATGGCTCTTTCCTTGCTGCCTAGGCAGCCTACTCGGTCCGCAACGGTCCTGGGTGGCTCCGGCCGCTCACCGGCCGCTCACCGGGCCCCACGGCGCCGATGGAATCTCTACCGATATTATAAACAGTTTGTCCAGCCTTAGCAACGGGCTCAA
>CAYQEB010000117.1:0-12607 GCA_964416395.1 uncultured Caldilineaceae bacterium | reverse complement strand
GGTCTCCTGCTCCTCCTCTGGTCCCTGGCCTATTTCGCCCTCCACGTGACCACCAGCGTCCAGATCTGGGACCGCTACCTCCTGCCCCTGGCGCCCATGCTGGCCCTGGGGATGGGTTGGATGGTCCAGGAGGCTGTCTCCTGGCTGGGAGGCGGACTGGGCTCAGCTTCCCGGCCTCTGGTCGGGCTGCTGGGCGGGGTGATGGGCGTGGCCCTGCTCCTGGGGCCGGCCTGGACTGCCGCTCAGGGAGGGCTGCCTGTAGGCGGGGATCACGGGGACTACGCCGGCCTGCGGGAGGCCGTGGCCTGGCTCAAGGCGGAAGCGCCGGTGGACGCGGTGATCTACCACCGCGTCCTGGGGTGGCACTTCCGTTACTACCTTTTCCGGCGCACCGGGCCCCAGGGCATGGAGCTGCGCTGGTTCCCCAGCACCGTCTACCTGGCGGACAACGCGGCCAAGACCCCCCACCGACGCAAGTTCCTGGTCCAGCCCGACTGGGCCCCCCTCCGGGACGCTCCCCGCCGCCTGGCCCAGCGGGGCCTCCGCTGGGAACGGCGCTTCCGCCAGGGGCGTTTCACCGTCTACGAGCTGGTGACCCCGCCCCAGCCCCCCTGCGACTGGTGCTTCAACGCGCCGGGGACGGCCCGTCCCGCCTTCAGCCCCTGGCCTGTGCTCGAGTTGCCCCCCTCCGCCCCGCCACCCCTCTCCGAGGCCCGCCATGCCCCGTCGACGCGCTGAACACCTGGCCGCGGGGACCCTCCTGGCCCTCTTCGTCCTGGCCCTCTTCCATCGCCTGCTCCTCACGGACCGGGTGCTGGCCAGCGGGGACATTCTCCACTACTTCTACCCCTACCGGGACTACGCGGCCGCAGCCCTGGGCCAGGGCCGCCTGCCCCTGTGGAACCCCTACATCTTCCTGGGCGCGCCCTTCCTGGCCAACCCCCAGGCTGCGGTCCTCTACCCCCTGCACTGGCCCCTGAGCGGGCTGCCCGTCACCCGGCAGATCTACTGGAGCGGGGCCCTGCACGCCTGGATCCTGGGCCTGGGCGGCTACGCCCTCCTGCGCCGCTGGGGCCACGGGCTGATCCCGGGGCTGGTCACCGGGCTGGTGCTGGCTGGCAGCGGTTTCGTCGGCGGCCTGCTGGGCCACATCAACCAGATGAACGGCGTGGCCTGGCTCCCCTGGACCTTTCTGGCCCTGGCCTGGACCCAGGATCCTCCGGCGGAGGGCCAGGGCCTCTTTGCCCGCCTCCGCCAGCCCCAGGCCGGGAGGGCCGTGGCCGCCCTGGGGGGATTGGTGGCCCTCATGCTCCTGGCCGGCCACACCCAGACCGCCTACATCAACCTCTTCGGCCTGGGCGTCTGGCTGGTGACGCCCCCCGGCCTGGACCTGCGCCGACTTCTCTCCTGGTCCGGCTTCTGGCGAGGACGCATCCCCGCCCTGGCCGTCACAGGGAGCGGCCTGCTCCTGGGCGCGCTCCTGGCCGGGGCCCAGCTCCTGCCCACCCTGGAGCTGAGCCGCCTGGGCCTGCGCAGCGGCGGCCTGAGCTACGCCCAGGTGACTAGCTTCAGCCTCCAACCCCTGCAGCTCCCCTGGACCCTGCTCCCCAGCTACGGTCTGGTGGACCTGAGCGTGCGCTTCCGCACCCTGGGCTACACCGAGTTCGTGGCCTATGTGGGCGGGCTAGGGCTGCTCCTGGCCCTCCTGGGTGGGTGGGCCGGTCGCCGGGAGCGCTCCCCGGCCTGGACCGCGGGCCTGCTCCTGACCGGGCTGGGGCTCTTCCTGGCCCTGGGTCGCTGGAACCCGGTCTACTTCCTGCTCACCAAGCTGGTCCCCGGCTTCGACCTCTTCCGCACCCCCGCCCGCTGGATGATGCTCTACACCCTGGGCATGGCCCTCCTGGCCGGCCTGGGCGGGGAGATCCTGCTCCGTCGCCTGGCCCGGATCGGGGACGCCCGGCGGCTGCTCCTGGCCGCTGGGGGGCTCCTGCTCCTGGCCGGGGACCTGCTCCTGGCCGCCCGGGCCCTGCCCCACACCCACCCCACCGCCCCGTCCGCGGTCACGGACCTGCGCACCGCGCCGGCCCACCTGCTCACAGACCCAGCCCGGGATCGCCTCTCCCCGGCCGCGGCCGGCCGCTTCCTGAGCATGAGCGCCATCACCTTCGACCCTGGGGACATGGCCGACTGGCGGCGGATCTACCTGGAGACGAAACCCCAGACCCTGGACCAGGCCGCTTTCCAGGAGCTGATCATCGCCCTGAAATCCCAGGAGATCCTGGCGCCCAACCTGGCCCTGCTCTGGCGCATCCCCGGCGTGGACGGTTTCGACGGCGGCGTCCTGCCCCTGCAGCGCTACAACCGCTTCCTCACCCTCTTCATCCCCCAGGAGGAGCTGGTGCCCGATGGCCGCCTGCGGGAGCAGCTCCAGGAGATCCCCCCGGCCCGGCTGCTGGGGCTCATGAACGTCCAGTACGTGATCACGGACAAGGTGCGGGACCACTGGTTCCAGGGCGTCTACTACGATCGGCAGCTGGGCGCCACCCTGGGCCCCGCCCTTCCCCAGGTGGACGTGGCCGTGGATCGGCCCCTGGAGGCCACCGCGGTGGACATCCTGGGCTTCGTCCAGGGCCCCTCGGAGGCGATGGCCCGGCTGGCCCAGGAGAACCGGACCGCGCTGCGTCTCCAGGTGATGGCCGGCGGCCGGGCGGTGGCGGGGTTCCCGGTGGTGGCAGGAGGGCGGCCAGGCGCGCACCTGGCGGATCCACGGCTGGACAGTCCGCTGGTCCAGGAGGGCGGGCCGGTGGTGGCCTTTCGGGACGTGGAGGGGGGCGTGCAGGAGTACTGGGCCCGGTTCCGCCTGCCCCAGCCCGTCACCCCGGAGGCCATTCGCCTGAGCTGGGTGGATCCAGGGGCGGACCCAGAGCTGGCTGTGACCGTCCGGGCCATGACCCTGGTGGACGAGCGCACGGGCATGTTCGTTCCCCTGCTGCCCAGCGACCGGGGCCGCTTCCGTCTGGTCCACAGCGGGGATGTGAAGATCTACGAGAACCTGGAGACCCGGCCCCGGGCCTATCTGGCGTCGGCGGTGCGGAGGGCGGCGAACCCCGAGGAGGCCCTGGCGGCTCTGCGCGCGGAGCAGGCCCCAGGCGGGGAGGGGCGGACGGTGGTGGAGGCGCCCCCGGAGGCGCTCCAGCCCCTGGCTTCGATCTCCAGGGACGAGCCGCCGGGCCAGGCCACCCTCCTGACCTACGAGCCCGAGCAGGTGACCGTCCAGGTCCGCGCGCCAGGGCCCCGGCTCCTGGTGCTGACGGACAGCTTCTACCCGGGCTGGGAGGCCAGGGTGGACGGCGTCCCCGCGCCCGTCTGGCCCGTCAACCTGCTCTTCCGAGGGGTGGTGCTGCCGCCGGGCCAGCATCGGGTGGAGTTTCGCTTCCGGCCGGTGAGCTGGCAGCGGGGAGTGGCTCTCAGTGGCCTGGGGCTGGTCCTGTGGCTGGGGCTGTTGGCCTGGGCCGGGCCGCGACGGGGCTCCTTTCGCCCTTCGTCAAATTCTGGGGTATAATCCGGGCAGAAACAGGCCTGGCGTCCGAGTGGCCAGCCAGCCTGTCCCGGACCGACGGCCCTCTCACCCCCATTCCAGCGCATCCAGGAGCATCCCGTGCTGAACAGCTTCAACCGCCTGGTGGCCACCCTGCTTTGGCTGCTGCTGCTGGCCTTGATCAGCTACTTTGTGGTGGCGCCCTTCCAGGCCCTGAACGCTCTGCAGGGCTGGCTGGCCTACGTGAACCAGCAGTTGGCGGCCTGGCAGCAACAGGATCCCACCCGGTTCCTCATCGGTCAGATCGCGGTGGGGGTGGTGGCCGTGCTCCTCTTCGGATCCCTGCTCTGGCTGGAGATCTGGCCGCGACGCCACCGGGGCGTCCGGGTGCGGACCCGGGAAGGAGGGCTGGTGGAGCTGGACACGGAGAGCATCGCCCGCCGCCTGGAATGGCACCTGGATCAGCTGGCCGACGTGATCAGCGTGGTGCCGGAGGTGAAGTCCCGGGGCTCGGTGGTGGACATCCACCTGGAGGTGGAGACGGCCCCCAACATCGACGTGCCCATGAAGACGGACGAGGTGGTGGAGGTCACCCGGGACATCATCGAGCACGACCTGGGGCTGAAGCTGGGGAAGTTGGACGTGATGCTCCGCCACGCCCCCTTCGAGGAGGAGTGGGCGGCTTAGCCCCACAGCCCGGTGGACGCGAAACAGCCACCTCTTCCGTCCCAGGAGCCTTTCCTGGCTGGGAGAAGTGGCTGTTCTTTGGGCAAGGGCCCGGAGGACGGATCCTCCGGGAACAGGATGCTGGATCGAGCTACTCCCGCTCGATGACGATCACCGCTGGCTCCAGGGAGATGGACTTGATCCGGGTCTTGCTGATGTCCGTCTCGGCCAGGGCCTCGTTCAGCACGGTGTTGAAGACGCCCAGGACCGGCTTGGGCACGCTCACCCCGTTGACGCTGGCCTTGTCCAGGGAGAACTGGAGCTTGCCGTCCTGGACGGAGAGGTTGCCCACCATGATCATCTCTCCGCTGGTGGGCAGGTCCTCCCCGCTGACCTGGGCCCGGACGATCACCTGGCCCGGCTCGAACCAGACAGTGAGGTCCTGCAGGGGGAGATCCTCCCCGGCTTTGTTCCTCATCCCCTCCACCAGGAAGCTGGTGAACTGGGACTCGGTCAGGCGGATGCTGCCGCCCTCCTTGGCCCGGTCGATGATCTCCTTGGCCTCCTGGGCTGCCTGTTCGCTGACCTCCACCTGCCGGTCCGGGAGGTCCACCTTGCCGCCGCCCAGCAGCCCGCCCACAGAGCAGGCCACGGAGCTGAGCAGGAAGAGGGCTCCGACCAGGAGCAACACGAACGTTCGTTTTCGGTACACGGGGGTCCTCCTTTGGGATAGGAAACCTGTGGATTGGATGGGGAGTCGGTGACGCGTTGAACAGCGAGAACAGACACGGCTGAGATTGCTGCGATTATGGTACACCAGACGGCTGACGCATCGAAATCCGAGGAACCGACCAGCCCCCGGGCGGGCGGGGGCCCTCCTGGCCTGGCGGAGGGCGTCTCGCCTTCGCTCAGCGGGGAGGAAACGTCTCCGCCCTCGGAATTGTTCCTGTCTGGCCTGGTGGAGAGCTTGCTCTTCGTGGCCGACGAGCCGGTGACTCCGGGCAAGCTGGCCCAGGCCCTGGAGCGAAGCGAGGCGGAGGTGCAGGAGGCGCTGGCCGCCCTCCAGGCCCTCTACCAGGAGACGGGCCGGGGGCTGCGGATCCAGGAGCGCAACGGTCGGGTGCAGCTGGTCACTGCACCGGCCGCGGCCCAGGCTGTGGAGAACTTCCTGAACCTGGACCTGACCACTCGGCTCAGCGGCCCGGCCCTGGAGACCCTGGCCATCGTGGCCTACCGGCAGCCGGTCACCCGGGCCCAGATCGAGGCGGTGCGAGGCGTGGACTGCTCCGGGGTGCTGCGCAAGCTGCTGCACCTGGGGCTTGTGGAGGAGGTGGGGCGTCTGGAGACGGTGGGCCGGCCCATCCTCTACGGGGTGACGGACCAGTTCATGCAGCACTTCGGCCTGATCAGCCTGGAGGAGCTGCCGCCCCTGCCCGCCCAGGATGCAGACGCGCTGGTGGCGGCCACGGAGCTGGCAGAGGAGACCGGAGAGATGGCGGCGGAAGAGGTAAAGGAGACGGAAGAGGGAGGGCGGGAGACGGTGGCTGTGGACCGAGAGGCGGCCAGCCCCTCGCCGGACTCGGCCCACCCCTCATCGGAGCCGCCGGTCAACGAGTGACCCCACTGCCGTTCATCCGCCCCTTCACCTGGCCGTTGGCGTGTCCGTTCCCCTGGAAGAGGGGCGCCAGATACCCCCGCAGGGCCTTCATGGAGTAGTGTTGCAGGCCCACCCCGAAGTTGTGCTCCACCACGTCTCGCCGCAGCTCCCCTCGGGTCAGGAGATCCACCGCCTGGTCCGCGGCCCGTTCCACGGTCTCCTGGGCCACCTGGACCAGCCCCTCCTCGTCTCGCCCCTGGATCTGGTTGCCCAGGGAGATGACCCGCAACCCCTTCTCCTTGATGTCCGCCTGGTAGACCGGATACTCGAAGAGCATCACCGGCACCCGGGCGTAGATGGCCTCCAACAGCTGATTCCCCCACCCCTCCCACAGACTCGGATAGGTGACCAGGTCCGCGAAGACGTAGGTGTCCCACAGGCTGTAGAGCTTGTGGCCGTCGCGGTGTTGACGGCGGCTGGCCACCTGCTCCTCGATGAAGAGGGCCTCCACCCCCTCCCGCTCCGCCTTGCGACGCAGCTTGGCCGGGTAGAGGCCGGTCACGTCGTCCTGGGCGTAGCCGGCCAGGACCAGGACGATGCGGCTTTCCTGGGTGAAGGGGCGCCCGTCGTAGAGCCCCCGCTCCTGGAGCAGGGCTCGACGGGCCGGCGCGTTCAGGGCCTTCACGAAGTCGATGGCCAGCTCGATGCCCTTCCGAGGGACGATGCGGGTGGCCTGGAGGATGAGCAGGTCGTTGGGGCCCAGGCCGATGCGCTCCCGGAAGTCCTGGTTGTAGTCGTCTCGTCCCCAGCCCGGGCTTTCGAACTCGAAGACGTTGGGCACGATCCGGGCCTGGACGCCCTTGCGCTCGGCCAGCTCCCGTTGGGCCAGGCTGTTGATGACCACGTGGGTGATGCGGGGATCCCGCGGGGGCAGGTACTTGTCCGCCAGCTCCACGGCGGCCGCGCTGGTCAGGGCCACGCCGTCGGTCCGCTCCCAGTAGAAGTCATGGTTGTGGGCCACGGTGGGCAGGCCCAGGCTGCGGCGCACCCGCTCCAGGGCGATGGCCACTGGCGGGCTGGCCGCCACGGACCAGACGTTCTGGGCCAGGATGAAGTTGATCCCCTGGCGCAGGATGCTGTTGCGCAGGATCCGCTCCAGCTCCAGGGCCCAGCGGTTCAGCTCTCGCTGGTAGGCCTGGGTGTCGAAATCCCGCAGCTCGCAGAAGGTGTTGTGGTAGAGCCGCTCGTGGGCGGCCAGGTGGTGGTACAACTCGGGGATGAGGGTTCCGTCCACGTTCCCCAGGTCCCCGGCGTAGAGATGCACCCGGTGGCCCATCTCCTCCAGGACCTGCTTCCACTTGTCGATCTCCAGGGAGACGCCGTCGGTCCCCCCCACTTTGTAGTGGAACACGCCGATGTTGAGCTGCTCTGTTGCCATGGGAAAGACTCCGTTGTCTAGCTACGATGGGCTCATTTCCTGCGGCTCACTGCTGTGGCTCGCTTTGGTGGCTCGTTCTCCGGGCCTATTGCCGGGGCTCATCCCTGAGCCGAGTGCACAGGCGAACCTCACCTCGCTGTCATCGCGCCTGTGAACGGGGCGGCCCGTGAAATTCGGGGCCTGAATCCTGACAATTTCGCTACAAATTTCTGCGAAACGCCCGGGGTTTCACCAGGATTTGTGCCAAGTTGCCCCAGAAGATACCCGAAAACGGGACAAAGCGCAACCCGAAAATTTGGCCAGGCAGGCAGGTTTTTTCTGGTCTTGATGGGAGGGTTGAGGCTCGGTGGATCAGGGGCGATACTCGGGGAAGGCGCTGGGAAGGCGTCTCCGGCTGCCCAGGAAGGCGTACCAGGCCAGGAGTGAGACGAATCCCACATGGAGCAGCGCTGTTCGGGGCAGGAGGAAGGGGGTGGGCAGGGCGCAGAGACCTGCCAGGACCCCCGGACCCACCCAGGCGGGGGGGAGCTTCTCCAGGCGGCTCAGGTCCACGCCGATCCAGGCGGTGACCCCACCGGCCATGAAGAGCCCCCCGGCCAGGAGCGTCAGGGCCAGGGCGTCCACCAGGCCGGCCGTCTCGGGCGTGGCCATCCGGGGCAGGACGTTGCCCCAGGCCAGGATCCCGATCAGGAGCAGGATCGCGCTGATGAGGACCAGGCCGGACTGGAGGTTGGTGGCCACCCGGTGCATGGGGGTGTACTCGTGCATCAGGGCGATGAGGAAGAGCATCCAGGCGAAGACGGCCAGCATCCAGAGCCAGCCGCCCAGGCTCCAGGCCAGGCCGTGGGTCGCCAGCCACTCCTGCCGCTGGGACCAGGCCAGGGTGGTGTCCAGGCCGGGGCCCAGGTAGAGCCGGGTGTAGGCGTAGGTGGCGAGCAGGACCACCCCAGCGAAGCGGGCCGCGCGGATCGGCTTCATGGCGCTTCCTGTGGGGGCTGGGAGGGCCGGGGGGCGCCGCTCGGGCTCTCTTCCAACCGCTGGATCCGCTCCCGGAAGCGCCGCCAGTAGGCCTCTCGCTCCGCCGGGCCGGTGGACGGGTCCGGGAAGCGCTGGTCCGCTTTGCGCTGCCCCTGGACCATGGCCGCCTCCATGTCGATCCCCGCCTGGTAGGCCAGCTTGAAGAGCATCACCTGCAGGTCGCTCAGCTCCATGGCCAGGGCCTCCCGCACCGCCTCCTCGTCCGGCGGGTCCAGAGGACGGTAGCCCTCCAGCATCTGGACCAGCTTGCTCACCTCCCCTAGCTCCTCCAGGGCGTGGAGCAGGGTGTGGCTGAGCAGCGTTCGATCCCAGGTGCGGGCTCGGTCCCACTCTTCCAACCAGGCTTGGTAGTCGCGGATGTGCATGGAATTGGCCTGTCAGGATGGACGGATGGCGTCGCCGGGGGTCTGGGCCGCCTGTCGCTGGCCCCGCACCCGCTTCAGGAAGTCCACGGACTGCAGGTGGCGCTCCAGGACGGTCAGCAGGTAGCGGTGGAGGATGCTCTCCACCGCCTGTTGGGTCTGGGGACGCAGCTTCAGGCCCTGGACCTTGTTCCAGGGCGTGCGCTGGAGGTGGCGCAGGACCTTCAGCACGTCCTTCTCCACCGGCTCCATGCCCGGCTGCCCTTCCCCGCAGCGGGGGCAGAAGACGCCGCCAGCCTGCAGGTTCAGGAAGTTGGTCACCGGCAGGAGCTCGTCGCCGCAGCCCAGGCAGTGGAAGATCTGGGGCTGGAAGCCGGTCAGGCTGAGGAGGCGCAGCTCGAACCAGCGCAGGAAGAGCTCGTCCTCGCCCCGGTCCAGCTGGCGCAGGGCCAGGAGCAGCAGGTCCCAGAGGAGCTGGTTCTCGTCCTCCTCCTCGGTGAAGCGATCCACCAGCTCGCAGAGGTAGCTGGCCTGGCTGATCCGGCCCAGATCCTGGCGCAGGTGGCGGAAACTCTCCACCGTCACCGCCTCGGTGACGATGTCCCAGGTGCGGGCCTGGGCCACCTGCAAGGAGACATGGGTGAAGAGCTCCAGGTGGCCGGCCTTGCGGCTGCTGGTCTTGCGGATGCCCTTGGCGATGAGCTGGCGCTTGCCCAGCCGGGGCGTGAAGACCGTCAGGATGCGGTCCGCGTCCCGATAGTCCCGGCGGCGCAGGACCACCGCCTGGGTGCGGTAGCTTCGGTTGCGCTCAGCCATGGGGCGTGCGTCCCAGAGTGGGGGAAGGTGCAGGGGGGATGGGCCAACGGTGCGTGCTCATGTCCGGATTATATCACCGGCCCCAGGGGGGAGCAAGGGAAAAGCGGAGGGGAGGCGCTCCTGGGGCCTGGGTGCGGGGCGCACCGTTCTGGCAGCGTCGAGGCTTCTGGAGCGATCAAGCGCGACGCCGATCGCGCCCCCTGACGCGACCGAGGCCGGCTACGCGGACCGGTAGATCCAGCGCCCCGCCTCCGTGCGCCGCTCCAGGACGCCCGCTGCCAGCAGATGCTCCAGGTGGGCCAAGGTCTCGGCCACCGCGAAGCGGATCTCGTGGGTGGAGAAATTCTCGTAGGGGAAGACCCGGCGAGAGACCTGGTAGGCGCTGCTCCCTTCCGGGGCCACGGCCTGGAACATCTCCGCCAACCGTCGCCGGTGATGTTCCTCCAGCTCCTGGATGCGGCCAGCCAGGTCCTGGATCAGCCGCCCATGCCCGGGCAGGGCCAGGTCCACTTCCAGCCGGGCCAGCTCCTGGAGGGAGGCCAGGTAGCGGGCCAGGGGCTGGGGGCGGGTCCCGGGCCAGAGGCCGATGTTGGGGGTGATGCGCATGAGCACCTGATCCCCGGCCAGGAGCAGGCGGCTCTCCGGGTCGTGGAAGATCACCTGGTCGTCGCTGTGGCCTTCCGCCTTGATGGCCCGGAAGCGGCGGCCCCCCATGGCCAGGATCTGGCCGGGCTCCAGCAGGATCACCTGCTCCGGCGGCGGCTGGACCCGCTGGCGCATCACGGCCATGTCCGCCAGGATCTTCGCCTCCATCTCCGGCGGCAGGCCGCTGCGAGTCAGGTAGGCCCGCATCTCCCCCTGCCAGCGGGTGGGCTCTCGCCAGACATAGCGGGAGAACCAGTCCGTCTCCCGAGTCATGAGGACCGGGGCCTGGGGGCTGCGCTGTTGCAGCCAGCCGCTCATGCCGTAGTGGTCCGGGTGGCCGTGGGTGAGGACGATCTGGCGCACGTCCTGGGGGGCGATGCCCAGGCTCTGGAAGGCCTCCTGCCAGCCGGCCCGGCCCAGGGAGGTGCCCAGGCCCGTGTCCAGGATGGTCCACCCCTGCTCGTCGGCCAGGAGGTAGCAGTTGACGCTGTTCAGGGCGAAAGGGAGAGGGAGGCGGACCTGGTAGATGGCCGGGGCCACCTGGGTCACCAGGGTGATCTGCGCAGGTTTGGACATGGCGGCTGGCCGCTTTCTGGCTGAGAGCTCGGTGAAGGTGGTGTCGGTGAACTTCCTGGGATGGAATCCGCCTGGTCCTGAACCCAGGCGGCCCGGCGCGCTGCCTCTGGCGCCCTGGTTGGGCTGGTCTCTAGCGGTTGCGCCCGTACTGCTCGTGGCTGGAGACCCAGTCCAGGGCGGAGATGGCCGAGGCCAGGGAGAGCTCGCCGGCCAGGGCCGTGGCCGCCACGATCTCTGCGAACTTGCGCACCTTCCCCTTGCCGTAGCAGCCCATGATCTCCAGGCACTCCCGCTGGGTGGGCAGCCCTGTGCCCCCGCCGTAGGTGGCCACGATCAGGGAGGGGATGGTGAGGGACATGTAGAGATCCCCTTCGGGCGTGCCCTCCACGTAGAGGATGCCGGCGGAGGACTCGGAGACGTTGGCCACGTCCTGGCCGGTGGCGATGAAGATGGCGGTGATGGCGTTGGCCGAGTGCAGGCCGTTGTTGTTCACCCCGGACATGAAGGAGCCGATGTTGGCCACCCCGTAGTGGTAGAGGAGCTGCTCCGGATCCACCCGCATGTACTGGAGCAGCACATCCTTCTTCACCACAGCCTCCGCGGTGACCCGCTTGCCCCGGGTGCGCATGATGTTCACCTGGGAGGCCTTCTTGTCTGTGGCGAAGTTGGACTCCAGATAGAACTTCTGGATGCCCTTCTCGTCTGTGCGGTAGCTGTCCAGGATCCAGCTGCAGGCGGCGAAGGTGGCCCGGCCCACCATGTTCTGCCCCGCGGCGTCCCCGGTGCTGAAGTTGAAGCGCAGGTAGGCGAACTTGTTGGCCAGGTAGTAGTCGATGTAGAGGAGCTTGGCCACCCGAGACGTGGACTCCGCCTCCTCCCGCACCTTGTCGATGTTCTCCTCCACCCAGAAGGTGAAATCCCGGGCCGAGGCGGCATCGTTGAAGACGAAGACCGGGGCCCGCTGCATGGCGTCGGCCATGATGGCGCATCGGACGCCGCCGCTCAGGTTCAGGGCCTTGATCCCCCGGTTGTAGGAGGCCACCAGGGTGCCCTCTGTGGTGGCCAGGGGAACCAGGAAATCTCCCTGGGCGTACTCCCCGTTCACGTGGATGGGCCCGGCCAACCCCAGGGGCACCTGGGCCGCGCCGGTGAAGTTCTCGATGTTGCCCTTGGTCACGTGGGGGTCGAAGGAGTAGTGGGTCACGTGGTTGAGCTTGGCCCCGCTGAACTCCTCCGCGAACCTCTGCCGCTTCTTGATGATCTCCTCCGAGTAGTCGTCCTGTCGGTCTCGGGGAATGCGGATCACCGTCTCCTTCTTCTCCGCCAGGGAGTCCTCCACGCTGAACTTGAGCTTGCCGAAGGGCTCCGTCTGGACCGCGATCCCGATCTTGTGCTTGCCCGGGGAGATGGGTTCGCGCCGGATGTGCACGGTCACCTCCGCGGCCAGGGGGAAGTCGATGGGATTGTCCCGAGTGACCTGGGTGGCGGGGATGGCCCGGCCATCGGCCAGCTTCAGGGTGACGGCCTCCAGGGGCACGTCCTGGCCGTCCAGCCGAATGCCCAGGATCTGGGTGAGCTTGGCGTCGGCCAGCCGGTTCTTCAGGGTGAACTCCACGCCCTGGTCGCTGTTGTGCAGCGAGGCGTAGGTGTACAGCTGCCGGAGCAAGAGGCTGGGGATGAGGGGCATCGCTCTCTCCTTTTTCGAAATAGGGGCGGAATCGGGCGAAGCCCCCATGCCCGGGCCCAGGGACCAGGACATGGGGGAGGGTGGTTTAGGGCTGGATCTGGGTGCCCAGCACCTTCAGGAACTCGGCCAGCCAGGCAGGGTGGGCCGGCCAGGCCGGCGCGGTGACCAGGTTGCCGTCCACGTAGGCCTGGTCCACCGGCACGTCCATCCACTTGCCGCCACAGAGCTGCACCTCCGGCCCCAC
>CAYQEB010000116.1:0-12626 GCA_964416395.1 uncultured Caldilineaceae bacterium | reverse complement strand
GCACGGTCACAGCGACGGCGACGCCAACCCCCACCCCCGCAGGCCAGGATCAAAGCCCTCTGCCCACGCCCACCTTCACCCCCACCAGCACGGACACGCCTTCCCCCACCCCCACCGAGACGCCCACGGCCACGCCCACCAGCACACCCACGACCCCTGCCCAGGATTCCCCTGTGGCCACGCCCACCTTCACCCCCACCAGCACGGACACCCCCTCCCCCACCCCCACCGAGACGCCCACGCCGGTGGCCACGGGCACGCCCACAGCCACACCCACCCTGGACCTGGGGCGCATCGTGGCCACACCCACGCCAGCACCGCCCCCCTCCCCCACCCCCACCGCCACATCCACACCGCTCCCCTTGGCCCAGGCCCAAGGTCCGTTGTTGAGCGTGGAATCGGCGCCCCAGCCGCCCCCACCGGAGCAGCCTCTGCGAGGGCGCAGCGTGGCCCTGCTGGGTTGGCTGGCCCTGGTGGGCGCGCTGGGCCTGGGTTTGGCCGCCTGGCAGCTGGGACGCTCCCGGAGCGGATGAGCGCCCCCCATCGAAGGTGAAACGTCCATGCGGATCCCACGCCCTTCCATCGTCCGGTCGCTGTGGCTCGCCATCCTGGGAACCGGCCTGGCCTTGTTCCTGAGCTCGACTCCCCCAGCCTGGGCCCAAGCCCCAGCCACGGTGCGCTGTGTGGTGGAAGAGGCGGACCAGGAGGCGGCGTTGGTCCTGCGGGTGGAGAACGTGACGGGCCTCTTCGGCTACGGGGTGGAGATGAGCTTCGACCCCAGCGCGGTCCAGATCCTGGACGGTGACCCGGACGAGGAAGGGATCCAGCTACGCTTGGGCGCCTTTCTCGATCCGGACGAAGTGAAGGCAAACAGCGCGGACAACGACTCGGGTCGGATCACCGTCACCATGACCCAACTGCAGCCCCGCCAGCCCCAGAGTGGAAGCGGGGAGCTCTTCCGGGCCGGGCTGGACCGAACCGGCCTGGGACCGGAGCGCTTCGCGATCGAAGAGATGCGCCTCTCCGACAAGCTGGGCTTAGAGATGCCGTTCCAGGTCCAGGGCTGCCAGGATGCCCGGGAAAGCCAGGGCGCTGCCACCCCAACCCCCGCGCCCACTGCCACACCGACAGCCACGCCTGCCCCTTCCCCCACAGCCACCCTGCCCCCTTCTGCAACACCCACTGAAACACCCTCTGCAACATCCACTGAAACGCCCACCGAAACGCCCGAGAGCCCGGACTCCCCTCTTCCCACGCCGACGCTCACGCCCACGTCACCGGAGAACGGCGCCCTGGACCCTGGGGAGTCGCCCTTGCCTAGCCCAACCCTCACCCCCACGTCCACCCCCGCGCCCCCCACGGACACGCCCACCGCCACACCGACAGCCACCCTCACTCCCACCCCCGCGCCCACCGAAACGCCCACCCCCACTCCTACGCCCTCCCCCGTGCCCCCCACGGCCACGCCCACGGCCACCGCTACTCCCACGGCCACGCCCCTGGTGGCGGCCAACATCCCACCGGCCCAGGCCTTGGACGTGCAGATCGTGGCCCAGCCAGCGGCCCCCGCCCCCTCTGAACAGCAGTCCTCGCCCTGGCCTCTGCTGGGGTGGGCTGCGTTGCTGGGTGGCCTCTTCCTGGGGATGTTGGCGGCGCTGTTCCGCTGGACCGGCCGCTGAGGCCTTCCGCCGGGAAGGCGATTGGGCTCTTCGGATGCAGGAGAGCCTGGTGCAGGCGAATCTGGAGCAGGTGAACCGAGGCAAACAAAAAACCCGGAAGGTGACAGTGTCGGGGGAGAGCACTGTAACCTTCCGGGCGACGTGACGTCAGCTGCAACGAAATCGTCTCTGTAGTTTCGCCGACGCATCCTGGCGTCTTGTCATACATTTAAACGCAGATCCGCCCCTTTTTAAAGCACCTTACCCTAGGCGATTTGGCCCATATTCACATGAATTCTCATGGTTTTGCCGGGAAAATCTCGTAGATCGCCTTACCGAAAGACGAGCGCCGTTTCCGGAGGGTGGAAACGGCGCTCGAGCGAGGAGAAAATGGGGAAAACGGGGATAGAAGGGGATTATGGACAACCAGGCGTCCCAGGAAGGGCGCCTGTGCCACTAGCGCTCATGGCGGCCAGGGGATCCACCACCCCGTAGCCCAGACAGCCGTCCGGCGGGGCGGGCTGCTGGGACGAGGCGTAGATGGCCGTCTCCACCTGGGCCGGTGGCGGCCAGGATCCTGTGGCGGCCTTGTCCTTCTCCAGGCGCAGGGCCGCCTCCCCGCTGACCAAAGGCGTGGCGAAGGAGGTGCCGGCCCAGTAGGAGAACCCCGTGGGCGAGAGGCTGGTCCAGCTGACCAGGGCGTTCGGGCAGTCCCCGGAGCAGTCGAGGACCGCGGCCGGGGTGCAGGCGTCGCCACCGTCCCCTGCCGGGGCGGCCACATCCCCCGCGTTGGAGAAGCAGGAGCGCTGCTGACCCGGCTTCACCCCGGCCACCCCGATGACCTCCGGGTAGCCGGCTGGATACTCGGCCGCGACCACCTGACTGCCGTTGGAGCCGTTGCCGGCCGCCGCCACCACCACCGCCCCCAGGGCCCGGGCCACCTGAAGGGGCGTCAACAGGGCCTCCACCGCCTGCTCGTTGCTGGCCAGCCCCGCGGCGGCCAGATCCTCTGGATGGACCACCCCCAGGCTCAGGTTGAGCACCGTCCCGCCCAGAGAGCCGCCCCGCTCCACCAGGGTCTGCTGGACGAACTGGTTCAGAGCCTGGCTCAGGGTGAAGAGATCGCCCCGCCCCTTCTCGTTCAACACCCGGATCAGGTGCAGCTCGCTCTCCGGCGCCACCGCGTGGACCAGGCCCGCCGCGAAGAGGCCGTGATCCCGCACGTCCGCGTAGCCCTGGGTTCCGGGCGTGTCCGGGGGCGCTGGATTGGGGTGGGAGACCCGAAAGGGGACGCCCTGGTAGCTGCGCACCGCGTTCCAGTTCCCATCCGGGATGTCCTCGAAGGGCGAGGTGTCGAAGATGGCCACCAGCACCCCCGCTCCCGTCTGGGCCAGGGCCGGGTCCCGGAAGTCGCCCACCTCCAACATCTGGAAGGCCCACTGCTGGGAGAAAAGGGCCGGATCCGCGGGCGCGGAGGGGCCACCGGCCGGGCTGCCGCCGATGGAGAAGGGGCTGCCGCCGATGGAGAAGGGCACCGGCCCGGTGATGTAGTTGGGATCCGCCGCCACATCCAGCACCTTCCCCGCCTCGTTGATCTCACAGATCACCCGCTGCACTGGCGTCTCCCCGCTCACCTGGTAGAGGCGACTCTCCAGGGCGGCCCGGCTTCGGGGGCTGCGCAGGAAACGCAGGGTGGTCTCGGGCGGGAGCTCCACCTGGCCCAGGTAGCTCAGGTCCACCGCCTCGCCCACCTGCTGGAGCTGCACCTGAGTCAGCGCACCCACCCGTTCCAGCAGCCCGGGAATCTGGCCGGCCGGGCCGGTGACCACGAACTGGTTGGGCATGAAGATGCGGCCACTTTCGTTGGCCTGGACCATTCGCTCCTCATCCAGCTGAGCGCAGAGGGGCGAACCCTTCAACAGGGGGGCGGGCGTGCGGGTGGGGCGCAGGGAAAGAGGCGGTGGCGTCACCTGGCAGCCGGCCAGGATGACCAGGACCGCCAGAATGACCAGCAGCAGGGCAAATTTTCGCATGGCGATCTCTCCTTCCGGTGGACGTGAAAGGGCTAGGTGAACGGCCTGGAACGGCTCGGGCACAGGGAAACGTCGAGCGACAGTGTGTCAGACGGCCGGGTATCGAAGGACAGGGTGTCGGAGAGCGGCGAAAGGCGTCGAAGTCCGGCGCGGTGGGACGGCGGCAGGGCGGGCGAAACCTCTTTCCAGCTCAGGCAGGGGACGCCAGGGAGCCCATGGCCCCCACCAGGAAGAAGGGCGCCCAGAAATAGGGATGGGCCAGGTGCGCCTCTGAGTCCGAGGCGTGGATGAAGGCCTGCTGAGCCTCCTGGAGGGCCGCGCCCTTGGACGCGCCCTGGACCAACCGGCTGTAGAAACGCTCCATGAGCTGAGCCGTGGAACGATCCGTCACCGCCCACAGGCTGAGCAGCAGGGACGACGCGCCCGCGTAGAGGAAAGCCCGCATGAAGCCGGTCAGCTCATCCCCGCCGGCCACCACGTTGCGCCCAGTCTCGCAGGCGCTCAGGGTGACCAGGGAGGCGTCCAGGCGCAGGCCGAAGATGTCCAGGGTGGTCAGCTGACCGTCCGCCAGGGTCAGGCCGGAAAAGACCGGGTTGTCCGGCCGGAAGACGCCGTGGGTGGAGAGGTGGATCACCCGACAGCCTTTGGCTTGCGCCGCGAAGGCCGCCAGGGAGGCCTCTTCCTCCAGCAGGGGGCCCTGGCGGAAGAGACGGGCCACGCTGCGCGCCTCTTCCAGAGCGTGGGGAAGCAGCCCCTCCTGGGAGTAGCCCACCACCAGGGCGCTCCGCTCTGGTCTTCGCTCCTCCAGGCAGTAGCGCAACAGGCTGGCCCCAGGCAGGTAGCTGATCTGAAAGCGCTCCGCCAGGTAGCGCTCGCCGTCGTGCAGGGCGTGGAGGGGCAGGTAGTGCAAGGGTCCGTGGGGCACCAGAATCAGCTTGCGGTAGCCGTCCAGCTCCGCCTGGAAAGGCCCCATCAGCAGCCGGTGCAGCCGGCCCAGGATGCCCTCCGCGTTGCGCCGCAGGGAGGGGATAAGGGCGGGTCTGCTGCGGGGCGCTGTGCGCAGGTTCACGCCCAGCAGCTGGCTCAGCCGTTGGACCTGCGGGAGCTGCCGCCCCAGCCGCCACACCTGCGCCCCGTCCTTGTGGACGAGAAAGGCGATGAGCTCCCCCTGGGCGATGAAGTACTCCACCAGCAGGGTGTCCGGATCCAGGTAGGGCTGGGGAGACTCCGTGCGCACCTGCCAGAGACTGGCCTCCCGGGCGTAGTCCGCGCTGCGGATGAGCAGCTCGTGCCACAGCTCCGTGATGCGCCGCTCCCGGTCCGAGATGGCCTGCAGCATCTCCTGACGCACTGCAGCCGGCTGCTCCGCATCGTGGAGGGCCTCCCGGCTTTCCCAGCGCCGGTAGAGGCGATCCCGCTCCTCCCGCAGGGCCATCAACTCCGCCACCAGGGGGGCGTCCTCCGGAGAGCGGGCCTGGACGCCCAGCTCCATGCGGAAGGCCACCATCTCCAGCAGAGCCCGGGACTTGGCTCGCTCCGCGTACTCCATGCCCTGGAGGATCTCTCCCATGCCCAGGGAGACCAGGACCGCATCCTCGTAGACGGCCTGCTTGTCCGCCAGGAAGTCGGCCCGATACTCCATCATCAGGGAGCCCCGGAGCAGTTCCAGCTCCTGGATGGCCCGTTGGTAGAGGGAGAGGGCCTGCTGGGGGCGATCCCGCTGGGCCGCCACCCTCCCCAGGAGATGGTGGCACTGGAAGCTCAGGCTGGGGAGATCCTGCGGGGCCAGCTCCAGGGCAAGCTGGGCCAGCGCCTGGGCCTGGTCCAGGTGACCTTGGGCGAAGGCGGCTCGGGCGGCCACCAGATGGGCCTGGGCCTCCCCCAGGGGCAGCTGGTTCTCCTGGAACAGCCGGGCGCAGCCCTGGGCCGTGGCCAGGCTCCCCTGGAATTCACCCTGGAGCAGCTGGACCGTGGCCATCTCCAGCTCCGCGTGGGCGGCCAGCACCGGGTTTCCCTCCTCCAGAAAGAGCTGGCGGGCTTCGTCCAGGGAGTGCAGGGCTTCGTCGAAACGGTGCAGGCCGGCGAAGGCCACTCCCTCGTCCACGATGGCTTGGCCCACCTCCAGGCGGGAGCCCAGGGCGGCGAAGAGCTCCCGGATCTGGCTGCACCGATCCAGAACCTGGCCGTAGCGGCGCAGCTGGATCAGGCAGTCGCAGATGAAGAGGTCGATGCGGGCCATGTCCCGGCTGCGACCGTCCGCCTGAAAGACCTTCCGGGCCCGGGAGAGGAGCTCCAGGGCCTCGTTGTAGCGCCCCAGGACGAAGTAGGTGACGGCCAGATTCTGCCGGGCGCGAGCGGCCTCGATGCGGTGCCCCAGTTTGTCCAGCATGGCCAGGGCTGTCTGGCTGGCCTGGATGGACTCCTGAAAGCGGCCCAGGCTGCGTAGGATCACCGCCCGGTTCTGTTCCGCCATGAGCCAGCCGGCCTCCCCGGCCTTCCCCAGCCGTTGGTAGAAGGTCTGAGCCTGGTGACAGAACTCCAGGGAACGGCGGTCGTTGCCCTGGCGAGCGTAGACCGCGGCCAGGTTCATGGTCAGTTTGGCCAGGGGAAACCATTCCTGGGCGGCTTCCAGGACCTGGGCCGCTTCCTCGCCTTCCTGGATGGCCTGGTCGATCTTGCCCAGGCAGGCCAGGGCCCAGACCTTGCCCACCTGAGAGCGGGCCACCTCCACCTCTCGGCCATGCGCCCGGTAGAGGGCTGCGGCCCGGTCGTAGAGGGTCACCGCCCGCCGGTACTCCCCCAGGCCGATGGAGCGGGCGTTGGCCTCGGCCAGGAGCCCCAGGGCCTCGTGCAGGGGATCGCCGGTGACTTCCGGCAGCTCGGTCAGCAGCTTGGCCACTTTCAGGGACCCCTGGATGTCCGTGCGCAGGCGCTCGTCCGCGTACTCTTTCAGAAACACGGCGAGCCGCTCCGGAAGACGATGCCAGTGCTCTTCCAGGAACTGTTTCTGGGCTGTAGTGTCGGCAAGGTCCAGCAGTTCGTCGATGACGCTCATGGCGGGCGGGACAGGCGACGCTCCTCGTGTGGAGGGCGAAGGTGGGTCGGTCGATGACGGAAGGATGATAGCAGATGATGGCCCTTAACCGCCCGGAGAGGGAAATCGACTGGCAACGGGGCTGAAGCAGAGACGGGGCGAGGCCGGGAGATGCCCAGCGGTCAGGAGGATTGGGAGGCGCCGTTGATGCGCAGCTGTGGGATGTGGATCTCCATGCCTTCGCCGACAATCACGAGCTTGTACGCGCCCGGACGCAGCTGGGAGAAAGCGAAGTTGCCGATCTCGTCCACATGGGCTGTGGAGGCGGCCTGCTCCCGCTCCTGGAGGCGGACGGTGAGTGTGGGCTGCTCCACGCCGGTGATCAGCCCCAGGAGGGTCTTCCGGCCAGGGTGCTCGGGATCGTCCTGGATCTCCAGCACGATCTGGGTGTCGTTCACCTGGTAGATGAGGGGCTCTTCCTCCCCGCCCCGCAGGCCGCCAAAGGCCAGGGATGCGCCCCCAAGGCCGGCCTGGGAGAGACCGGTCACCAGCTGGGCGACGAGGATCTTCACCTTTTCCACGCCTTGATGGACCAAGCCCTCCTGCACGGAAACGGCCAGGAAACGCTCCAGCTGGGCCAGTTCTCGGGTGCAGTGGGGACACTGGGCCACATGGGCCTGCACGCGGCCCGCCTGGGCCGAGGGCAGCATCTCCAGGACGTATTCCCCCAGTTCCAGGGACGAGGGGCATTCCACCCGATAGAGTAGTTTCCGTAGCCTGGACAGGAACCGGGCCAACTCCGCCGCCCTCTCGGTGCAGGAGGGGCATTGGGCCAGATGCTCCGCCACCTGGGCAGGGGCCTGACCATCCAGGTACTGCAACAAAGCCTTCTCGTCCACCGGTGCGGAAAGGGAGCAGTTCATTTAGGAGCCTCTTTCTCTAGAGTTTGCCTTATAAACGGCTTCCGATTCCTTTTTCAAGCATCTTCCCCCCAACATTTTCGTAACCCTTTGTCCCTGCGCAGCCGGGCCATCAGGTTCTGTTTCACCCGGTACACATCCTTGATCGTTCCAAAGAGATCGGGGTGCTGGGCCAGGATGTCCCGGGGTTTCAGCCCCAGGACAAACATGCCGTGGACCACCGCCCGCTCCGCCGGGCTCCGCAAGCGCTCCTCCACACAGCGCAAGAGGAGCCTCGCGGCGGCTTCATCCAGGACCTCCCGCTCAGTGTCGGATGTGCGGGCCTGGGCCAGGATGTCCAGGCCCAGGGGATCCTGGGCCTGGTGGTAGCGTTCCTCCAGGCGCACGTGATCGATGATGCTGCTGCCGGTGCACATCTTGAGGTAGCGCAAAATGGCCTTGAGCTCCTTGAACTGGTGGAACCGCTCTGGCGGAACGGCGGACCACAGCTTGGAGAAGGCCCGGTTCACGAAGAAGTCGGGTTCCTCGTTCAGGGAAGGAAAGGAGGGGTGCTGCTCCACCCAGCTCAGGACCAGGGGCGAGTACTGGACATAGATGGCCTCCCAGGCCTCCTGATCCCGGAGCACCAGGGCCCGGCGGAAGAGTTCGAGGCAGAAACGAGGGTCAACGCGCTCCCGGCGGAAGAAGCGATCTGTCTCCTGGGCACAGCGTTGGATGACTTCTCCCAGATCCAGATCTTGAGGAGAGCGGGGCTCGGCCATGCGTAGCGTCCACGGGGCGTGAAGGGTGGCAAATCCGACGTGGGCCGCAACCTGCCGTCGGGTCGATAGGGACAACAGTGGGGGAGGCGTTGGCTTGGTTTTTTGTGGGGAAAGTAAAAGGTAGTATAGCGGATCCTGGATCGCCCGTCAATGTGGTTGAAATCTTCAAATCCTCGGCTCGATGACCAGGCCAGCCCGCTTCAGGAAGCAAGCTCCGCCTCCACCACCCGGCCCAGCAAGGTCTCCCCGTGGAGCTCCTCCAGCCGGGTGAGGGTGATGCGGTTGTGCAGATCCACCCCCTCCGGCGCCACAGCCATCACCCGCAGGTAGTTGTCCGTGAAGCCGCTCCAGAGACGCCCCGGCTCATCCGTCACCGGCTGGCCCTCCCCTTCCCACAGGACCGGCCGAACCGTGCCCAGGAAGCGGGATCGCTCCGCTCGCCCCGTCCGCTCCACCACCTCGTGCATGCGCCGGGAGCGCTCTTTCTTCACCGCCTTGGGCAGCTGCCCCGGGAAGGTGGCCGCCGCGGTGCCGGTCCGAGGGCTGAAGGGGAAGATGTGGGCGTGGGCGAAGCGCATCTCCTCCACAAAGGCCAGCCCCTCCTGGAAGTCGGCCTCCGTCTCCCCAGGGAAGCCCACGATGATGTCCGTGGTCAGGATCAGATCCGGGATGGCGGCCCGGGCCTCGGCCACCAGCTGACGGTAGCTGGCCACAGTGCACCGCCGGGCCATGGCCCGCAGCTGACGGTCCGCACCCGCCTGGAGGGGCAGGTGCAGGTGGGGGCAGAGGCGCTGGGGCCATTCCTGCCACAGGTCGAAGAAGCCCTCGGCCAGCTCCCAGGGCTCCAGGCTGCTCAGGCGCAGGCGGGGCACGTCCGTGTGGACCAGGATGGCCTGGGTCAGGGCCTTCAGATCCGTGCGCGCGGCCCCGTCCAGATCCCGGCCGTAGCTGCCCAGATGCACACCGGTGAGCACCACCTCCTGGTAGCCCATCTCCACCAGGTTCTGGACCTCCGCCACCACGTCCTGGACGGTGCGGCTCCGGCTGGCGCCCCGGGCCACCGTCACGATGCAGAAGGTGCAGCGGTTGTTGCAGCCGTCCTGGACCTTCACGAAGGCCCGGGTGCGTCCCCACCCTTCCAGCATGGGGGCCGGCGCCTCGGGGAAGGGCACGCCGTCGGGCTGGATGCGGGCCAGCTGCTCCGGGTCGTCCAGCTCCCCGCTCCAGGGCTCCAACAGGGTGTGGAGCATCTCCTTCTCCTGGTTGCTGGCCACCAGGGCCACGCCGGGCAGCTCCCCGGCCTCCTCGGGCTGGAGGGTGGCGTAGCAGCCGGTGACCGCGATGCGGGCCTCCGGGTTGCGCTTGTGCAGATGACGCACGCTCTGGCGGCTCTTGCGCGCGGCCTCACTGGTCACCGCGCAGGTGTTCAGCACGATGACCTGGGCCGCTTCCGGACGGGTCACCACCGTGTGGCCGGCCGCCCGGAGCCGTTGAGCCAGGGTATGGTTTTCACTGAAGTTGAGCCGGCAGCCCAGCTGATCCAGATAGACGCGCATGGTTTATTGAAGCGATAGGTCTACACGGAGCGCCACGGAGATCACCGAATGCACAGATCGAGAAGGACGCTCAGCTATTTCTCCGTGCCTTTTGAGCATCCCTGCACCAGATTTTCCAGAGGAAGTATACCACAGCCCCGGCCCCCGTCACGCCGCCTCCTGTCACTCTGCCTGGCGGACCCGCAGGGAGCGCAGGCGGTTCAGGGCCGCGGCCAGCTCGAAGCGGCGAAATCCCGCCAGATCCCCCACCTTGCGCCGGTCCAGGACGTCCAACCCTTCCGTCTCCACGTCCGCCAGGACCCGATCCAGGATCTGGGCCAGGGTGCGCCGGCCGTCCATGTAGCGCTCCCGGGCGTACCAGAGGGCGTCACCGATGGCCCGGGTCTGGCCCCAGGCCACCAGCTGCTCCACCGCGGCCAGGTCGATGGTCTCCCGGCCGAACTGGATGGCGTGCAGCCCCCGCACCTTGATGCTCACCTCCCGGCGGCCCTTGCGGGGGTCCAGGGAGTGGGGCAGGGGGATCCGGGCCGGGCGAGGGCCGAAGGACCCCGCGGCCTCGTTCACCCGCCCGGTGGGCTGAGCCTGGGCCACCTGCCGGGCTCGCTCGGTCACGTCCACCGGCCGGTACTCGTGCATGGCGATGACCGTGTCCGCCACGTCCAGGTAGTCCCCGCTGCCGCCGATGACCAGGACGGAGCTCACCCCCAGCTCCTGGTAGAGCTGACGCACCCGGTCGATGTAGGGGGTGATGGGCTCCTGCTCTTTGGGGACCAGGGCCTGCATGCGCCGGTCCCGGATCATGAAGTTGGTGGCCGCGGTGTCCTCGTCGATGAGCAGCAGGTGCGCGCCGGCCTCCAGGGCCTCCATGATGTTGGCCGCCTGGCTGGTGGATCCACTGGCGTTGGGGGTGCTGAAGTTGTCCGTGGGCAGGCCGTAGGGCAGGTTGTTGATGAAGGGAGAGATGTCCACCCCGCTCACAGAGCGCCCGTCCTCCGCCCGGATCTTCACCCCGTCCACCCGGCTGACCACCCGCTCCCGCCCGTCTCCTGGTCGATGGTTGTAGACCCCCCGCTCCAGGGCCCGGAGCAGGGTGCTCTTGCCGTGGAAGCCGCCACCCACGATCAGCGTCACCCCTTCTGGGATGCCCATGCCCGCCACCGGCCCCGCGTGGGGCAGCTGGATGGTCACCTCCAGGGAGGGGGGCGACTGGAAGGGGACCACGATGCCCTCCTGCAGGGGGCGGTCGTCCACGCCGGAGCGCCGGGGCAGGATGGCGCCGTTGGCCACGAAGGCCACCAGCCCCCGCGGGGCCAGGGCCGCCCGCAGCGCGTCCGCGTCCTCGTTGGTGGCCACGTGCTCCCAGACCGTCTCCGGCGGGTGGACGGCGTAGCGCAGGCTCCCCTCCACCACGCTGGGCAGGTCCTCCAGGAGCAGCTCCGCGGCCTGGCGCCCCAGGATGCGTCGCCCGCTGGCCGGCAGCCCCACGGTGAAGCGGGCCTCCACCTGGCCGTCCGGGTGGATGAGCACGGCGGTCTGGGGCAGCACCTCCTGGCCTGGGGCCTCCATGCGGATCTCGCCGCTGTGGCCGGTGCCCCGGTGGTGGCTGCGCTGCCGGGCCAGGCGGTCAAAGGAGCGGGCCAGGTAGGCGGCCAGCCCCCAGGCTCGGCTGGGGTTGCTGAAATGCTCCGGGGGAAACTGGGCCACCCTGGCCGGCACCAGGACCCGGGCCCGGGTGGGCGCGGCGAAGGGGTCCCCCTGAACGTGGTCGATGAGCAGGGTGAAGTCCGGGAAACGCCAGCGCCCCTGGATCTCCTTGTAGGCCTTGTAGCCCCGGCCGTCGATGCGGTGCAGGATGGCGCGCAGGGCGGCAACGTCTTGGGTCATGGCGGCTTTTCTTGGGTTGAGTGGTCGGGTTGATCGATTGGTTGATGGGTCGGGAAAGGGCGCGGGGGGCGAGCGACTGGGCTCCGCGCCCGCCTACCCCTCCTCACCCAGGGTGCGGGAGAAGCCCATGCGGGCCAGCTCCCGGTCCAGGCGCACGTGGAAGACCTCCATGCGCCAGATGGGCATGGTCAGGTTCAGGTCCAGGATGCGGCTGTTCAGCTCCTTCAGGTAGATCTCCCAGCGCTGGATGTGCCCCTGCCAGATGGCCTGGAGGGCGGCCTGGCGCTCCTCGTCCTCCGCGGCGGCGAAGGCTTCCTGGAGCCAGGACCACTCCTGGCGCACCTCCTCTCGCCAGGCCTGGATCTCGGCCAACAGGGCGTTGCGGTCCGCCATCCAGGCTGGGGCCAGGTCGTTGTCCTGGAGGAGCTTGTGGGCCATCTCCTGGTCCGCGGGCTGGAAGGGATTGCGGGCCAGGTCCTGGGGCTTGCCCTTGCCCGGCAGGTCCTCGAACTCGCCCCGTTGCATGGCCTCGCCGATGCGTTCGTCCACCAGCTCCCGCCATTCGTCCAGGCTCTTGTTCCGCCGCTCCTCCTGGGACTCCTCCTCCGGCCTGTAGACGGGCCTGCGAGGGGGGATCGTCCTGGGCCGCTTGGGTCGCTTGGGCTCGTTGGGCTTTCCCATGGTGGCGCCTCCCAGGATCAGCTCGCCCCGGGTCCAGGGACGAGCGCGTCACGGATCTATAGGGTACCACAGGGTGGGGTGGGTTCGGGAAATGAGGGT
>CAYQEB010000115.1:2044-12760 GCA_964416395.1 uncultured Caldilineaceae bacterium | reverse complement strand
CATGTACAACGAGGGCATCAGCAAGGTCGGCGACCTCCTGGACCTGGGCGTGGAGTACGACGTGATCGAGAAGCGGGGAGCCTACTACCGCTTCGAGGACGAGCTCATCGGCCAGGGGCGGGAGGCCAGCAAGGAGTTCCTGCGCAACAACCCGGAGATCGCCGCCAAGATCGACCGCATCGTCCGGGAGCGGGCCGGCCTGGTCGTCAACGAGGCCCCAGAGGGGAGCGAGGCGTCGAATCCCCAACAGGCCTAGGATGGGCCCAGGGGCGTGCCCCCCAGGCATCATTGCACCGTTATTCGGGGAACAGCCATTCCGGGAACAGACCCGGTCGAAAAAGTGACCTGAGAGCCGTTTATTCAACTGAGCAGCACAGTTTTCCGAGAGCATTTTCAAACCACTTGTGGCTTCAAGCAACTAGAGTTCGACAGCATTCAAGCGACGGTTCATCAACCGACAGTTCACTAACTGACAGAGCAAGCGCAGATCCAGCAACAACGTTTTTCCATAACCAAGCCATAGCGCAAGAGCGTAACTTTTCAGCCACTGGTCCGAACAACCGATGACGTTTCGGTTGTCTTTCCCTGAAACCCGGCCGGAGCCGCAGCATCGAAGGGCCCTGGGCCCGCCAACCCGGTCGATTCGAACCACAATGAACGGCGCCTGTACAGGCCGTTTGAGGAACTTCTGCGGAGATGATGGTCCCAATCCCCCAGGTGGGAGCGCCACCCGAAGGCGTCCCCTTGGCCGTTTTCACTGCTGAGACAGTTCCAGAGCCAGGTCACCTGCCCGGCCTGCGGACGGAAGTCCAGGCCCGAACCTGGGCCCTGGAAGGGCTGGGCGCAATGTGTTCGAAACTGCGTCGTAGATAGACGGGGAAAGAATTCTGCATGGGAAGCCCAGAGTCGCAGGTCGCTTCCCGCTATTTCGATTCGGGAGCGCCGCCGCAGGCAAGGCAAACGAGGTAGCCCCGACCCGAGAAGGGATGTCCTTCCGGGCCCTGGGCCAGCCCACGTGCCCCGGGACCTGCCGGCAACCCAGCTGGCCGCTCTGTTCGGCGGCCCTACCAGTGGAACGCACACCGACAACCGAACACCCGTGGACGGCGGGCGCACACCCCCCTCCACGCCCTTGTTCGTCGCTTTCCCAGCGGCGACGGTGCACCTCGGTACGCGCGAGCGCTGTGGCAATGGCCGCAGCGCTTTCTTTGTGGGCGTTTCCCGGCCATCCCCTTCCGGACGGATGGCCCACGAGGCGAGAATGGCTGGCACCATCACAGCACTGCGCTTCCAGAAAAAGCAGAAGGACCGAGTGAACGTCTTCCTGGATGGGGAGTACGCGTTCTCTCTGCCCGGAGTGGAGGCGGCCAAGCTCCGGGTGGGCCAACTCCTCAGCGACCAGGAGGCCGCCCATCTGCAGCGCTTGGGCGTGCGCAGCAAGGCCTACGACCGGGCCCTGCGCTTCCTGGCCGTGCGCCCCCGGAGCAGCTGGGAAGTGCGCCGCAATCTGCGCCAGTACCAGCGCAAGGAGGAGCGCCTGACCGAACAGGACGTGGAGTGGGTCATCGGCCGCCTCCAGGAGCAGGGCTACCTGGACGACCAGGAGTTTGCCCGCTTCTGGACAGAGCAACGGGCCCGCTTCAAGCCTATGGCCCCCCGGGCTCTCCGCTACGAGCTGCGGCAGAAAGGGGTGGACGAGGCCACCATCCAGGCCGTCCTCAGCGCGGCGATGCAGGACCCGGACGCCGCAGCCCTGGACGCCGCCCGCACTCGCCTGGCCCGCTGGGAGAGGCTGGACGAGGAGACCTTCCGAAAGAAGATGGTGGCCTTCCTCCAGCGCCGGGGCTTTGACTGGGACGCCATCCGTCACGCCTTGGATCAGCTGGCCCAGGAGCGGGGCTCCGCGGATGGGCCGGAGGAGCCGTGACGGCCGGGCGCCACGAAGATCGGGCCAACCCCGGGTTCAACCGAAAGCGTGGGAAAACGATTTCTTCCGGACAGCAATTTTCCAATTGTGCAGTGATGTTTCACAGCGACGGAACGAACAAACCAGAAACAGAACAACCAGCGACAGAACAAACATCGAGTGACTGACCCAAACAGACAGGCAAGTTGAGAGACGAGGAAAAACCATGGACCCACTGACGATCGTCATCGTAGTGCTGGCCGTGCTGATCAGCGCCGGGATCGTCGGCTACGTCGCCTACAAGCGGGGTCGGGAGACAGGCATCCAAGCCGAACGGGAACGCCAGGAGCTGGCCGCCCAGAGCGCAGAGCAGCAGGCAGCCAAACTCTTGGCCGAGGCCGAAGCGGAGATCCGACGCAAACAGCTGGCCCTCAAGGAAGAAGAGGTCAAGCTGCGCCAGGAGATCGATGCAGAGCTGACCCGCCGCCGCCGGGATCTCGACCGCATCGAAGAGCGACTACAGAACCGACAGGAACACTTTGAGAAGCGCCTGGATCAGCTGGAGGCCAGAGAGCGCAAACTGAACCAACGGCAGAGCCAGCTGGACAAGAAGGCGGCCGAGCTGGCCAGAGCCGAGGAAGAGCGGGCCGAGATGCTGGAACGCATCGCCCACATGACCGAGGAAGAGGCCCGGGCCGCCCTCCTCCAGGAGGTGGAGAAGAAGACCCGCCAGGAGATGGCCCGCACCATCCGAGAGGTGGAGGCGGAGGTCCTGGAACAGGCGGATCGCCGGGCGCGGGAGATCGTGACCCTGGCCATCGAACGGGTGGCCAGCGAGCACGTCACCGAGTACGCGGTGAGCACCGTCAGCCTACCCTCGGACGAGATGAAGGGACGCATCATCGGCCGCCAGGGCCGGAACATCCGGGCCATCGAACAGGCCACTGGCGTGGATCTGGTGGTGGACGACACGCCGGAAGCCATCCTCATCAGCAGCTTCGATCCGGTGCGGCGCGAGGTGGCCCGCATCGCCCTGAGCAAGCTGGTGGCCGACGGCCGCATCCACCCGGCCCGCATCGAGAAAGAGGTGGAGAAGGCCCGGCAGGAGGTGGAGCAGGTCATCATGGAGGCCGGGGAGCAGGCCCTCATCGAGACCAACACCCAGGGCCTGCACCGGGAGCTGCAACGCCTGCTGGGCCAACTGAAGTTCCGGACCAGCTATGGCCAGAACCAGTACTACCACTCCATCGAGACGGCCCACATCGCGGCGGTCATCGCCAGCGAGCTCCACGCGGACGTGAAGACGGCCCGGTTGGGCGGCCTGCTCCACGACATCGGCAAGGCGGTGAGCCACGAGGTGGAGGGCCCCCATGCCCTGGTGGGCGCGGACATCGCCCGCCGTTACGGGGTGAGCGCCAAGGTGGTGAACTGCATCGCCAGCCACCACGGCGAGGAGGAGCCCCAGAGCCTGGAGGCGATCATCGTGGCCGCGGCGGACGCCATCAGCGGCGCCCGGCCTGGCGCTCGGCGGGAGAGCCTGGAGACCTACATCAAGCGGGTCACCGCGCTGGAAGAGATCGGCAAGAGCTTCCCCGGGGTCAACCAGGTCTACGCCATCCAGGCCGGCCGAGAGATCCGCGTCCTGGTGCGGCCGGACGAACTGGACGATCTGGCCATCATCCAGCTGAGCAAGGAGATCGCCAAGAAGATCGAGGACAACCTGGAATACCCGGGCCAGATCCGGGTGACGGTGATCCGGGAATCCCGGGCCGTCCACCACGCCAAATAGGCCGGCGAACCAGGGGATCGCTCGAGATCCCTTCCTGCAGAAAAGGAACAGGCCGGTATCCTGCGCAGGATACCGGCCTGTTCTATTCCCCAAAATTCTTTCCGCCACACCCCCGTTTCCCCCATTCCTGTCTTCCAGGAGATGGGCTGGCGGAGGGGCGCATCACTCCATTTCTGCCCTTTTGTTTTTTGCAGTCCACAAAAATTCTAAAAAGTTCCTTAACAAGGGTTGATTTTTTACGCAATTTGTCGTATATTCATTTCATCAATAAATTTTTGTCGACACCTCTGCCAGCTATTCCCCGCATGTAGACGTTCGGCAACCCAGGTGGAGCCCCCAAACTATCTGCGCGCCCAGCCTGCCCTGATGGTTGCAGGACGATCCATGCAACACCGCACCAAGGAGGCCAGTTCCATGTCTGAACTCATCAAAGTGTCAGCGAACTCCCGTTCAACAGCTGTGGCCGGGGCCATTGCCGGGGTGATGCGTGAACACCGCCATGCAGAAGTTCAGGCAATCGGAGCCAGCGCTGTGAACCAGGCCATCAAGGCCATCGCCATCGCTCGAGGATACCTGGAGCAGGACGACCTGGACCTGGTGGTCATCCCCCGCTTCACGGAAGTGCAGATCGAAGGCCACGAACGCACAGCGGTGCGCCTCTCCATCTATCCCAGGCCCGACGATCTCGGCGGAAAGTTTTTGGGGGATAACTCCGACTCTGGATCCCTCTAGACACCTTCCCAGGTCAGGGATAGAAGGCCAGAGAAAAAACCCTTCGTGGACTCATCTGCCAGTGCGAAGGGTCTTTTTATTGCCTCAATTTGGTGCTTCAACTCACTGCTTCGATTCACTGCTTCAATCGTTCGTTGCGGCCTGTCGCCTTGATCCACGGCGATTGGCCTCCCGGGCAGGACGTCAGCTCTTTCCGGGCCGCCGCCGTTTGCGTCGCCCCCGGCGACGCCGGCTCCGCCCTCGCTCCTCGCCCTCCCCGCTGGGCTCGCCCCCTGTCGATCCAGCAGAGGCCGTTCCGCCGCCCGAATCGCCTTCCTTGGCCTTCGCCCGGGCCGCCAGAAGCTTGGCGTTGTCCTCCTTGGCCGAGGCCCGCCGCTTGGCTGTGCAGCCGCCACAGGGACCGCAGCTTCCCCCCTTCTTGCCCACGATGAGCTCATCCACCCGAAATTCGGCCAGGACATCGTTCTCCAGCTTGACGGTGACCGTCTCCTTCAGGGGATGCAGGTGGCGGACCCGCCCGGCGCCCTGGGGGGTGATGACCTCCGCCCCAATCTTGGGCATCTTGCGGTTCTTCTCCTTGTAGAGCTTGTCCTCGTAGGAGAGGCAGCAGAGGAGCCGGCCACACACGCCGCTGATCTCATCCGGGTTCAAGGGGAGCTGCTGGTTCTTGGCCATGCGGATGCCCACCGGCGCGAACTCCCGCAGCCAGCTGGTGCAGCAGAGCTGACGGCCGCACTTGCCCACCCCGTCCAGGAGCTTGGCCTCGTCCCGGACGCCGATCTGGCGCATCTCGATGCGGGTGCGCAGGGTGCGAGCCAGGTCCCGGACCAACTCCCGGAAGTCCACCCGTTTCTCCGCGGAAAAGAAGACCGTGAGGCGGCCGCCGTCGTAGTTGTACTCGCAGCGGACCACCTTCATCTTCAAGGCGTGGGAGCGGGCCTTCTCCCGGCAGACGGCCAGGGCCTCCCGCTCCTTGTGCTTCCACTGGTCCTTGCGCAGGAGATCCCAGGGCGTGGCCCGGCGGATCACCCGCTTGATCTCTCCCACCACCTCCTCGTCTGGGACGGTGTGGGGCGGCTCCACCACCTGGACCAACTCGTGGCCCTTGGCCGTGTCCACGATCACGAAGTCGTTGGGCAACAGGTCCAGCTGGTCCTTGGGGTCGAAAAAATAGACTTTGCTCACCGGTTTGAACTGGGCGCCGATGACGACAGGCATGGGCAGACACTCCTCTCGTGGCGAGAACGCGCAGGGGAGAAGCCAGGAGCGGCCAGAGAAAGGCCTCCGAGCTACCTCCCTGTGCGGACGGGTTTCGGTAACTGCAGCAACAACACATCCAGGGCCAGGCCTGTGTTGACCGTGTGGTGCAGGTAGCCCTCGATCCGGCTCAGGGTCTTCAGGTAGGCCTGCACCGCCTCCGGGTGGAACTCCTGGGCCTGCCGCTGGATCTCCGCGAGCATGTCCACGTTGCTGCAGGCCTCCAGGTTGCCCACCTGGGCCAACATGACATCCCGCCACCAGGCCGTCCACAGGGCCAGAAGGCCGAAGAGACGCGGGTTGTCCCGCTTGGCGGCCAGCTTGCTGGCAAAGCCCAGCCGCTCCACCCGGTCCGCCCGGCTCAACCGCCAGAGCTGCTCCAGATCCTCCTGGCGGCGGGCCCAGCCCTGCTCGTCCTCCAGGCGGGCCACAGCCCAGCCCAGGCGCCCCCCGGCCAGGCGGGCCAGCAGCCGGGCCCGTTCTGGATCCGCCTGCCAGCGCTGGATCAGGGCCTGCTCGATGGTGGCGCTGTCCAGAGGACGGAGCTCCATCACCTGGCAGCGGCTGACGATGGTGGGGAGCAGGGCGCTGCGCTCCAGGGCGGTGAGAGCCATCACCACATGGGCCGGGGGCTCCTCCAGGGTCTTGAGCAGCTTGTTGGCGAAGGCAGGGTGGGCCCGATGCATGCCCTGGATCAGAAAGAACTTGTACGCCCCTTCCACCGGACGCAGGGCCGCCTCCCGGATGATGGTGGCGGCCTGCTCCACCCGCAGGAGGCCGTTGGCCCGATCCACCTGGCCGCTGCGGTCCGTGGGGGCCACCAGCCGGAAGTCCGGATGGCTCTCCCGGGCCATCAAGCGGCAGGAACGACACTCGCCGCAGGGCCTGGCCCCCGCCCCAGTGCAGAGGAGAGCCTGGGCGAAGGCTCGGGCCAGGGTGGTCTTGCCCACCTGGGGCGGGCCCAGGAAGAGATAGGCGTGGCCTGGACCGCGCCCGGCAGCCCCCTCGCGCCCGGCCTCCCCCGCGGGCAGGAGGCGCTGGAGAAAACGCACGGCCCACTCGTGGCCTTCCACTGGCCAGGCTTGGCTCTGGAGATGGGTGGATTCGGGCATGGGCCACCAGGTGCAGGGCGAAGGGCAGGATGTCAACAGGCAATCGCCGGGTGCACTGCCCGGCGAATCGCTAGGATTGTAACACAGGGCGGAAGGCTGCGCCAAGCGCTCCCTTTCTGTCAATTTTATGCTATAATGACCCTGCATCACAGCCATTCCCTCCCCCCGAAAGGTCGGGCGCTTCCTGCGTTTGCCCCCACACCCCACCGTCGCCGCTATGCACATCCAGGGAGAAGCATCGCCGTTGAACATGGAATCGATGGACCGTCCCTCCACTGCCCCCGCGCCCCAGGCCCACAGGACTCAGCCCCTTCCGCCACCGCCAGCCCTCTTTTCCCCGGCCCCAGGCTTCCGCCGGACCGGCCCATGGAGCCTGCTTCTCTGTCTGCTCCTCTTGGCCGGGCTCTTCACCGCCTGCCGGGACGGTTCCGCCGCCGCGCCGCCGCCGGACACCCTGCCCGCGGCCCTGCCCGAGGTGGTTAACGCTGTTCCTCGAGACCAGCCAGGGGCCAAAGCCGTCACCGAGCCCATCGAGCTGGTCCTCTGGGCGCCGCCCTTCCTGGTGCCCCGCACGGCCCAGCGAGCGGACGTGGTCCTGGAGGGGATCATCAGCCGCTTCCAGGGCGAGCACCCGGACGTGACCATCCGGGCCGAGGCCAAGGCGGAGTCGGGCCAGGCGGGCCTGCTGGCCTTCCTGCGCACCACTGCCCGGGCCGCGCCGGAGCTCCTGCCGGACGTGGTGGTGCTCAACAGCCGGGACCTGTGGCAGGCGGTGGATCTGGGCCTGGCCCAACCTCTGGAGCCGGCCATCCTGGATAGCTACGGAGACCTCTTCCCCGCCGCCCTGGACGCAGCCCAGTACCAGGGCCAGATCTACGGCGTCCCCTACAGCGTGGACTTCGACCATCTGGTCTACCGCCGAGACCAGCTCCCCCGGCCGCCAGCCACCTGGGAGGAATTCCTGGCCGGGGAGCAGACCTACCTTTTCGCTGCGGGGACGCTGGACGGCTACGGTGGGGATTTCCTCCTGGCCCAGTACGCGGCGGCGGGGGGTCAACTGGACGCGGAAGGACGTCTCACGGATCCGGAGGCCCTGCAGGCGGTGCTGGAGTTCCTGAAGAGCGGCCAGGTGCAGGGCCGCATCCCCGAGAGTGTGCTGAACATTGCCGATTCGGAGATGGCCTGGACCTACTTTGTCAACGGCAACGGCGAGATGGCCCAGGCGCCGGCCAGCCGCTTCCTGGCCGAACGCACGACTCTGGAGGACGTGGCTTTCGGCCACGCCCCCACCCGCACCGGGGAGACCGTCACCATCGCCCGGACGTGGAACATCGTCCTGGTGACCACGGATCCGGTGCGGCAGGGCCTGGCCCTCCAGCTCATCCACAGCCTGATGGAGCCGACCATCCAGGGGGAGTGGAGCCGGCTCACGGGGCAGCTGCCCAGCCGACGCAGCAGCATGGGGATCGCCCGCCGCGAGAACGATCCCTACCACATCTTCCTCCAGGAGACCCTGGAACGAGCCGTGGCTCGACCCAACGGGCAGGCCTTCGCCGCCTTCTCCCAGCGCCTGCTGGAGGCCCTGCGGGGCCTCTTCGCGGATGAGCTCACCCCGGCCGATGCCGTCATCGAGGTGCAGATGGCCCGGTAGGCAAGGGTGGTCGCGATCTCCGGAGGAAACTGTCCACGAGCAGAAGCGTCAAATGAAAAAGACCCGCCCGGACAAGCTGTCTGAGCGGGTCTTTTTGTCGGCTGAACAGGGGCGCTACTTGATCTCCACCACTGCGCCCTCGGCCTCCAGCTTGGCCTTGACCTCCTCGGCCGTCTCCTTGGGGACACCCTGGACCACCGGGGCCGGCGCGCTCTCCACCAGCTCCTTGGCCTCCTTCAGGCCCAGGCTGGTCACCGAGCGGACCGCCTTGATGACGTTGATCTTCTTGGGGCCCATGTCCTTGAGGATGACGTCGAACTCGGTCTTCTCCTCCGCCGCTTCCTCTGCCGCGGCAGGGGCCGCCGCCACGGCCACGGCCGCCGCAGCGCTCACGCCCCACTCCTCTTCCAGCATCTTCACCAGCTCGGCGGCTTCCGGAAGGGTCAGCTTGTTCAGCTCGTCCACGATTGCTTTCAGGTCTGCCATTGTTTCATGCCTCCCAATTGTTTTTGGAAAAATCGCTTGTTTCGAGTCAGGTTCTGTCAGGTCGAGTCCGGCCGCGTGGTCGCCGATTCAGGGGGGCGGCCCGGTCGCGAACCGGATCCCAAGTTGCAGCTGCGAATCACGGATGGATGGGAGCGGAACGGCTAGGCCGCTTCCTGGCCCTGATCGACCCGGGCCTGGAGCACTCGGACCAGACTGGCCGCGGGCTCGTTGATGGTGCGGACCAGCTGGGTGGCCGGCGCCATGATGGTGGACAGCAGGGTGGCCAGCATCTGCTCCCGGCTGGGCAACTCAGCCAGGGCCTCCGCGGCCTTGGCATCCAGCACCGCCCCTTCCAGGATGGCGCCTTTGAGCCGGACCACGTCGCCTTCGGCCTTGATCCACTCCTTCAACGCCTTGGCGCTCTTGCCGATGTCCTCGCTGGTGAAGATGACCGCGTTGGGGCCTTCCAGCAGGCCGTCCAGGTCCATGTCGTAGCCGGCTTCCTTCAGCGCGATGCCCAACAGGGTGTTTTTCGTCACCATGTAGACGGCATCCGCCTCCCGCAGCTTGGTGCGCAGGGAGTGGATCTGCTTCACCGTGGCGCCCCGGTAGTCGGTGAAGATCAGCGCCGTGGCCTTTTCGATCTGCTCCTTGTAGGTGGCCACCAACTCTCGCTTCTTCTCACGGGTTAATGCCAAGTGGACTCCTCCTTTCTTCTGGGTTCTCTGCAGTTTCGGCTCCGTTCGCCTCCGACAACCAGGCTCCTGCCGGAGAGAGCGGGGAAAACACAGTTGGATCGATGGTGCAGCGGAACAACAAGCCACCGAAACAGAAAACGCCCCCGTGCAAAAGACACGGAGGCGTAGTTCCCTGGGGTTTCTCACCTGGCTGGAATGCCAGAGGAGATGACGTCCTGGACTTCGCCGGCCTCGGCAGGCGGCAGAGAGTTCTGCACTTCTGTGGCGGGGCCACACCTGCGGTCTTCAGCACGCAACGAGGGTCGTTCTCGGTTTTTGGATACAACTCGATTCAACTCGATACAACTCGGCGGATATTATCCTTCAGCTCGAGCGTTATGGCAAATCTACTCGGTCTTCAAACTCGAGGCGGCCAGGGGATCGATGCGCACCCCTGGTCCCATGGTGGGCGCCACAGTGACCCGCTTGATGTAGGTCCCCTTGATGCCCGAGGGCTTGGCCGCGACGATGGCCTCCATCAGAGCCGCCAGGTTCTCCAGCAGCTTCTCCGGCTCGAAGCTGGCCTTGCCGATGGGCACGTGGATGTTGGCCGTCTTGTCCACCCGGAACTCCACCCGGCCTTTGCGGGTCTCCTCGATGACCCGGGGCAGGTCATCCGGCTGGACGATGGTGCCGGCCTTGGGGCTGGGCATCATGCCCCGGGGCCCCAGGATGCGCCCCAGCTTCCCCACCACCCGCATCATGTCCGGGGTGGCCAGGACCACATCGAAGTCCAGCCAGCCTTCCTGGATCTTCTTGGCCAGATCCTCGCCCCCCACGTAGTCCGCGCCGGCCTCCTCGGCCAGGCTGGCCCCATCCGGCCCAGCGAAGACCAGGATGCGCACCTGGCGGCCTGTGCCGTGGGGCAGGGTGACCACACCCCGGACCTGCTGGTCCGCGTGGCGGGGATCCACGCCGGTGTTGATGTGGACCTCGATGGTCTCGTCGAAGTTGGCCGTAGCTAGCTCCCGGACCAGGTTCATGGCCTCGTCCGGGGCGTAGGTGCGGCTGCGGTCGATCTTGGTGCGAATCTGCTCGTAGCGTTT
>CAYQEB010000115.1:0-1944 GCA_964416395.1 uncultured Caldilineaceae bacterium | reverse complement strand
GGCGTCTTGGTGATGAAGGTGAAGGAGCCATCGGTGTAGATGGAGATCTCCACCGGGATGATCTGGCCGATCTGCTGCTGGGTGCGGGCGTTGTACTCCTTGCAGAAGCCCATGATGTTCACGCCGTGGGGGCCCAAGGCGGTGCCCACCGGCGGCGCTGGGCTGGCCTTCCCTGCCGGGATCTGCAGCTTGACAACGGCTTTGAGTTTCTTTGCCATAACGCTCTACTTTGCTCCTTTTTCCCGTCTGGTTTTTTCCGTCTGGCTCATCCCCGGGATGGGCGCAGCCCGGAGACACTGTGGGAAGCGCCGCCGGATGCGTTCATCGGCGAGATGAGCGTTTCCGTTTGAATTTACACTCGTTCCAGCTGAAGGAAATCCACCTCGATGGGCGTCTCCCGGTTGAAGAAGCTCACCATGACCTTGGCCTTGCCCTTCTCCGGGTAGATCTCTTCCACCACGCCGGTGAACTCCGAGAAGGGGCCGCCCAGGATGCGCACCCGCTCGCCCACCTCGAAGCTCACCTTCACCCGGGGCTCGTCCGCCTCGATGCGCTTCAGGATCTTCTCGATCTCTTCCTCGCTCAGGGGCGTGGGCTTGTTCCCCACCCCCACGAAGCTGGTCACGCCCGGGGTGTTGCGCACCACGTACCAGCTATCTTCGTCCATGATCATGCGGATCATGATGTAGCCGGGGAAGACGCGGCGCTCCACCTCCCGGCGCACCCCGTCCTTGATCTCGATCTCCGTCTCCGTGGGCACGATCACCTGCAGGATCTTGTCCGTCATGCCCATGGACTCGGCCCGGTGCTCCAGGTTCTTCTTGACCTTGTTCTCCATGCCCGAATAGCAGTGGACCACGTACCACTCGGCCTTGGGTCCCGTCTCCGCTTCCTCGGGCTCCTCGGCCCCCTCGGGCTCCTGGGTTTCCCCGGTCGGGGTTTCCGCTTCGGCCACCGCCTCCGTTTGGGCCAGCTCGGCCTGATCCGGCTCGGCCTGAAGTTCGGCCACCGCCTCTTCCACCTGGGGATCCCGCTGCACTTCCATTTCCTCTTCTGGGCCTTTCGACAACTGTTCCAACATGGCCTCCTCTGTCAAATACCTCTCCAAATCCATCAACTGCCTGCATCCGCACCCTGGCCCACCTGTCCTCACAAGCAGCATGCCTGGGCCCTGGATCGACTGGGTGCAGAGGCTCACCTTCCCGCTCAGGCGTTCGCTCTCGGGAAGGCGGTCAGAGCAACCGGACGAACTGGGCGATCAGGAAGCTGAAGACAGTGTCGACGGCGAACAGGAAGAGGGCCGACACAATGGTGACGCTCAGGACCACGATGGTCAGCCGGATCCCCTCCTCCCGAGTGGGCCAGGTGACCTTGGCGATCTCGGCTCTGGTCTCCTTGAAGTAGCGGACCAGGAAGTTCTCTTTCTTCTGTGCGGATGATGCTCGACTCACGCTGCGCCCCCTAATCTAAGTTCGTCGCTCTCCCCCTGGGAGTGGGCCTGCGGGCAAGCCGTCGAATCCGGCGCTGCCAGCGGGTCACACCCCGGGGATGAACCAAGTCCGTTCGGGATCTCTTTCATCGGCGGACCCTGCACGTCCTGATGATCGCCCCAGCGATCGCCTTGTGATCCAAGAGGGATCTGAGGGGAAATCAAGGGGCCGAATCAGCCGATCCAGGGAGGGAACAGGCCAGATCGGACTGGCCAACGCCTATCCCCAGGCGATAAACGACCACCGACCGAAGCCGGTGGCCATCTACACAGGCAGGCGAGGCAGGACTCGAACCCACAACCTGCGGTTTTGGAGACCGCTGCTCTACCAATTGAGCTACTCGCCTACGTTCTGCGGGGACGGACAGGGTGGCTGCCCGCCCCCGGGTTCCATGCACTCGCTTACTCGATGATCTCGGTGATGACGCCGGCGGCCACCGTCCGCCCACCCTCCC
>CAYQEB010000114.1:4507-13324 GCA_964416395.1 uncultured Caldilineaceae bacterium | reverse complement strand
CCCGTAGCGCAAGCGCTGAAGCGCTCACTACGAACAGAACAAGCGCGCTGAAGCGCGCGACGAGCAAAAACACAACCACGAGAAAGGACCCAGAAAGACATGACAGAGTCGAGCTACGACGTGATTCTGGTGGGCGGGGGCGTGATGGGCTGCGCCATCGCCTACTACCTGATGAAGGCCGATCCGCAGCTCCGGGTGGCCATCCTGGAGAAGGACCCCACCTACCGGCGAGCGTCCACCGTGCTCTCCGACGGCAACATCCGGGTCCAGTTCAACCTGCGGGAGAACATCCTCATGTCCCTTTACGGGCTGGAGGTGCTGGAGCGGTTCTCGGAGGAGATGGCGGTGGGGGAGAAGCGGCCGGACGTGGCTTTCCGCCGCCAGGGGAACCTCTTCCTGGTGGACGAGGCGGGCCGGGAGGAGGCGGAGGCCGGCCTGGCCCTGCAGAAGTCCTTGGGCGGGGACGTGGTCTGGCTGGAGCCGGAGGAGATCCCCCAGCACCATCCCTACTGCCAGCCTAGGGACGTGGTGGGCGGCACTCTGGGACGCCAGGACGGCTCCGTGGATCCCTGGGCCGTGCTCATCGGCTACCGGGACAAGGCGGTGGATCTAGGGGCCCAGTTCATCCCGGCGGAGGTGGCGAGCCTGGAGGCGGAGGGTCCACGGATCAGCGGGGTCCGCCTGGCGTCCGGGGAGACGCTGTCCGCGGGCGTGGTGGTGAATAGCGCCGGGGCCTGGGCCGCGCGCCTGGCTCGCACCGTGGGCGTCCACCTGCCCGTGGAGCCGGTGCGCCGCCAGGTCTTCGTGGTGGAGACGCCGGTGCGCCCAGAGGGACTCCTGCCCAGCCTCTTCCTCCCCTCGGGCCTCTACTGCATCCACGAACGGGAGGGCCAGTTCATGTGCGGCAAGTCCTTCCCCGATGACCCTGTGGCCTTCGACTTCACCTGGGACCGACGCCTCTTCATGGAACGGCTCTGGCCCGAGCTGGTCGAGTGGATCCCCGCCTTCGATCGGCTCAAGGTGGTGCAGGGCTGGGCCGGGCTCTATGCGGTCAACACCCTGGACGGCAACGCCATCCTGGGGGAGTGGCCGGAGCTGCAGGGGCTCTACCTGGCCAACGGCTTCTCGGGCCACGGCTTCCAGCACTGCCACGCGGTGGGCCGCTACCTGGCCGAGCAGATCCTGGGCCTGCCCGTCAGCCTGGATCTGTCCATCTTCTCGCCCCGCCGCATCCTGGAGAACCGACCCGTCCTGGAGAGCAAGCGCCGACTCATCTAGAAACTCGGGGATTCCCCCGACGCACGCGCCGCGACAGAACCCGCCAGGCCCGGCCTTGGGAGCACAAGACGAGCCCGGATGCGCTCGCCGTTGAACGCGTCCGGGCTCGTTTCCCTTCTGGGAAGGGGCGCTGGCTGGGAAGGGATCGAGGCTACTCCACAGTGACGCTCTTGGCCAGGTTCCGAGGCTGGTCCACGTCCGTGCCCCGGAGCAGAGCGATCTCGTAGGCCAGGAGCTGCAGGGGGATCACCGCCAGGACCGGCGCCAACATCTCGTGGATGGCCGGGATGGGCAGGACCGCGTCCGCCTTGCCGGCCACGTACCCGTCCCCCTGGTTGGCCACCGCGATGACCTTCCCCTGCCGGGCCTTCACCTGCTCGATCTGGCTCACCATCTTCTCGTAGACCCGGCCCTGGGGCGCCACCACCACCGTGGGCATCTGCTCGTCGATGAGGGCGATGGGGCCGTGCTTCATCTCCCCGGCCGGGTAGCCCTCCGCGTGGATGTAGCTGATCTCCTTGAGCTTCAGCGCCCCCTCCAGGGCGATGGGGTACTGGATGCCCCGGCCCAGGTAGAGGAAATTGTTGCACTGGAAGTACTCCTGGGCCACCTGCTGGATGCGCCCGCTGCGCCGCACCTCGGCCAGGAGCTCCCCGATGAGGCCGGGCAGGCGGGTCACCTCCTGGACCAGCTCGGCCACCTGGCGATCCGCCAGCGCGCCCCGGTGCTGCCCCAGGTAGACGGCCAGCAGGAAGAGATCCACCAGAGAGGTGGTGAAGGCCTTGGTGCTGGCCACCCCGATCTCCGGCCCGGCCTGCATGTGGATCACCCCGTCGCAGACCCGGTCCGCCTGGCTGCCCACCACGTTGACGATGGCCGCGGTGAAGGCCCCCTGGCTGCGGGCCTCCTCCAGCGCGGCCAGGGTGTCCACCGTCTCCCCGCTCTGGGTGATGGCCAGGACCATCTGGTCCCGCCCCAGGATGGGCTCCCGGTAGCGGAACTCGCTGCCGTAGTCCACCTCCACGGGGATGCGGGCCAGGTGCTCGATGAGGAACTTGCCCACCAGGCCGGCGTAGTAGCTGGTGCCGCAGGCCACGATGTGGAGCTTGCTCAGCCGGCGGATGGCCTCGGGGCTGAGGTTCAGGCTCTCCAGGCGCACCTGGTTGCGCTGGAAGTCCAGGCGCTGGCGCAGGGTGGCGGTGACGCTCTGGCCCTGCTCGAAGATCTCCTTCTGCATGAAGTGGGCGTACTCCCCTTTTTCGGCGGCCTCTGCGTCCCACTGGATGACCGTCTCCTCCTTGGTCACCGGCCGCCCGTCGAAATCCATGACCTCCACCTGGCCCGGCCGCACGATGGCCATCTGACCATTGTCCAGGAAGAGGACCTGGCGGGTGTAGCCCAACAGGGCCGGGATGTCGCTGGCCACGAAGCTCTCCCCCTCCCCTTTGCCGATGGCCACCCCTCCGGCGTTGCCCAGACGGGCCACCACCAGCTTGTCCGGCTCCGCGTGGCTGAAGACCACGATGGCGCTGGGGCCCCGCAGACGGGCCACCGCCTCCCGCACAGCCCGGGGCAGGTCCCCGCTGGCGCCGTTGGTGTAGTGGCGATGCACCAGGTGGGAGATAACCTCCGTGTCCGTGTCGCTGCGGAAGGTGTAGCCCTGGGCCTCCAGCTCCTGGCGCAGCTCCTGGAAGTTCTCCACGATGCCGTTCTGGACCACCACCAGTTGCCCGTCTGGGCTGGGATGGGGATGGGCGTTGCGGCGGCAGGGCGGGCCGTGGGTGGCCCAGCGAGTGTGGCCGATGGCCACGGTGCCCTGGACCGGCTCCTGGGCCAGCAGCCGATCCAGGTTGACCAGCTTGCCCGCTTCCTTGCGCAGCTGGAGCTGGCCTTCCGGGGTCAACACGGCCAGGCCGGCCGAGTCGTAGCCTCGATATTCCAGACGGCGCAGGCCGTCCATGACGATGGGAATGGCGTTGCGTTTTCCGATGTAGCCGACGATGCCGCACATGGTGAATCTCCTCCTGTGGGGAAAACAGGTGCGGATCCCAGGCGGAGCGGGCGAGGCAGCGTCGGTCCCGGCCCGCGCGGGGCGCGGACGGGGTGGGAAGGACAGGCGCCATAGCTTCGCCGGCCACCAGGATCCAGCCTGTGGCGATGGGCGGTAGAGATGGTGCTTCTATGAAATTGACCGGAATTGGCCCTTTGGAATTGGGTGCGCTGAACGGTGGGACAGGTTCAGGCGGTGCGTGAAGCAGAAAAAGACGCCGCGCACCCGCTGTTCGGGCATTCCTGCTTCACGCATTCCACTGCACAACGCTTTTGTGCCGCCGGTTACCCAACGGTTTTGAGCGTTCGCTTGGACATTCGGGTGAGGGAGAATGTTCTCTGGAACCGTGGCTGATTCCAGATTCAGGCCGGTGGAAGCGACCTGGGGGCATCCGCTGATCTCTCGATTTTCCCGGGCGTGGCAGGCGTGCACCTGCCCCGGTTCCGGTTAGCCCGACATCGCTGCCGGGAACCCCTTCCTCGTCACCCGCAACGCTCCGGAGAGCCCTGCGGGCCATGCGCTCTCTCCCTTTTCGGTCACGCTATCGCCATCCACACCTCCTTTCTCTCTCGTTTTCCCAGGAGCCGCTGCCGGCGCCAGTTGCGCATTCGCTTGCCACTTCTTGCAGCACCGGACGCGTGTCCAGGCAAGCTTACGTGCCAGTGTATCGCACTTTCCACTTCCGATCAACCCCCGCCCGACCCAGGTCCATCGGCCTAGAGGACTTTGGGCCCAGGCCGGTGAGGGAAACCCCAACGCCGGGGCGGAACTGTGCTATAATGTCCCCGACCAATCCGCCTACTGCACCGCCCGCTCGGGGGAACCCAAGATGAAACAGCTGACCATCGTTCGTCACGCCAAGGCCGAGCCCTACGAGGAGTACGCCTCCGACTTCGACCGCCCCCTGGCCCCCAAGGGGCTGAAGCAGATCCCCCGCATCGCCCGGGTGCTGGCCCAGCTGAAGACGCCGCCGGATTGGATCATCAGCTCCCCGGCCATCCGGGCCCGACAGACCGCAGAGCTGCTGGCCCAGGAGCTGGACTTCCCGGAGCGCATCCTGTGGGAGGAGGCCATCTACGAGGCCAGCGCCCCCACCCTGCACCGCATCCTGCAGCAGACGCCGGACACGGTGACCCACGTGCTCATGGTGGGCCACAACCCGGGCATGGAGCGGCTGGTGGCTGGTCTCTGCTCCGGCAACCAGCTGATGAACCTGCGGCTGAGCACCGCGGGAACGGCCCATCTGCGGCTGGAGATCTTCCAATGGCAGCAGCTGCGCTGGGGCAGCGGCGAGCTTCGTCTGCTGCTGCGGCCCGGCGTGCTCAAGTCCTAGGAGCGACCGTGGACTCTCGACAACTGGATTTCCACCGTTTTCGCCAGGCCGTCCAGGAGAACGTGGGCCGGGTCATCGTGGGCAAGGCCCAGGCCGTGGAGATGATGCTGGTGGCCCTCCTCTGTGACGGCCACATCCTTCTGGAGGACGTGCCGGGCATCGGCAAGACCACCCTGGCCAAGGCCCTGGCCCGAAGCATCGACTGCTCCTTCGCCCGCATCCAGTTTACCCCGGACCTCCTCCCCGGGGACGTGACGGGCATCAGCTTCTATAACCAGAAACGCCAGGAGTTCGAGTTCCGCCCCGGCCCTGTCTTCAGCCAGGTCCTTCTGGCCGATGAGATCAACCGGGCCACGCCCCGCACCCAGTCCAGCCTGCTGGAAGCCATGCAGGAACGCCAGGTCACGGTGGACCGGGAGACCCATGCCCTGGAGCGGCCCTTCCTGGTCATCGCCACCCAGAACCCCATCGAGCTGGAGGGCACCTTCCCCCTGCCCGAGGCCCAACTGGACCGTTTCCTCATGCAGATCCGCCTGGGCTACCCCAGCGAGGAGGAGGAAGAGGAGATGATCCTGCGCTACGAGCGGGAGGATCCCCTGGACGCGCTGGAGCCGGTGGCTCGCATGGACGACGTGCTCCGGCTGCAGCGCCAGGTGCGGGCCATCCACGTGAACCAGGACGTGCGCCGCTACCTCCTGAGGGTGGTGCGAGAGACCCGCACCCACCCGGCCGTGGACCTGGGCGTCTCGCCTCGGGGCAGCCTGGCCCTCTACCGGGCCAGCCAGGCCCTGGCCGCCCTTCGGGGCCGGGACTTCGTCATCCCCAGCGATGTGCAGCACCTGACCCCAGCCCTGCTCACCCACCGCATCCACATCAGCCCCCGCACCCGCCTGCGGGGCCGCACCCCGGAGCAGGTGATCCAGGAGATCGTGGCGAGCGTCCCCGTACCGGTCGTGGAGTAGCGCGTGCTCACCCCGCCTGGTCTACCCCCATCCCCCACCCGCAAAGACGAGCCCCCAGCCGAGCCGAGCAGCCGCTGGGGTTTTGGCCGCTGGGGCCTCCTGCGCCGACGCAAACGCTTCATCGACCAGAGCAAGGACACCCAGTTCAGCGACGCCTGGATCCTCCTGGCCCTGCTGCTGACCCTCGTCGCCCTGGCCGGGGACAACCTCTTCCTGACCGGGGCTGCAGCCGGGCTCCTGGTGGTGGCCGGGGTGAGCTGGCTGTGGGGCGCCCTGAGCCTGGTGGGCCTGGAGTACCAGCGCCACTTCTCCGAGGTGCGGGCCTTCCAGGGGGAGCAGGTGACCCTGACCCTGACCGTCCGCAACCGCAAGCCCCTGCCCCTGACCTGGCTCAACATCACCGACACCTTCCCCGCCAGCCTGCCCATCGACGAACAGGACGTGCGCCTGAACATGGCCACCCACCAGGGAGAGTTCCACACCTTCTGGATGCTGGGCGGGCTGCAGCAGGTGACCCGGCGCTTCACCATCCACTGCACGGAGCGGGGCTTCCACCGCTTCGGCCCGGCCACCCTGCGCACCGGGGACGGCTTCGGCTTCTTCGGGCGCAAGGCCACCCTGCCCACCCAGCAGACCCTGATCGTCTACCCCCGGCTCTACCCGGTGACGGAGCTGGGGCTGCCCAGCAAGAGCCCCTTCGGGGAGCGGCGGGCCCAGGGCCACCTCTTCGAGGACCCCCTGCGCACCGCCGGGGTGCGGGAGTGGCAGAGCAGCGACAGCCTGCGCCGGGTCCACTGGAAGGCCACGGCCCGGCACCAGCAGATGCTGAGCCGGGTCTACGAGCCCAGCGAGGAGCGGCAGATCCTGGTGGCGCTGAACGTGGCCACCCTGGCCCGCCACTGGCACGGCACCATCCCGGAGCTGCTGGAGCGGGCCATCAGCGTGGCCGGCAGCCTGGCCGCGGTGGCCGCGGAGGAGCGGCTGGCCGTGGGGCTCCTGGCCAACGGCGCCCTGCCCGGCAGCGACCAGCCCATCCGCCTGCTCCCCGGGCGCAACCCCCAGCAGTTGGTCCAGATCCTGGAGCTGCTGGCCGCGGTGACCCCCTTCGCCACCGGGCCGGTGGAGGCTCTGCTCCTCCAGGAAGCGCCGCGCCTGGCCTGGGGCGCCACCCTGGTGGTGGTCACGGCCATCGCCCACCAGGAGCTCCTCTCCACCCTCCTGGAGCTGGTGGACGCGGGCCGCCGGGTGGTGCTCTTCACCCTGGCCCAGGAGCCGCCCAGCCAGTTCCTGCCGGGGATCGTCGTCTATCACCTGCCCCACCTGGTGGCGGATCTCATCGCGCCGGTTCGGGTGGGGGAGGGGGAATTGGAGAGTGGAGGTTAGAGAATGGAGATTAGAGAGTGGAGATTGGAGATTGGATGACTGGAGCGTGGGGCAGGGCGTTCCGCCCACTGGCCGCTGTCCTGTGAGCCGCCCGTCTGTCGCCCGTCGAAATTGCTGAGTTCGCCATGTTGCTCTCCAACCGCCGATTGCGACTGCTCTTCCTCTGCCTGGCCGGGGTGGAAGCCGGGGCGTTGACGCCCTTCGCGCTCCTCCTCTACCACCGCCCTGGCCTCTGGCAGGGGCTGGCCGCGCCCCGGATGACGCCCCTGGGGCTCTTTCTGCTCCTCTGGGCCACGCTCCTGGGGCTGATCCTGGCCCTGGACCTCCTGAGCCGCAGCCGCCTGACCGACCGGCAGTACACCTTGACCGTGGTGGCCCTGGTGGTGACGGGCAGCTTCCTGGGCATCCGGCTCTTCGTCTACCCAGGCATGCCCGTGACCGACCTGGCCTGGATCCCGGCCAGCCTCCGGGCCATCTTCAACTTCCACCGGGGCATCCGGCCCGAGCTGCTCTTCTTCCTGATCAACCTGCTCCTCTGGCAGCGGGCCAACAACGCCACCAGCCGGGACCTGGGCTTCTTCAGCGTGGGGGTGACCTTCCGGGCCAGCCTCCTGCTGCTGATCCTGGGCGGCGGCCTCTGGGAGAGCCTGCGCCCGGCCGAGACGGCCAGTGGCCTGCCCCTGCTCTGGATCTTCCTCTTCCTGGGGCTGATGGCAGTGGCCCTGGCCCGGATCGACGACAAGGCCACCAGCTCCCCGGGCAGCTCCGGCGGCCTCCTCCCCCTGGACCGGCTGGGGCAGCTGCTCCTCATGGGCGGCCTGACCGTGGGCGGCGCGCTGCTCCTGGCCCAGCTCTACACCCCGGCCCACATCCGCACCTTCCTGGGCTGGTTCGCTCCCCTGTGGCGCCTGCTGGGACAGCTCCTCTTCTGGGCCCTCTGGCTGCTTCTCTTCCTGCTCCAGCCCCTGCTCCTCTGGCTCCAGGGGGTCATCGCCCGCATGCTGGCCAACGTGGACCTGGCCGAGTACCTGGCCAACCTGAACCTGCAGCCCCAGGACGCCCAGGAGCTGGCCCAGGAAGCCGCCCGAGGGCCGGCTGTCCCCGCCTGGATCTGGACGGCCCTGCGCTACGGCCTGGTCCTGGCGGTGGTGAGCGTGCTGGTCCTCTTCGTCTGGGTCCACCTGGAGCGGCGACGCCGGGCCTCCACGGCGGAGGAGGCGGAGGAGACCGGCCGCACAGAGTCCATCCTGGGGGAGACGGTCTGGCAACGGGGCCTGGACCGCCTGCGCAACCTGGCCCGGATGGTGGGCCGCTACGGGCTGGGCAGCCAGCTCCTGGCCGCCATCTCCGTGGAGAACATCTACGCCAACCTGCTACGCCTGGCCCGCTCCCAGGGCCACCCCCGGCCTCCCGCCCTGCCCCCGGACGAGTACCTGCCCCGGCTCCAGGCGGCCTTCCCCGGCCAGGAGGAGGCCCTGGCTCGGATCACCCAGGCCTACATGCAGGTCCACTACGGGGACCGGCCGGTGGATCCCAGGGCCCTGGCCCAGCTCAGGGATGACTACGCGAATATCCAGGCGGCCCTGGCAGAGTGACAGCCCCCGCGGAGCGCCCTGGATGGATTCGGGCCTGGATTCCGGCACGAATGAACTCAACTTGAACAGAGGAGCGAACCCATGCGCATTGGTCTGATTGCGGTGAGCGTGGCGATGACCTTGGCCCTGGCCAGCTGTGGAGCCCGCCCCACCCCCGGCACACCCGAGGCGGCGGCCCAGACGGACAGCCAGGCCGGCGGCAATGCCTTCTACGTG
>CAYQEB010000114.1:0-4407 GCA_964416395.1 uncultured Caldilineaceae bacterium | reverse complement strand
ACCCGAGGCGGCGGCCCAGACGGACAGCCAGGCCGGCGGCAATGCCTTCTACGTGAATGCCTTCTACGTGGCCGTGGACGGGGACGACGGCAACCCGGGCACCCTGACCCAGCCCTGGCGCACCATCCAGCACGCGGCGGAGCGCCTGGCCCCAGGGGAGACGGCCTACGTGCGGGGCGGCGTCTACAACGAGGCGGTCACGGTGATGGTCTCCGGCACGGAAAGCGACGGCCCCGTCACTTTCGCCAGCTACCCCGGGGAGACGGCGGTCCTGGACGGCTCCGGGCTGACGGACCCGGATGGCCCTGTGGGCTTCACTCTGGTGGACCGGAGCTACGTGGTCATCCAGGGCTTCGAGATCCGGAACTTCAGCAGCAGCGACCCGGACGCGACGCCGGCGGGCATCTTCGTGAGCGGCGCTTCCCACCACGTGACCATCCGGGGGAATCGCATCCACCAGATCGAGACCCAGGCCCAGGACGGCAACGCCCACGGCATCGCGGTCTACGGCGACCAGGCCCCGGCCTCCATCCATCACCTGCTCATCCAGGGCAACGAGCTGGACCACCTGAAGCTGGGATGGAGCGAGTCCCTGGTCCTGAACGGCAACGTGGAGAACTTCCAGGTGCTGGACAACCGGATCCACCACAACGACAACATCGGCATCGACCTCATCGGCTTCGAGGGCACCGCACCGGATCCGGCCTACGACCGGGCCCGGGACGGCCTGGTCCAGGGGAACACGGTCTACCAGATCGACAGCGGAGGCAATCCGGCCTACCGAGGGGATCGCAGCGCAGACGGCATCTACGTGGACGGGGGCGTCCGCATCACCATCCAGGGCAACCGGGTCTACCGCTGCAACATCGGCATCGAGGTGGCCAGCGAGCACGGGAACGGGGACGCCAGCTTCATCACCGTGCGCAACAACCTGGTCTACTGGAACCAGATCACCGGCCTGGCCATGGGGGGCTACGACCAGCAGCGAGGCAGCGCTTTCCAGAACGTCATCGTGAACAACACTTTCTTCCAGAACGACACCCTGGAGGAGGGCAACGGCGAGCTCCTCCTCCAGTACGACGTCCACGACAACCGCATCGAGAACAACCTCTTCTACGCCAACGCCCAGAGCCTGCTCATCAGCAACCCTTTCCGCCAGAACCAGGGCAATTTGGTGGACTACAACCTCTATTTCGCCCCGGATGGAGCGGACGGCAGCCAGTGGCAGTGGCGGAAGAACACGCACCAGGGCTTCGACGCCTATCGCGGGGCTACGGGCAACGATAGCCACTCCCTCTTCGCGGATCCCCGCTTCGTGGACGTCACCGAGCCGGACCTGCGCCTCCAGGCCGACTCGCCGGCCATCGATGTGGGGGATGCCAGCGCCCCTGTGGGGGATGCGGATTTCCAGGGCGGGCCTCGCATCCAGGGCGGCGGCGTGGATCTGGGCGCCCTGGAGTTTCCCGCCGGCCAGGCCCTCTACCTGCCCCTGGTCAGCCGAGGCGAGTGACGGCCATCCTCGACGGCCATCCTCCCATCCCTTCCGAGAAGCGGAGGAGGTTTCTCGAAAGCGATGGCTTTTTCGCGCAGGCCGTTGACAATCGCTCATTCCCGTGCTAAACTGAGCACGATCCCCCACGATATCGCGCACAACACCACACACAAACGCGCACAACCGCTCACCCCTTCCTCGCGAATGACGCCACCATGTTGAAGTCCGTACGACAGGCCCAGATCCGCCGCCTGGTGGAGGAGCGAGGCCAGATCACCGTGGCCGAGCTGAACCGCATGCTGGAGGTGAGCGAGGCCACCGTCCGCCGGGACCTGGAGGAGCTGGCCAACCAGGGCTGGATCCGCCGCACCCACGGCGGGGCCATCAAGGTGGAGCGGGCCCAGCGGGAGCCGCCCATCGTCCAGCGCCTGGTAGAGAACCAGGAGGCCAAGGAGGGCATCGGCCGCCTGGCCGCCAGCCTGGTCCAGCCTGGAGAGACCATCTTCCTGGGCAGTGGCAGCACGGTCCAGTGCATGGCGCCCCACCTGCGGGCGATCCCGGAGCTGACGGTCATCACCAACTCCCTGCCGGTGATCAACGAACTGGCCGGCAACGGCCACACGGAGCTCATCGTCATCGGGGGCATGTTTCGCCAGAGCGAGCTTTCCATGGTGGGCCACATCGCGGAGCAGGCCATCCGGGAGTTCCGGGCCGACCGGGTCTTCATGGGCATTCGAGGCATCGACGTGCAGCACGGGCTGACCAGCGACTACCTGCCCGAGGCCATGACCGACCGGGCCATCCTGGCCATCGCGCCCCAACGGGTCATCGTGGCGGACCACACCAAGTTCAGCCGGGTGAGCAGCGTCTTCCTGGCGCCCATCACCTCCGTGGACGTGCTGGTCACTGACGCGGAAGCGGACCAGAGCTTCATCGACGCGCTACGCCAGCTGAACATCCAGGTCCTGGTCTGCAACGGTGGGTCGAGCTAGCGGCGGGCCAACCTGGCAGCAGGCTCGGCTAGCGGAAAGCGCTTCTTCCCTTCCCGCCACGAAGAAACTTCGATGAGAACACCCTGGCGTCTTCTGCTGCTGTCCATAGCCATCCTGGTGGCCGCCACTGTGACCGTAATCAGCGTGCGTCGTCTTCAACTCGGCCAGCCCTCGGGCCAGACCTGGGAAGCCGTCAACCCGGGCGGTGGGGGCTGGTTCATGTGCGTGGGCGCGGGGCCCACCGGGATCCTCATCGTCTGCTCCGACGTGAGCGGGGCCTACCGCAGCCTGGATCGAGGCCAGTCCTGGGATGTGATCGGCTCGTATCGGGGGTTGAAGTTCACCCACGCCAGCGGTATGGGGTTCGATCCAGAGGACGAACGCATCATCTACCTGGGCATCGACGGCGGGCTCTACCGCAGCCAGGACCGGGGCGAGAGCTTCCAGCTGGTCGTGGACGGCGGCTACTGGACCGACATCGCCATCTCCCCCAAGGATCCGCGCATCGGCTACGCCGCCCGACAGTCGGGCTGGCGGGGAGTCCGGGGCAGCATCTACCGAACGGAGGACCGGGGGCTCACCTGGCAGAAGGTGGAGGCCCCGGCGTTCCCGAAGCAGGTGCGGATTCTGCGCCTGGTCCTCCACCCCCAGGAGCCGGATGTGCTCTACCTGATCTCGGGGGAGCACCGCTTCGCCACCGGGGTCAAGGCCCTCTTCCGCAGCCAGGACGGCGGCCGGCACTGGCAGCGGCTGGGCGAGGCGTTGGGCCCCATCTACGACATGGTCCTGGACCCCGCCGACCCCCAGACCCTCTTCGCGACCGTGGAGGGCGCAGGCGTCTTCCGCAGCCAGGACCAGGGCCACACCTGGACGAAACAGGCGGACGTGTGGGGGCGGATCTTCGCCGCATCTTCCCAGGTGCTGCGCATCATCAACGGGGAGGGGGTGTGGGAGAGCACCGACGCCGGTGGGCAGTGGAGGCCCAAGAGCACGGTGAGCGACTGGACGGAGCCGGGCTGGCAACCCGCCTGGCACTTCGGCAGCGGCCCAGGCTCTGTCTGGGGAGGGGACCTGTCGGATCCGGACGCCTACTACTGGGTCAACCAGCAGTTCGTGTACGGCTCCTTCGATGGCGGCGCCACCTTCCGGGGCCTGCACACCCGGGAGGTCCCGCCAAGATCCAACCAGTGGCAGAGCACAGGCATCGACAACACGGAGGTCTACGACCTGGAGATCAGCCGGGCCGAGCCGGGCCTGATCTACATCGGCCTGTGGGACCTGGGCATCTGGCGCAGCCGAGATCACGGCGACACCTGGCAGTCCGGCAACCAGGACGAGTTCGGCTGGGAGGGGGGCCGAGGCGGGGATGTGCGCACCATCCTCACCGACCCGGCGCGGCCCGAGGTGGTCTGGGCTGGGAGTGTGCGCACGGGGCCCAACGGTCGGCCATCCAGCCACCTGATCCGCAGCGACGACTACGGGGAGCCGGGCAGTTGGCGGGACGTGGGCGCGGGCCTGCCCGATCCTCAGCAGGGCGCTGAGATCTGGGGGCTCTCCCTGGATCCCCGTAGCCCTGCAGGTCAACGCACCCTCTTCGTCACCGCGGCCAACCAGGTCTACCGCAGCCAGGACGACGGTTTCCACTGGCAGAAGGTCTTCGCAGAGGGACGGGCCCGGATCACTGCCGTGGATCCTCACGACGGCCGGCTGGTGTACGCTGGCGGCGATGGCGGCTTCTGGCGCTCCACCGACGGCGGAGAGAGCTGGGAGAAAACCGGCCTCAAGGAGATGCGCGGGGTGTACGACATCGAGCCCGACCCGTCCAACCCGGGATGGGTGTACGTCACCTGCTACGGCAACAACTTGGGCCTCTACCGCAGCCAGGACGGCGGAGTGACCTGGCAGAAGCTGTGGACAAACAAC
>CAYQEB010000113.1:7206-13440 GCA_964416395.1 uncultured Caldilineaceae bacterium | reverse complement strand
ATCACCTCGCTTTTGTGGGCACTGTTTTGTGGGCACTGTTTTGCAGGCACTGTTTGAGAGCGCTGAGCGAAACAGCATCCTTCGTGCTGAGAATTTCCCGCCCTGCAGCCTGTTGTTCGTCCACTGCGCTAGGCCTGGGCCAGGTGGCCTGTGCTGCGGCGCAGGAACCGGGTCCACAGCCCCAGGATCAGCAGGCAGAAGAGCAGGTACCCGGCCCCGGCCAGCAGGGTGGCGGGGCTTCTGACAAGGCCCATGAGCAGCTGCCAGGTGGTGCTTCCCAGGGCGACCACATTGGCCCACACCTCCGTGAAGAGGAGGAGCAGGTGGGGCGCCCAGGGCACGAACTGATAGGCCAGGACACTCAGGAGCACCCCGATGCCCAGGATGCTGGCCACCCACACCCCGATGGTCAGGAAGCCGAGCCCCAGGGCCACCCAGAGACGATGGCGCTGCTCTCGGCGGGCCAGGCGAGCCTCCAGGCGCAGAGCGAAGTCCGCGGGGGGCTCCACCAGCGGTGGATCCTGGAAGCGGCTGTCCACAGTCTGCCAGATCCGCCACTGCCGGGCGCAGGGCGGGCACTGGGCCAGGTGTCGTTCCAGCTGCTCCTGCTCCTGGGGATCCAGCATGTGGTCCAGGGCCAGGGACATGAGGAGGCCCATCTCCTCGTGGTCAAGCAGGTTGGAATTGGGGTGCTGTTCTTGGATGTGGGTCATGGTGTTGCCTCGCTGAAGCCTTCCGAAAAGCCCGGGCGCGCCAGGTGCAGGACGGAACGTCGCTTCTGGGCCCCTGTCTTGGACGGGCGGCCGGCGCTTCGGCCCGTGGGGCCTGTGGCCTGGGACGACGCCTGGGACTGCTGGTAGATCTCCGCCAGTTTCTGCCGGGCCCGGAAGAGTCGGCTCTTCACCGCGGCCAGGCTCAGCCCCATGGCGGTGGCGATCTCTTGGTAGCTGTAGTCATACCAGTAGCGCAGGATCAGGGGGGTGCGGTACTGGGGCTCCAACTGGTCCAGGAGGTGCTGGAGCTCGTCCGCCTCCTCCCGGCGTAACAGACTCTGTTCCGGATGAGGCTCCCCGCCTTCCAGCAGGTAGGCCAGGGGGGTGTCGTCGATGGACTGGGTGAGCACCCGCCGTTTGCGCAGCCGGTCGATGCAGTGGTGGTTGGCGATGGAGAAGAGCCAGGTGCTGAACTTGTGCTCCGGGTTGTACTGGCGGAGCCGAGCGTAGGCGCGCAGGAAGGTCTCCTGGGCCGCGTCCTCCGCCTCCTCTCGGTTCCCCAGCATGCGATAGGTGAGGTTGAAGACTGGCCGCTGATAGGCCTCCACCAGGCGGCTGAACGCCTGGCGATCCCCTGCCCGGGCCGCGCTGAGCCACTCTTGCTCCGGATTGCTCATGGTCTCTCTCTTCACGGGCTGTGCGTGTTTTCTCAATTGTGCACTACGTGGGCCGAAATGGAAAAGTTTCGGCCTGGCCACATCCTGGACCGGTTCGCCCCGGTTTGTGACGGCCTGTTTCCCTCGGGTATAATGGGGCGTGGTGGGTTCAACCGAGCACAGAGGAGGGCACTCTCCTTCCGCACTGGCCAGCGAGCCCGTTCTGCACTCGTTCAGAAATCAGCATTCGTTCAAGAAGAGGAAACCACCCCATGCGATTCACCTATCCTTTCACAGCCATCGTCGGACAGGAGCGAATGAAGCGCGCCCTGTTGCTCAACGCAGTTCACCCCCTCATCGGCGGCGTGCTCATCCGCGGGGAGCGAGGCACGGCCAAGTCCACCGCCGCCCGGGCCCTGGCCGCTCTCCTGCCGGACATCGAAGCGGTGGAGGGGTGCCCCTTCAGCTGCCACCCGGACCGGCCGGCCGGCCTCTGCGCCACCTGTCAGCGCCAGCCCGAAGCCAACGGCGCCCTGCCCACGGTCTTCCGCCCCACCCCCTTCGTGGACCTGCCGGTGAGCGCCACGGAAGACCGGGTGGTGGGCACCCTGGACATCGAGAAGGCCATCCGCAAGGGGGAGCGCCACTTCGAGCCGGGCATCCTGGCCGCGGCCAACCGGGGCGTCCTCTACGTGGACGAGGTGAACCTGCTGGACGATCACGTGGTGGACCTGCTCCTGGACAGCGCGGCCATGGGCGTGAACGTGGTGGAGCGAGAGGGGATCAGCGTGCAGCATCCGGCTCGCTTCGTCCTGGTGGGCTCCATGAACCCGGAGGAGGGGGATCTGCGCCCCCAGCTCCTGGACCGCTTCGCCCATGCCGTGGACGTGGTGGGCATCACCGAGCCCCGGGACCGGGTGGAGATCCTGCGCCGGCGCATCGCCTTCGAACAGAACCCCCAGCAGTTCTACGAAGAGTGGGCGGACGCGGAGCAGGAGATGGGGCGACGCATCATCGCCGCCCGTCGGGCCTACGAGGACGTCACCTACACCCAGAAGGACCTCTACACCATCGCCGCCCTCACGGCCAGCTTCAACGTGGACGGCCACCGGGCGGACATCGTGATCCTGAAGACGGCCCGAGCCCACGCCGCCTTCGAGGGCCGGGACCACATCACCGACCGGGACATCCTCCTGGCCGCGGAGCTGGCCCTGCCCCATCGCATGAAGAAGCAACCCTTCCAGGAGGCGGTGCTCCAGCCGGATCAGCTGGACGCCAGCATGCGCCAGGCCCGGGCCGAGGCGGAGCAGGCCTACACCGACGAGGACGCCACCCAGGAAGCCCAGGCCGGCAGCGCCCAGGTGGATGAAAAAAAAGCCCCGAGGGCGATGACTCGGAAGTAGACTCCTCACCGGAGGCTGGGGAAGGGGGGCTGTCCGAGCCGGACGCTTCCCCCCAGCAGAGTTCATCGCCCGGGGACGACAAGGGGGCCCGCAAGCCGGTCCACGTGGGGGACGTCTTCGAGACCAAACGGCTGGACACCCCCCTGGACAAGATGACCCGGGAGAAGTCGGGCAAACGCTCCTACAGCCGCACGGAACGCAAACGGGGGCGCTACATCAAGGCCCGACCGGCCCGGGACAAGACCACGGACATCGCTTTCGACGCCACCTTCCGAGCCGCCGCGCCCTACCAGCTCCAGCGCCAGGGCGACGAGGGCGAGGCGGCCCTGAAGCTGCGCATGAGCGATCTGCAGCGCAAGGTGCGGGTGCGACGCACGGGCAATCTCATCCTCTTCGTGGTGGACGCCAGCTGGTCCATGGCCGCGGCGGAGCGCATGGAGGCCACCAAAGGGGCCATCTTCAGCCTGCTGGTGGACGCCTACCAGCGCCGGGACCAGGTGGGGATGATCGTCTTCCAGCGGGACAAGGCTCGGGTGGTGCTGCCCCCCACAGGCAGCGTGGAGCTGGCCCAGCGCGCCCTGAAGGATCTGCCCGTGGGCGGCAAGACGCCCCTGAGCCACGGCCTCTACACCGCCTGGCAGGTGCTGGAGAACGCCCGCCGCAAGGATCCGGAGACCCGGGCCATGCTGATTCTCCTCACCGACGGGGCCGGCAATGTGAGCATGACCGGCATGCCCGCCCAGGAAGAGGCCATGCGCATGGCCTCCCTCTTCAGCCAATCCCAGATCCGCACCATCGTCATCAACATGGAGCACGCAGCCTTCGACCGGGGGCTGGCCCAGGCCCTGGCCGACGCCATGGGCGGGGTCTGCTACAACCTGCCGGACCTGCGCGCAGACACCCTGGTGCGCACCGTGAAACGGGAACTAGGGTCGTGACCCGCCGTCAACTCCTCGCCGACCTCTCCTTGCTCCTGGTGGTCTTCGTCTGGGGCGCCACCTTCGTCATGGTCCAGGACGCGGTGCGGGTCTGGCCGGTCTTCGCCTTCCTCTCCCTCCGTTTCAGCATCGCCGCTCTGGCCTTCCTGCCCCTTCTCTGGTGGAAGCGGCGGGGCCACGTCGCGCTGCCCGGGGATCCCGCTTCCCGCCCCTCTTTTCGCCCCAGCCAGCGCATCGTCCTGGCGGGGGTGGTCATCGGTCTGGTCCTGGCTGCGGGCTACGCCTTCCAGACCTTCGGCCTGCGCTACACCACCCCAGCCAAAGCGGGCTTCATCACCGGGACCAGCGTGGTCATGGTGCCCATCGGCGCGGCCTTCTTCCTGCGCCAGCCGGTGGAGGCCCCAGCCATCCTGGGGGTGCTCCTGACCACCCTGGGCCTGGCCTTCCTCAGCCTGAACCAGGACCTCTCCGTGGGCTTGGGGGACCTGCTGGTCCTCTTCTGCGCCGTCTCCTTCGCGATCCACATTCTGCTGGTGGGCCGCTACGCCCCTCGGGTCTCCGCCACCTGGCTGGCCGCCCTCCAGGTGACCACCGTGGCCGTGGTCACTTTCCTCCTGGCCCTGTTGACGGAGCTGCCCCAGGGCATCCCGCCCCTGACGGGCAACGTGCTCTTCGCGGCGGCCTTCACCGGGCTGCTGGCCACCACCATGGCCTTCACCTTCCAGGCCTCGGCCCAGCGCTTCACTTCCGCCACCCACACCGCCCTCATCTTCAGCCTGGAGCCGGTCTTCGCCGCCCTGGCCAGCTACGCGCTCATCGGCGAACAGCTCACCGGCCGGGTCCTCTGGGGCTGCGCGCTGATCCTGGCGGGCATGCTCTCCGCGGAATTCGGCTCTGTCCTGCTGGCGGTCTGGCGGCGCCGTCGCCTGAAGGAGAACCTGGGCCGGGTTTCGTGAGGGAGCTCAGGTTTCGCCCGGTTCTCCTTCTCTCGCTGCCCTGTCGTTTTGCCCCTTCAGCTCCTGCTCGATTCGTTCCCTCAACTCCTGCACCTGCCTCTCGATGCTGGCCTCCCGTTGCGGGCCCAGCCGACGCAGCCGGTGCTTGCGGAAGGCCAGCTCCACCAGCAGGCCCAGGCGCTTGGCGTGGCTCGGGTTGTGTCGTCGGCTCAGCAGCGGGGAGCGCCGCCAGCCCCGGGTGAGCCCCCGATATTCCTCCGGGCTGAGGAACGTCCCCACTTCCTCGGCCAGCTCCTCCTGGATCCAGCGCCGCTCCTGCTGCCAGGCCAGGAGGATGGCCAGACCGATCAGCCCCACTCCCAGGGCCGCCAACCCCAGGCTCAGCAGGAAGCCCAGCCCGTTGATGGCCGTGATCCCCGCGCCGAAGTTGTGCAGGGAGTGGGTCAATATGGCCCCGGCCAGCCCCAGACCAGCCCAGAGCCGTCCCCTTTGCCGGGATGGGCTTTGCCGGGCCAGGCCCAGGCCGATGCCGAAGAGGGCCGTGTAGAAGGCGTGGTTCAGGCCGAAGACGATGGAGCGCAGGTAGATGACCAGGGTCAGGGTGGCCAGGCCGCCCTGGCTGAAAGCGCCGATGAAGTAGAGGAAATTCTCGGTCATGGCGAAGCCGAAACCGATGAGCGCGCCGTAGACGAGCCCGTCCAGGACGCCGTCGAACTCCTGGCGGCGGAAGCGGTAGATGGCCCACAGGGCCACCCCTTTGGCCAGCTCCTCCACCACCGGCGCCACCAGCGCGGAGCTCACCAGCCCCTCGGCCACCGAGCCCGGCGCGTTCACGAAAGGCGTGCCGATGATCAGCTCGCCCAGGAGGCTGACCACCACGGCAGGGACGGCTCCCCAGAGAAAGGCCACCACCACCAACCAGAGGGGCTCCCGCTCGTAGCGGTCCACCCAGTAGAAGGCCAGGGCATAGATCAGGGTAGGGATCACCGCGGCGGCCAGGCTGATGAGAACAGCAAGAAAAAGAGACATGGCAGATCGAAGGCGTGGGTTGAGGGCGAAACGAAGATCGGCGGCTGGAGCCAGAGGAGCAGGAGGGGCGGCGCGTCAGGCCCGGTGCTTCTGACCCCCATACTCGATGGGGAAGAACTTCTTGCGCCACTTGGCCCAGGTGCTCACCAGATGGGGCCAGAAGGGGCTGACCCGTCCCTGGGGCTGGGCCTGAGCCAGTGCGGACAGAAAGCTCTCGGGGGCGTCCTCGAACTCGGGCATGAGCAGGTGGGCCCGCCCCAGCTCGGCCAGGGTGTGGGCGTCGCTCCCCGCGGTGACCAGCTTGCCGTGTTCTCGGGCCAGCTCCGCCGCGGCCGCGTTGTCCTGGGGGCGCACGCAGCGGGCGTTGAGCACCTCCAGCGCGTCCACCTGATCGATGATCCGGAGCACGTTCTCTCGGCCCATGGCCGAGGAGCGCACCGAGTCCAGCGGGTGGGGGATGCTGATCACCGCGCCCTGCTCCCGCAGCCGGGCGATGGTCTCCTCCGGGGAGAGGCCCCGGGGCACCTCTTCCTGGAGGA
>CAYQEB010000113.1:3631-7106 GCA_964416395.1 uncultured Caldilineaceae bacterium | reverse complement strand
AGCCGGGCGATGGTCTCCTCCGGGGAGAGGCCCCGGGGCACCTCTTCCTGGAGGAAATAGGCGATGATCTCCCCGTGGGTGGTCTTGATCTCCTCTCCCAGGATGATCAGGTCCGGGGCCAGGGCCTTGGCAGCCCGAGCGCCGGCCAGGTTGTTGTGTTCGGTGATGGCCAGCTTGTCCAGGCCGATGGCTCGCGCCCGGCGGATCAGCGCTTCCGGCCGGACCATGCAGTCCCGGCTGTAGACGGTGTGGGCGTGCAGATCGACTTTCCACATGGCGGCTTCCTTCCGCAGGATGGGTGGGTTCCGAAAAGGGGTCCGGGGCTGCTGTCGGCTAGTCGCCGGCCTCTGCTTCGGGCCTGTCCGACGCCCCGGCCAGGAGCTCCGGCCAGAGGACCAGGCTGACCAGCCCGATGGCCACGCCGAACCAGAGGGTGGCGAAGCGGACCAGCAGGGCGGCCGCGGTGGCAGGCGTGCGGGCCAGGCCCAGGAGCTGCTCGCTCAGGGCCACCAGCCCTCCCTCTGTGCCGCCCAGCCCGCCAGGCGTGGCCACCACCGCGCCGATCACGGTGCTGATGCTGAAGATGAAGACGGCAACGAGGGCGGCCTCCAGCCCGGCGGCGATGCCCACTCCCACCAGGACCAGGTAGTAGGCCAGCCCTTCGCATAGCCAGCTCAAGGCGCCGATGCCCACGGAGATGAGCAGGTTGCGGGGGCGGAAGAGGGTGTAGCTGCTCTCGTAGAAATCGGCCATGCCCGTGGCGAAGCGGCGCAGCATGGGCAGGCGGCGGGCTGTGTCCAGGAACCAGAGAGCCAGCGGGCGGATCTGGATGACCGTCACCGCGGCCAGCATAGCCAGGAGGATCAGCCCGGCCAGCCAGCGGGTGCGGGGGGCTGGGAAGGCGACGAGGCCCAGCCCAGCCAGGAGCAACATGGCTAGCCCATCGGTCATGCGCTCCGCCAGGATCACCGGCGCGGTGATGCGCATGGGCGCGCCGGCGACGTTCTTCACCATGTAGCTCTTCAGGAGTTCCCCCACCTTGCCCGGGGTCATGACCATGATCATGCCCACGCCGAAGATGCGAGCGCTCTGCTGCCAGGGGATGGGCACGCCCACCAGATGCAGGTACCAGTGCCACTTGACCAGCCGCCCCAGGTAGTTCACCAGGGTCAGGCCGAAGATCGCCGGCAGCCAGGCCCAGGGAAAATCGGCCAGGGTGCGGGAGAGGGCCTGCCAGTCGCCGTAGATGACCAGGGCGATGTAGATGGCCAGGGCCAGGATCAGGGACCAGAGGAGTTTCCGACGTAGATCGGTGCTCATGGCCCGTCATTATACCCGAGAAAGGTGGGGATGGGTAGACGGGCGGGCAGCCCAGCCTCAGTTGCGGGCCTTGGACAGCGGCCACGCCTGGCGGAGGAGCCAACGCCAACCGTCTCGGGAAGCATAGGTGAGCATCACGACGTAGATGAGCCAGAAGTCCACTGTCGGCTCAAGACGGCGTAGCCCCTGGGTGCCGAGGAGTGCGCCCATCACCCCCAGAAGCCAGATTGTCAGCTGGCCTGGGGGCGAAAGTCGGGCTGGCTGTTTGGGTTCGACCAGGTAATTGGTGGCGATGACGTATGTGGCCAGGGCGATCATCATGAGGGTGAGGCCGATGAACGTGGGATCCCATGGGTGGCTCCCTGTCCACTCGGGCCAGACACCCGTGAGGAGAACGGTGCCGAGGACGATGAGAGCGGCCTTGAACAGATATTCCAGATCTTGACGCATGTGTCCCTCCTTCTCGCCTTCTCGCGTCTCTCGAAACATCCCGTCACTTGTCTTCCGGGCTACGGTTTACGGTTCCGGTAGAGGCTGGGATCCACTGCAGCCACCATGGCCTTTTCGTCCAGGAATCCACCCAGAAAGCGGTTCACCTCCTGGACCCAGGGCCGAGGATCCGCGAGCATGGCGTTGTAACTCACCTCCAGCAGCTGAAAATGCGGCTGCCGGGCCAGCCATGCCTTGACCTGGGCCACATGCTGGGCCAACAGATCGGCCATCTCCTCATCGGGGATCTCGTCCGGCTCTTTGCCTCGGCGGATGAGCATTTTCCGCTGGGAGGCCATCACCTCGGCCAGGTTTCGCTCCATGAAAAGGACCCGATATCGGTAGTTCGCTGGCAGGTGCTTCAGCAGAGCTGAGATCACTTTGACCCCTTTGCCCTCCGCCTGGGAGAGCCAGGCCGTATCTCCTTTGTCCAGCTTCTTGACCCGCTCGTACTCGAAGTATCCTCGCGGGTTGTCATCGTCTGCCTGGCGCTCTCCGTCGGTGAGCAAGGGGAGCCCGCCAGCCTGGAGCACACGCATCATCATGGACGTCCCGGACCGGGGCAGGCCAGAGACCACCACTACCGTCCCAGGAGATAGACTTGGTGCAGTGCCAGAGCGTTTCAGGCGCCGCAGTAGTTTCTGGATGCCCATACGCTTTCGCTTCCCTCCCCGGTATCCGCAATTGGGATGTCCGCCGTTGGAGCCTCGGTGTCACTTATCCCAAGCGCCGTTCTCAAGTATAGCAGAGAGGGGTTCCGGGCATGAAATCTTCCTGCTGAATCCGGCTACTCCCCGCCGTCACAGGCCCGGGCGTACTCCTCCAACACGCTCCGGATCTTGTCCAGGAGCAGCTCCTGGGGCCGGTTGGCCAGCCGCCCTTCCCGGATGCGCCGGTACTGCTCGGGGAGGAACTGGCTGAGGAGGGGCAAGGGGATGGGGGCGGCAGATAGGTTCCGCAGGAGCCGATCCAGGGCCGCCTGCACCGAGGGCGCTGGCCAGTAGTAGCGGATGCGGTCGCTGAAGCTGTAGCGCCGGGCCAGCCGTTGGGCCGCCGCCGGGCCGGGATAGTACCTGCGCCAATGCTGGGGATGCGCCAGCATGGCCTCCTCCAGGGCCTCCCGGATGCCGGATGGCTCCCCCTGGCCTCCTGCGGCCAGCAGCTCCTCCTCCACCATGGCCAGGGCGAAGACCCCTTCCCGCAGGGCGAAGGTGAGGGCCGGCCCCACCTTGAGGATGGCGAAGTGGTCCCGGACCAGAGCCCGCAGCGCGGGGAGGGTCTGGTAGTCGGTGGAGTGGGCCTCGTAGACCAGGCCGGCCTGCTCTTCCATGAAGCGAGCCAGGGGCGCGGCCCGGACGGGATCGTAGGGGAAGACCACATCGTGGCCGAACTCCACCCCCGGCTGGACCACCACCGCCACCACCCGCTCCCAGGCCTGGTCCAGCCCCCGGGCCAGAAAGGCCTCCCGGGTCACCCGGATGGTCTCGGCCACTTCCTCCGGCGGGGTGACGGCCAGCCCCTCCTCCGGCTCCTGGGCGCCGCCGGGGATGGGCACCTCGGTGCCGATGACGTAGCGGGGCGGGGGTGTGGACGGGGCCAGGCCCAGGCGATGGTGGGTGGCTTCGGCCACCTGGGCCAGCTCCGCGGCCCGCTGGGCGATCACCTC
>CAYQEB010000113.1:0-3531 GCA_964416395.1 uncultured Caldilineaceae bacterium | reverse complement strand
AGGCCCCCCTCGGCCCCCAGCTTCACCGCCAGGAGGGGGACCTGCCGGGCCAGGATGTCCAGCCCCTCCTCCAGCTCTCCGGCGCGGGTGATGCGCAGCACCTCCTCCCGGTTGGGGAAGAAGAGATCGCAGCGTTCCAGAAAGGGGGCCACCCGCCACTGACCCCGGGGATCCCAGTTGGTGTCCAGGGAGGTGGTCAGCCCCTGGGCGTGGGCCCGGTCCAGGAGCTGGGGCAGGCCAGGCTGGAGGGCCGTCTGCAGGAAGACGCTGGCCACGTGCAGGTGACGGGCCTGGGCCAGGAGGCGGTCTGGCGTCTCCTCCGCGCGCAGGGCGGGGATGAGGCCAGGGTAGGTGAGGATGGCCCGGTCCCCGTCTGGCCGGCTGAGGATGACGCTGAAGCCCGTGGGCTGGTCCGGGACCATCAGGACCCCGGCGGTGTGGATGCCCCGCTCCTGCATGGCGGCCAGCATGAAGTGGCCGAAGACGTCGTCCCCGCACTTGCCCACGAAGGCCACCCGCAGACCCAGCCGGGCCGCGCCCATGGCCAGGATCACCCCGGAGGAGCCCACGGTGAGGGTGGCCTCCTCCACCAGTTTCTCCGCCTGGCCGAAGGCGGGCTCCACGTCTCCCCGCAGGATCAGGTCCGGGTTGATCTCCCCTACCACCAGGAGGTCGTAGGGGCGTGGGTCTCGGTTGGGTGGGAGGCGGGTGGGCATGGCGTCAACCGAAGGCGAGCAGGATGAAGTTCAGCTGGGCCAGGAAGCCCATGACGATCGAGAGCAGGACCAACCCAGCGCTCCACCAGGAGAGCCTGCCCTTCATGCCCAGGGCCACCAGGACGAAGAGGAAGGGCAGGAAGTCCAGGGCGTAGCGGTAGCTGGACTGGAGGTAGCCGGTGTTGTAGTAGAGCAGGTTGGGGATGGCCACCAGGAGCGCCGCCAGGAGCATGGCCTGGGCCAGGTGTTCCCGCCAGGGGGCCCGCAGGCCGGCCAGCAGCACAGGCGCGGAGAGGGGCAGGCTCAACCCCCAGCCGTCCGCGACCAGCCAGGGCGCCTGCTTCCGCCAGGTGGGCAGCTTGGTGAAGGCGTTGACCAGGTTCTCCCGAAGGTAGACCAGGCTGAAGTGACCGTGGGCCCGCACTCGCCGAGCCAGAAGTTCCTCCAGCTCCATGTGGCCGTAGCCCAGGTCCAAGGGGTTGCCGTAACGGGCCAGGTTGTACCAGCCCATGAGCAGGCCGGTCACGCCCAGGGGGATGAGGCCAGGCCAGAGGGCCTTCCCGGGGCGTTTCCGGGCCAGGAGCCAGGCCAGGGCCGGCAGGGCCAAGAGGATGGGCGGCCGGGCCAGGGCGGCCAGGGCCAACCAGAGGCCGGTCCACAGAGGGCGGCCAGGACCCAGCACTTCCAGCAGGGTCAGGAGCAGGAAGGTGGTGGCCACGATCTGGGCGGTGAACCAGACCTGGCCGTTGACGGCCAGCCACCAGTGGGGCGCGCCCAGGCCAAAGGCCGCGGTGAGGGCCAGGCGGGCGCCGGAGCCAAAGGGGAAAGGTCTCTCCACGTTCTCCCCCACCCGAGGGAGAAGCTGGTAGAAGAGGGCCACGTTCAGGGCGCCCAGGAGCAGGGTGAAGAGCACATCGTTGAAGGCCAGCCCGAAGAGGGCCACGAAGGGCAACATGAGCAGGGCCGGGGCCGGCGGAAAGGAGACGCTCCACTCCCCCTGGTACAGGGTCCAGTCGTTCTCCTGAAAGTTCGGCGGCCGCTCCGCCAGGGTGACCCGGCCGTGGAGGAAGGCGTCGGCCAGGTAGACATAGTGGGGCGCGCCGGACTGTTCGCGGATCACCAGGCTGGCGCTGAGCCCGTAGAGGAGGGCCGTCACCGTGAGGACGGTCACGAAGCCCAGGAGCTCAGGACGTCGCCTGGCCGCCAGTCCGCTGAGCAGGACGCCGCCCAGGGCTATCCACGCCAGGAAGGGCAAGGTGGCGTGGATGGCCTCGGTCAGCTCGAAGAGGGAGACGCCCAGCAGGCTGCGCCGAGGCGGGCTCCCAGCCATGAGGCGGATGGCCCACAGCCGGGGCTCGGCCGTCCACCAGAGGAGCCCCAGCGCACCGGCCAGGAGGGCCAGCGCGAAGGGTGTTCGCCATGGAGAGCGGTTCATTTCCACAGAAACTCCGGCAAGTGCTCCTTCTCTGCCTCCACCATTTCGTCGAACATGTGGCGGATCTCCTCCAGGGAACAGACCGCCGCGGTGAGAGGATCCACCATCAGGGCGTGGACCGCGGCCTCCCGGTCCTGCTCCAGAACCGCGGTGGCCGCCAGGTCGTGGAAGGCCATGTGCTGGGCGTCCAGGATGGCCAACTGGGTGGGCAGAGGGCCGAAGTGGGTGGGCTGGACGCCCTTGCGATCCACCAGGCAGGCCACCTCCACCACCCCATCCTGGGGCAGGTTGTCGATGAGCCCGCTGTTGGGCACGTTGCCGTAGATCACCGTGGGCGTGTCCGTCTCCATGGCCTCCATGATGTAGGAGGCGAACTCAGGGCCCCGCTCCAGGGTGTACTCCGCTTTGCCCGCCAGGTAGTCCCGGATCTCCTGGTCCGATTCGGCCCGCCAGCGGGGCCAGTTGTTGGCGTAGAAGCCGCTTTCGCCCCGGTAGCCCGGCCGGGTGTACTTTTCCAGCAGATCCGGCCGCTTGCGGAAGTAGGGCACGTACTCGGATACGTGGCCGCTGGACTCGGTGGGGAAAGCGCCCAGGTGTCGCATGAGCTCGAAGCGCACCGGGTCCTGCTCATAGATCTCCGGGTGCTCCTGGATGCGCCGGCGCAGCAGGGGGTAGAGATCCTGGCCGTCCCGCTCCAACTGGGTGAACCAGGCCAGGTGGTTGATCCCCGCGGCCCGCCAGTCGATCTCCTCCAGGGGGATGTCCAGGTACTCGGCCAGCTGCTGGGAGGTGTGCTGGATGGAGTGGCAGAGCCCCACGATGGGCAGGGAGGAGGCCCGCACCCCGGCCAGGACGGTCAGGGACATGGGGTTGGTGTAGTTCATGACCAGGGCCCGGGGGGCCAGCCGCTCCACGTCCGCCAGGATGGCCAGCCAGGCCGGCAGGGTGCGCAGGGCCTTGAAGAGGCCGCCGGGCCCGATGGTGTCGCCGATGCACTGGTCCACCCCGTACTTGAGGGGGATGTCGTAGTCGTGGCGCACGTTGGCCAGCCCGGCCACCTCGATGGTGTTGATGACGTAGTCGCTCCCGGCCAGCACCCGGGCCCGATCCGTGCTGGCCTCCACCTCCCAGGCCCGGCCGCTCTTCTGGATCAGGAACTCGGCCATGCGGTGGGCCAGCTCCAGCCGCTCCGGGTCGATGTCCACCAGGGCGAAGGTGCCCCGCTCCAGGGCCGGGGTGCTGAGGATGTCGGTCATGAGCTCCGTGGCGAAGACAGCGCTCCCCGCGCCGATGATGGTGACTTTCATGGTGCGCTCCGTTTCTTTGTTCTGCCTGACAAGTTTGTCGTGAGCGCTTTCAGCGCTCTCGGTGTACGCACTT
>CAYQEB010000112.1:12026-14118 GCA_964416395.1 uncultured Caldilineaceae bacterium | reverse complement strand
GCACCGCAAAAAAGACGCCGATCGCCGCCTGATGCACGAAAAACACGAACAGGAGTGGCTCATGGCCCAACGGAACCCCAACATCGTTAACCGCCTGATCGCCCAGGTCGCGGCGTCCCGGCCGGGCTCCTGGATCTTTGCCCGCATCCTGCACCACATGGATCCCATCGTCTTCCGGTTGACGCACGGACGACACACCCTGACCAGCGCCCTGGCCGGGCTGCCTGTGATCATGCTCACCACCACAGGCAGGAAGAGCGGCCAGCCCCGCACCACGCCCCTGCTGGGCATCCGCGACCCGGATCATCCCGGGACCCTGGCGGTCATCGCCTCCAACTGGGGGCAGGCCCGGAACCCCGGCTGGTACTACAACCTGAAGGCCCATCCCCAGGCCGAAGTCACCATCGCCGGCCAGCCCCACGCCTACCGGGCCCACGAGGCGGAAGGGGAGGAGTACGAGCGCTTCTGGCGGCTGGCCGAAGCCACCTATCCCGGCTTTCCCCGCTACAAGGAGCGGGCCGCGGGCCGCCACATCCCCATCATGGTGCTGGAGCCAACCAACAAGCCCACTTCCATGGTCTAGCGAGGCAACTGCGAAGGTTCGCAAGGAGGTTTTTGTCCATGAACACACCCGGACAGCGAGATCCGTTCAAAGAGATACGCCGGCAAGAGAAGATCATCGAGGAGATGCGACAACGCGACAAGCGCATAAGCGACGCGCAACGGCGGCGGATGGATGAATGGCGCAAAGAGCGGGAACGGTTCCAGGCATGGCAGCGGAAGCAACTGAACGAACAGCCCCTCCAGCAACAGCCGACGGAAGCGGTTGGTCCGGGGATGCCGCCACCCCGACCGTCCTTCCTCAGCCGTCTGCTGCGCTTCATCGTCATCCTGGTGGGGATTGTCATCGCGCTAGGCGTCCTGTTCGTCTTCGCGGTGGTCCTCTCCCAGCTCCTATCGTGAAAGCGCCCCGCTGGCCTGTGCTACTGGCCGCGAGCCTCTGCCTGCTGGTGGCATGGACGGCGGCCGTGCTGCCAGCCCAGTCGCCCATCGGCCTGGACGCGGTGGAGCCTGGGGAGGGCCATCCGGGCCAGGAGCTGGAAGTGGCGCTCTACGGCCACGGTTTCGCCGAGGCCAACCAAGTGCGCCTGGACATGGAGGGAATCCAGATTCGAGAGAGCTGGGTTGCCTCCGACGAGGAGATGGGCGCCGTGATCCGCATCCCCGAGGACGCGTCCCCTGGCCCGCGTCGGGTGGAGGTGGTGGCAGACTTCGGGCCGGACGAGCTGTTCGCCGCGAAACTGCCTGGGGGCTTCCTGGTGGTGGAGGCAGCGGCCCCGCCCCAGGATGGCCAGAGGGGAGAGCCGGCCGTGGATGAGGGGGGCGGTCTGGGGCTGCTCCTCCTGCTCCTGGGCGCGATGCTGCTGGGCGGCGGGATCGTCTCCCTGACCCTGCGCCGGCGGCGCTCTGCCCGGCGTCGGGAATGGCAGAGCCAGGCCACGGAGCAGGAGCTGCCCCGTTCCTGCCAGAAAGGGGCCCACATTGTGCGCCGGGAGAAGGTGGAGATCAAGCCGGGCCGGTGGAAGGTGACCCAGCTGACGACCACCCTGCGCGACACCCTGCGGGGAGAGCCAGGCCCATCCCGCCAGGCCCCGCTCGATCTGGTCAAGAGGCTGGACAAGATGGCGCGCCAGCGCCTCCTCCGGGGCGAGTCCGCCGCCCAGAGCCAGGAAGTGGCGGCTGTCGGGCGGGAGCTGGCCGCGCTGATCCGGGCCTGGCAGTCCCTCTCCAACACGGGGATGGATGTCCTGCTGGAGGCCCGGCTGGAGGGCGGGGAGGCCGAGATCACCTTCGTCCGCTATCGCTGCGTGGGATCGCCTGGGCGGTGGCGCAAACAGGACGAATGGCGCGTCAAGGCGAAGGCGGTGGACATCCTGCCCCGGGCCCTGCCCGGCCCCCAGGTGAGCGAGTCCCAGGAGGCCTACGTGGCCTTCCTGAACGACCAGGTGGCGGCCTACCTCCAGGAGCTTGTCCAGGAGGCGGCCCGCCTGCTCTGAGCGGGCCCCTTCGCTGCCCGCCCAGAAGACGAGCG
>CAYQEB010000112.1:0-11926 GCA_964416395.1 uncultured Caldilineaceae bacterium | reverse complement strand
ACCCGTTTTCCTTGACAATTTCCAGCCTTCATGGGAACATGAAATTGTCAAGGAAAACGGTTTTTCGCGAGAGGCGCTGGAAGATCGAGTCAGGAAGGCAGCCCCCGAGAAAGGAGGTGAAACCGAAGCAGAGACGAGCCGGTTCCATGAGCTGTGGGAAACCCGTGCAGGCGCCAAATTTCGTTCTTTCCAAACCAACATTCAGCACAGACTCACGGGCCTTTCACCTGTGAGGACAGGCGAGAAGCTCAGCCAAGGGAGGAACCTATGTTGCGCAAGAGTATGCTGTTCCTGACCAGCCTGTTGATTCTGTCTCTCGTTTTGGCTGCATGCACACCAGGCGCACCCCCCGCGGCCCCCTCGACTGGTGGCGAAGCCGCCCCCGAAGCGAAGCCCAAACGCCAGCTGGAGATCTACCACTGGTGGACGGCCCCGGGCGAACGGGAAGCGGCCGACGCCATGTTTGAGGCATTGCACAAGGCCTACCCTGACATCGAGGTCATCGAGAACCCCAGCCCCGGCGGTGGCGGTGTGAACCAGCGGGTTGTCCTCCAATCCCGGATCGCCGCCGGCGACTACCCCGACACCTTCCAGACCCTGGGCGGCGCGGAGCTGAAAAACTACGTGGACAGCGGCGTGCTGGTCCCCCTGGATGACCTGTACGAGGAGCTGGACTACCTCTCGGTCATCCCCGGCCCCCTGGCCAAGGCCGTGACCATCAACGGCCACCCCTACTCCGTGCCCCTGAACATGCACATCCAGAACATCCTCTACTACAACCTGAAGCTCTTTGACGAGCTGGGCCTCTCCGCGCCCACCACCTTCGACGAGCTGGTGAGCGCCTGCGAGACCATCGAGGCGGCCAAGCCCGACATGGCCTGCCTGGGCCTGGGCTCCAAGGAGAAGTGGGGCGACGCCTTCGTCTTCGACAGCATCCTGCTGGAAGAGGGCGGCCCGGAGTACTACGTGAAGCTCTACAAGGGCGAGATCGACGTGGCCAACGACCCGATCTATCGCTCAGCCCTGGAGAAGTTCCAGCAGCTCATTCCCCACATCAACGCCGACCATGCCGGCCTCACCTGGGACCAGTCCGTGGCCCTGGTGGGCTCGGAGAAGGCGGCCATGGTGATCATGGGCACCTGGGCCATCGGCGCCTTCACCAAGGGCTCCAACTGGGAGCCAGGAGTGGACTTCGGCGCGGTGACCTTCCCCCAGAAGCCGGAGCGCATCCTGCTCTTCCACCCGGACACCTACGGCAAGACGGTCAAGGCGCCCCATCCCACGGCGGTGGACGACTGGCTGCGGGTGGTGGCCTCGCCGGAGCTGCAGATCCCCACGGACGTGATCCAGGGCGGCCTCTTCGCCCGCACGGACATCCCCGCCACCGAGTTCCCGGATCCCATCCGCCAGGAGCTGCAGAACTACGTGGCCGCCAACCCGGGCAAGCTCATCCTGGACCAGCACGGCAGCATCCTGCCGGCCACGGCCCAGCCAGCCTACTGGGACATCCTGTCCGCCTTCCTGGCCCAGCCGGACGTGGACGGCACCATCCAGGCGGTGGCCAACATGATGGAGACCTTCGGGGTCAAGGAGGCCTCGGCCTGGTACGTCTGGCCCTGATCCTGTAGTGGGCCTTGATGGAGGGGCCGGCCCGGGCTGACGTCTGACCGGTCCCCTTCCACAGCCTTGGGGCTCCGGGGATGGAGTCTCTCCGGAGCCCCAAGCCGGAGCCCCAATCCCCCACACCCCGTTCGCCATCCAGGTGCATTCACTGGGAGCCCATTCACTGGGAGCGTATCGTGGCAAAACGGCGCAGACGACACCGCGGGGAGCTGACCTGGACCGAGAACCTGGTCTTCCTGGCGCCTCTGCTCTTCTTCCTCATCCTGCTCTACGGCACCCTGCTCTGGACAATCTACGTCTCCTTCACCGACTGGTCGACCATGGCCCCCAACTACCAGCTGGCCGGCCTCAAATGGTACCGCTTCCTGGTCCAGCAGCCCAAGTTCAAGGTCGACATCATCAACAACCTGAAGTGGCTGATCCTGGGCGTCTTCCCCACGGTGACCGTGGCCATCTTCCTGGCCTACTTCCTGGAGCTCACCCCCTTCCCCAAGGTGGAGGCCTACATCCGGACCCTGATCCTCTACCCTGTGGCCATGTCCTTCATCGTCACAGGCACCATCTGGTCCTGGATGTACGAGCCCAGCCGAGGCGTCATCAACACCCTGCTGCGCCTGGTGGGCATCGACGCCAACCTGCCCTTCACCACGGACCCGGACACGGCCACCTACTGGCTGATCCTCATCTTCATCTGGCAGTACCTGGGCTTCTCGGTGATCATCGTCCAGTCCTCCTTCCGCACCACCGAGCTCCAGGAGCTGGTGGAGGCCGCCATCGTGGACGGGGCCTCCCGGCTGCGCATCCTCTTCGCCATCATCCTGCCCAACATCCGGGGCGGCCTGCTGATCCTCGTCTCCCTGCTGCTCATCTCCACCCTGAAGGTCTTCGACATCGTCTTCATTGTCACCTACGGCGGGCCGGGGATCGCCACCGATGTGCTCGCCCTCAACATGTGGATCACCACCTTCCAGCAGCATCTGGTTTCCGCCGGCGCTGGCCTGGGGGTGATCATCTTCATCAGCTCTTTCATCCTGGTCATCCCCTACACCATCTACGCCTTCCGGAAGTGGTTTGAATGAAGACCAAGAGTCGAACTGCCAAGATCCTGATCGGATTGGTCCTGGTGGTGCTCAGCTTCGCCTATCTGCTGCCCATCTACGTCATGGTGATCACCGCGCTCAAGTCCACCCAGGAGGTGAGCCAGGGGCAGTACCTGCTGCCCACCGGCCAGCCCCAGTGGAGCAACTTCGCGGAGGTGCTCTTCGGCAGCCAGCGCTTCCGCAGCGAGATGGCCACCCGCCTGGGCAACTCCATTATCATCTCCTTTTCCGTCACCGCCCTCTGCGCCTTCTTCGGCGGGCTGAGCGGCTACTACCTGAGCCGGATCCGCACCCGCTTCTCCACCGTGCTCTTCATCCTGGTGGGCATCGCCCTCTATCTTCCCTACCAGGTGGTCATCATCCCCCTCTCCATCCTCATGGCCAAGACCGGGCTGGGGCAGTCCCACGCCGGCCTCATCTTCAGCTACCTGATCCTGAACATGCCCCTGGCCTCTGTACTCCTGGGCACCTTCTTCCTGGCCATCCCCCGAGAGCTGGAGGAGGCCGCGGAGGTGGACGGCGCTTCCCGGATCCAGATCTTCTTCCAGGTGGTCATGCCCATCTCCCTGCCCGCCTACGCCTCCGTGGCCATCATCATCTTCACCCAGGTGTGGAACGAGTTCTTCCTGGCCCTCTCCCTGGCCTCCCGCAAGACCCAGACCGTGCAGGTGGTCATGGCCGAGGCCAAAGGCACCACCCTGGTCCTCTACAACCTGCAGATGGCCGCCGCCCTCATCGCGGTGAGCATCCCTCTCCTCTTCTTCCTCTTCCTGGGCCGGTACTTCATCCGGGGCATTCTGGCCGGCGCGCTGAAGGGATGACCGGGCGCTGACCGCCTCCTCCGGAAACCTCGAAAAAACCGGCTGGCGCCAAAATCGAAGCTCTGCTACAATGCAGACGCCGCTGTGTCTTCCCCCCTTGCCCCCGGACTGTTCCCCCAGCCGTGCGTTCCCCTGCTGTGCATTCCCCAAATTCAGTCACCGTTGGCATCTCTATCCACACATCCGCCTCAGTCTGAAAGGAGACACACCGTGCGCACCCAACAGAGAAGCTGGCTTGTACTGGCCCTCATCGCCGTAGTGGCCCTGGTGTTGAGCGCCTGCGCCGCGCCACCCGCCCCGTCCGCGGGGCCGGCCCCGGCAGAACAGGAGGCCGCCCCCGCCCCAGCAGAGGAAGGCGGCGACCAGGGCATCACCATGGCCCTGATCATCGGCGTACAAGGGGACGCCTTCTACGTCACCATGACCAAGGGCGCGGAAGAGAAGGCGAAGGAGCTGGGCGTGAACCTGGTCGTGGACGGCCCGCCGGAGTGGGACGCGGTCAAGCAGACCGCCATCGTGGACGCCATGATCGCCCGGGGCGTGGATGTCATCGCCATCGCCGCCAACGACAAGCAGGCCATGATCGAGCCCCTGCAGCGGGCCAACGACGCCGGCATCAAGATCATCTCTGTGGACACCTTCATCGGGGACGGCGACTACGTGAACGGCCCGGTCACCTTCCCCCTCTCCTACATCGGTTCCGACAACGTGGAGGGCGGCAAGATCGCCTGCGAGGCCCTGATCGAAGCCATCGGCGGCCAGGGCAAGATCTACATCCAGAACACGGTCCCCGGCGTCAGCACCACGGACCAGCGAGAGCAGGGCTGCAAGGAGGAGATCGACGCGGTGGACGGCGTGGAGCTGGTGGGCGTGGACTACAACGACGACAACTCCTCCAAGGCCGCCGAGCAGACCACCGCCGTGCTCCAGCGTGAGCCGGACCTGGGCGGCATCTTCGGCACCAACCTCTTCAGCGCCCGAGGCGCGGCTCAGGCCGTGAGCAACGCGGGCCTCACCGGCGTGGTGAAGATCGCCAACTTCGACGCCCCTGAGTCCGCCATCGAGGACCTGCGCAACAACGTGGTGGACCTGGTCATCGCCCAGCTGCCCTACCAGATGGGCCAGGTGGCGGTGGAGTACGCGGTGAAGGCCATGGAAGGGGAGATGGACGCCATCCAGCCTCGCTTCCGCACCGGCTACGTCATCATCACCCGGGACAACGTGGACACCGAGGAGGCCCAGAAGGCCATCTACAAGAGCGAGTAGGCCCGACCCAGCCGCCTGGGCCCAGGATCGGGCTGGGATCCACAGCCCGCCACGGCCCAGGCGCTGTCCCCCTTCGCCGTCCGAGCCTGGCTTGGCCTCACCGGAGAGATGTTCCCGGGACAGCCAAGCCAGGCTTTCGTCAAACAGGATGCCGGCAACGGCTCACCGCAACGGCACACCTCAACAGCTCACAGAGAACGCGTGGTCGAACCCTATGCCTGGAAACAACCCTGCCCATTTGATGCGCACCCTGAGCCGAATCTGGGCCTGGCTCTTCCTGCTGGTTCTGGTCGTCTTCTTCTCCTTCACCGGCGAAGGCTTCTTCAGCCTCTTCAACCTGCAAGCCATCGGCGCCAACGTGGCCATCCTCCTCATCATGGCCCTGGGACAGACCTTCGTGATCATCTCCGCCGGCATCGACCTCTCCACCGGCTTCGTCATGGGGCTGGCCTCGGTGGCCGGAGCCATGGCCATGACCAGGCTGCCCCCAGGCACGCCCCTGCCTCTCATCGCCCTCACCGGCCTGGCCGTGGGCCTGCTCGTCGGGCTCATCCCGGGCCTGGTCAACGGGCTGATCATCGCCAAGCTGAAGGTGCCGCCCTTCATCGTCACCCTGGGCATGTTCGGCATCGCCCGGGGCGCCGGCTTCCTTATGTCCGGCGGCATGCCCTTGCCCGTCTCCATCCAGGGGCTGGGCCGCATCGGCAACGGCTACCTCTTCTACTACTACCCCAGCCAGGGCCTCTCCTTCCTGAACCCGCCGGCAGGGGTCACCGGCGCGGAGCTGCGTCAAGTCACGGGCATCCTGCCCCACCCGTTGACCTTCGCCCTGATCCTGGTGCTGGCTGCCCACTGGCTGCTGAAGCACTCCCGCTTCGGCCTGCACACCTACGCCATCGGCGGCAACCAGGAAGCGGCCATCCGGGCCGGCATCCCGGTGGACCAGCGCACCATCGTCCTCTACATGCTCTCCGCGGGCTCCGCGGCCCTGGCCGGCGTCCTCTACAACATGCGTTTCACCAACGGCGCGGCCAACTCCGGCGAGGCCCTGCTGCTGGACTCCATCGCGGCGGTGGTCATCGGCGGGGCCTCCCTCTTCGGCGGGGAGGGCACCATCATCGGCACGGTCATCGGCGCCTTGATCATCGCCGTGATCCAGAACGGCCTGGTGATCCTGGGCATCAACCCCTTCTGGCAGTTCGTGGCCGTGGGCGTGGTGATCATCCTGGCCGTCCTGGTGGACCAAGCGAAAGAACAGGTGGCAAGCTAACATGGACGCACAGAGAGCACAGCAAACCGGACAACCCGAGCCTGCCCTGCGAGTGGAAGGGCTGACCAAACGCTTCGGCGGCCTGACCGCGGTGGACAACGTGGACATGGCCGTCTACCCCGGGGAAGTGGTGGGCCTCATCGGGGACAACGGCGCCGGCAAATCCACCCTGATCAAGATGATCTCCGGCGTCTACCGGCCAGACGGCGGCAAGATCTTCCTGCAGGGAAGAGAGACCACCTTCGTCTCGCCTCTGGAGGCCCGGCGGCTGGGCGTGGAGACCATCTACCAGGACCTGGCCCTGTGCGAGAACCTGGACGCCACGGCCAACATCTTCCTGGGCCGGGAGCCCATGCGCCGCTCCTTGGGCCTGCTGAAAGCCGTGGACCGCAAACACATGCTGGCCGAATCCCGCTCCATCCTGGACCGGCTGGACATCCACATCCCCGACCTGCGCCGGCCCATCCGGGAGATGTCCGGCGGCCAGCGCCAGGCCGTGGCCATTGCCCGGGCCGTCTACTGGAACGCTCGGCTCATGATCATGGACGAACCCACCGCGGCCCTGGGCGTCCCAGAGCAGCGCAAAGTGCTGCACCTGGTCCACACCCTGCGGGAAGAGAGGGTGCCGGTGATCATCATCAGCCACAACCTGCAGGATGTCTTCGCAGTGGCGGATCGGGTGGTGGTCATGCGCCGGGGGAAGAAAGTGGCGGAGCGCCCCATCCAGGAGACCAGCGTGGACGAGCTGGTGAGCCTCATGGTGGGCGGGAACCTGCTGGAGGAGTGAGGCGAGCGGCCCTCCCCGGACCAGGGCCTGAGCGACAACCGCATGCCTGCACAGAAAAAGGCTCGCCTGTTTCCAGGCGAGCCTTTGAGAAAGACTCCGGAGGTTGGGAGTGGACGGATCTGCTGCGCTTCATCCTCGCCCGGGCGGGGTGGAGGATGGCTGCGCTCCCGGCCCAGGCGGCTGTCGGCCTGGGAGTCAGCGGCCACCTTCGCCCGTCACTCCGGGGCGGGATCGTCCAGCCTGGGGCGCAAACGGCCCTGTTGATGCATCGGAACCCCGCTCCGGGCGCCACCTTTGGCGGGCATCTGAGCCATTCCCCATGCCGAAGCCATCATCGCGCTTCCTGGGCAGAAGGCGCGGCCAGGGACTGGAGAGAGCGGACTCGCCACTCCTGACGGCGCATGGCGCGGATGCCCGCCACCGCGGCGGAAGCGGCGCTCAAGGTGGTGATGAGAGGCGCACCGAACTGATAGGCCGCCTGCCGGATCAGTCGCCCATCCGCCCGGCTCCCCTTGCCCAAAGGCGTGTTGATGATCATGTGCACCTGGCCAGCCCGAATAGCGTCCACCACATGCGGTGAGCCGGAGCTCACTTTGTTCAGCCGGGTCACAGGCAGCCCCACCCGCTGCAGGTAGGCTGCTGTACCCGGCGTGGCCAGGAGCTGAAAGCCCAGCCGATGCAGGTCCCGGGCGATCTTGGCGCCAGCCCCTTTGTCGAAATCGTTGACCGTTATCAGGACAGCGCCCTCCGTGGGGAGGGGCATGCCTGCAGCAGCCTGGGCCTTGGCGAAAGCCTGACCGAAATCCGCTGCGTGTCCCATCACCTCCCCGGTGGAGCGCATCTCCGGGCCCAGCATGGCATCCACCTCGGGAAATTTCCGGAAGGGCAGCACCGCCTCCTTCACGAAAAAACCTGGGACCGAAGGCTCCTCCACGAACCCCAGCTGCTCCAGAGAACGGCCGGCCATCACCTGGGCTCCTAGCTTGGCCAGGGGCGCCCCAGTGGCTTTGCTCACAAAAGGCACTGTGCGGGAGGCTCGGGGGTTGACCTCCAGAACGTAGACCACGTCGTCCTTGATGGCGTACTGGACGTTCATCAGACCCCGAATCCCCAGGGCCAGCCCCAGACGAGTTGTGTACTCCCGGATGATGTTCAGATGGAAATAGCTCACCTTGAACGGCGGCAAGACGCAAGCCGAGTCCCCGGAGTGGATGCCCGCGGCCTCGATATGTTGCATGATCCCGCCGATGACCACCCGCTGGCCGTCCCCGATGGCGTCCACATCCACTTCCACCGCATCCTCCAAATACTCGTCGATGAAAAGGGGATGGGCTGGCGAAGCGGCGACAGCCTGGGCCAGGTAGCGAACCAACTGAGGCTCGTCGTCGATGATGGCCATGGCCCGGCCGCCCAGCACGTAGGAAGGCCGCACCATCACCGGATAGCCGATGCGGGCCGCCACTTGGCGGGCTTCTTCCAGAGAGGCGGCCACACCATGGGCCGGCGCCGGAATGCCTAGCTCCTCCAGCAAAGCGGCGAATCGCTCCCGATCCTCGGCCCGGTCAATGGCCTCTGGCGGGGCGCCCCAGAGGGGAACGCCTGCGGCTTCCAGCGGATGAGCCAGCTTCAAGGGCGTTTGCCCGCCGTAGTGGAGGATCACCCCCAGGCTGGCGCCGCTTTCCGCCTCCCGCTGGATGACATTCTGCACGTCCTCGAAGGTCAAGGGCTCGAAATAGAGACGATGGGAGGTGTCGTAGTCCGTGGATACAGTCTCCGGGTTGCAGTTCACCATGACCGTCTCGTAGCCCAAGTCCGCCAGGGCAAAGGCAGCATGACAACAGCAGTAATCGAACTCGATCCCCTGACCAATGCGGTTCGGGCCACCACCGAGGATGATGGCCTTGGGCTGCTCTGTAGCCTCCGCCTCGTCCGCTGCTTCGTAGGAGGAGTAGAGGTAAGGGGTGAAGGCCTGGAATTCCGCAGCACAGGTGTCCACTCGCAGGTAGGTGGGCTGTACGGCCAAGGCCTGGCGCTGTTCCCGCAGGGCTACTTCCGAGACCGGCTGGGCCAGGATCCGGGCGAGCTGCGCATCGCCGAAGCCCAGGCGTTTCGCCTGGCGCAACAAGGCGTCATCGAGTTCATCCAGGGTCATGCCCCGAAGGGTCTGCTCTAGCCCAGCCACCCGTGACAGCTGATGCACGAACCAGGGATCGTAACCGCTGAGCCGGGCCACCAGCCCTGGCGCTTTCCCCGCAAGCAGGGCCTGGTAGACAAGAAAGAGGCGCTCTGGGTGAGGCGTGGCCAACCGCTCCCGCCACTCCTGGGGCAGCGCGTCCTCGGGCTGGGGCGAGAGGCCGTCCCGGTCAATCTCCAACCCCCGAATAGCCTTCTGCAGGGCCTCGGGGAAGGTGCGGCCCATGGCCATGACCTCGCCGACAGATTTCATCTGGGGCCCCAGGACAGGATCCACGCCTGGGAACTTGACCATGTCCCAGCGGGGAATCTTCACCACCACGTAGTCCAGGCTGGGCTCGAAGGAGGCCACAGTCACCCGGGTGATGTCGTTCCGGATCTCATCGAGGGTGTAGCCCACCGCCAGCAGGGCTGCGATCTTGGCGATGGGGAAACCAGTCGCCTTGGAGGCCAGGGCGGAGGACCGGCTCACTCGGGGGTTCATCTCGATGACCAGAGCGCGTCCATCCTGCGGGTTGACGGCAAATTGGACGTTGGATCCGCCGGTGGTCACCCCCACCTGGTCCATGACCAAGCGAGCCATATCCCGCAGGCGCTGGTACTCCTTGTCTGTCAAGGTCTGCGATGGGGCCACAGTGATGGAGTCCCCGGTGTGGACGCCCATGGGGTCCAGGTTCTCGATGGTGCAGATCACCACAAAGTTGCCCGCGGCATCCCGCATCACCTCGAGTTCGTACTCCTTCCAGCCCAGGACGCTCTCCTCCACAAGGGCAGTGTGGACGGGGCTGGCTCGCAGACCTCGATCCAGCTTGAGTCGCAGCTCCCCTTCGTCATAGGCAATGCCGCCGCCGCTGCCTCCCAGGGTGAAAGAGGGACGGACAAGGATCGGGTAGCCCACCTCCTGGGCGAAAGCCAGCCCGGCGTCCACATTGGCCACTGTGCGGCTGTGGGGTGTCTCCAGGCCGGCTTGGGCCATGGCCTGACGAAAGAGTTCCCGGTCCTCGGCCAGGGCGATCACCTGAGGGTCCGCGCCCAGGAGCCTGACGCCGTAGCGATCCAGCACCCCGGTTTCAGCCAATTCCATGGCCAGGTTCAGGGCCGTCTGTCCTCCCACGGTGGCCAGAACGGCGTCGGGCCGCTCCTGGGCGATGATCTTCTCCAGGAACTCCAGGCGGAGAGGTTCGATGTAGGTGGCATGGGCCAGTTCTGGATCGGTCATGATGGTGGCCGGGTTGCTGTTCACCAAGATGACCCGGTAGCCCTCGGCTTTCAGGGCTTTCACCGCCTGGACACCTGAATAGTCGAACTCTGCGGCCTGGCCGATGACGATGGGGCCTGCACCGATGACAAGAATGCTCTGGATGTCAGTTCGTTTCGGCATGGGTTCTTCGCTTTGGCATGCTCGATGGCGGCTCTCGGAAAGGCAATTTCGTGGGACTCCGGGGAAAGGCCCTCGGGGTTGTCGAGGCCATAGAGCCATAGAGGAGAGTCACCCCATGTGACTTTTCGCCCGCGCCCTCTGGGCGTGCACCTGCTCCAGGAACTGGGCGAAGAGATGGTCCGCGTCGTGAGGGCCAGGGCTGGCCTCTGGATGGTATTGGACGCTGAAGACCGGCCGGTCCATGAGGGCCATGCCCTCCACAGTGCCGTCATTCAGGTTCCAGTGGGTCACAGCTACATGGGAGGGTAGATCATCTGGAGTCACCGCGTAGTTGTGGTTCTGGGCCGTGATCTGCACCCGGCCGCTGGTGGCCTCCTGGACCGGCTGATTGCCCCCGTGATGGCCGAAGGGTAGCTTGTAGGTGCGGGCTCCTAGGGCCAACCCCAGGACCTGATGCCCCAGACAGATCCCCAGCAGAGGTAGGCCGCTCTCCAGCAACTGGGTCGCGGTCATCACCGCATAGGGGATGCCAGCCGGATCTCCTGGCCCATTGGAAAGAACGACGCCATCTGGCTCCAGGGCCAGGGCATCCTGGGCGGATGTGCTTGCAGGAAGCACAGTCACCCGGGCCCCCTGGGCCGCCAACCGACGCAGGATGTTGCGCTTCACCCCAAAATCGTAGACCAGCACGTGAGGAGCTTCCCTTTCCTCCACAGAAGTGCGGGGCTTCTCCAGAGGATGCCAGGCTGGATCACCGGGATCATCCCACAGGGTGATGGTCTGTTGAGTGACCTGCTGCACCAGGTCCCGCCCTTCCAGCCCCTCCCAAGCCCGGGCCAGCTCCAGAAGCGCCCCGGGCGAAACGGATGGATCTGTGGAGAGGGCGGCCCGCATGGCTCCCTGCTCCCGGATATGTCGAGTGAGGGTTCGAGTGTCCACCTGGCTGATGCCAGGAATTCCCCAGCGGGCAAGGAAATCGGGCAGGGACTCCGCAGCGCGCCAGCTGCTCACCATCGGGCTGATATCCCGCACGATGAGCCCGCTCAGCCAGGGTCGTCGGCTCTCCATATCCTCTGGATTCACGCCCACATTGCCCACGTGCGGCGTGGTCATGACCACCATCTGGCCATAGTAGGATGGGTCAGTGATGATCTCTTGGTAGCCGGTCATGGCGGTGTTGAAGACGATCTCCGCCACAACAGTGGCCGACGCGCCGAAAGCCCGGCCGCAGAACTGAATGCCGTTCTCGAGAACCAAGTGTGCAGTGGTCATGGTAGCCCTTCTGACAAGAAGATTTGGGAGGGTCTGGAGCAGCAATGAGCGCCTACAAGACACGGATGACTACACGCAGCAAAAGGGCCGCTCAAACACCGGGGGCATGATATCACAGATACAGGCAAAAGGTGGAAATTCGTCCAGAAAGGACAGACCGACCCCGATGAGCGCGGTGTTCCGCAGCCACAACCTGCAGTAGGTGCGGTTTGC
>CAYQEB010000111.1:8359-14157 GCA_964416395.1 uncultured Caldilineaceae bacterium | reverse complement strand
GGTGGAGGGGTTGGTAGTGCGCACTTCGAGTGCGCATGGGGGTGCGCGCCTCCGCGCGCACCACGAACTCACGATAAGCTCCCTGGCAACCGACCGTTGGCCGTTGTGGGCTGGTTGTTGCCGGTTGTTCAACGATGACACCATCGATTTCAAGAGACATCTGCAATTTGCCTTCAAAGGAGACCCTGTATGCGTGCATTGGTGTTGGGCGGCGCGGGCGCCGTCTGCAAGGAGACCACTCGAGATCTGGCCCAGTTCAGCCCCTTCGATGAGATCGTGGTGGCGGACTACAACCTGGACGCGGTGACCCAGCTGGTGGAAAGCATCGGCGACCCCCGGCTGAAGCCCCTCTTCTTCGATGCCAACGACTACGACGCCATGCTCCGCCTCTTCCCGGGCTTCGACATCGTGGTCAACGGGCTGCCCTTCCAGTACGACCTGGCCGTGAACACCGCCTGCGTGGAGGTGGGGGTGAGCGGGCTGGATCTCTCCAGCGAGGACGCCCAGTTCGCCCTGCACGAGAAGGCCCTGGCCCAGGGCATCACCTTCGTGCCCGGCTGCGGCGCCACCCCGGGCATCACCAACATGATGGTGCGCCGGGCCGGGGAGGCCCTGGACGTCCTCTACGAGGTGGAGGTCTTCTTCGCCGCCTTCCGCAGCCTGGCCCCGGCCCCGGGCCTGCTCCGCACCACCCTGTGGGAGTTCAACCCGGAGGAGGGGGACCGGGACGAGGTCTACTTCGAGGATGGCCAGTGGCGTCCCACGCCGCCCATGTCCGGCGGCATCCGGGTGCGCTTTCACGACCAGATCGGCGAGCAGATGGTATACTATGTTCCTCACGACGAGGCCAACACCTTGCCCGAATCCTACCCGAGCCTGCGCCGGGCCGCGGTGCGGGGCTGCTTCCCGCCCCACGTCATGGAGCTCATGGGCGCGCTGATGAAGGGCGGACTCCTCTCCAGCCGGCCGGTGACCATCGCCGAGGAGAGCCAGCCCACCATCGACGTGGTGAGCCGCCTCCTCTGGGAGAGCCCCGCCTCCCGGGAGAACCCGGTCTGGGCCTACGGGCTGGTGGTCCAGGTGACGGGGGAGCGCAACGGTCGCCGGGTGGTGGCCACCTACCGCAACCATCACCCGCCCCAGGAGACGTGGGGTGGCCCCTCCGCCTACTTCAAGAACGTGGGCATTCCCCTCTCCGTCAGCGCCCAGCTCATCGCGGGGGGCCAGGCCACAGCCAAGGGCGTCGTCCCGCCGGAGCAGGCCCTGCCCACGGAGCCCTTCTTCCGGGAGCTGGAGAAGCGGGGCATCACCGTGGAAGAGACGATTGTGGAGGAGGGTTGGGTGTAGCCATCGGAGCGCAGAGGGCGGGGGGGCGATCCGGGGGCGATCGGTCTGCGTCTCAGATCGCCACTCTCCAGTCTCGGATCTCCCGAAATCCAGGACGCCAGAAGCAGGATCCCATCGCATCGACATCCTATCGCATCAACAGAGGAGAACATACCCCATGAGTCTGCAAGGACCGAAAACCAAGGAGTTCTTTGAACGAGCGGCCAAGGTCATCCCCTACGGGGTGAACTCCAACTTCCGCTACTGGGGAGACGAGGACACCCTGGTGATCCGCCGGGGCGAAGGCGCCTACATCTGGGACATGGACGGCAAGCGCTACATCGACTACCGCCTGGGCTTCGGGCCCATCATCCTGGGCCACGCGGAGCCCCGGGTGGTGCAGAGCGTCCAGGAGGCCATCACCCAGGGCGCCACCTTCGCCTGGACCACCCCCCTGGAGGTGGAGGCGGCGGAGCGCATCACCCGCATGACGGGCATGGACAAGGTGCGCCTGACCAACACCGGCTCCGAGGCCACCATGCACGCCCTGCGCATCGCCCGGGCCCACACCAACCGGGAGAAGTTCATCAAGTTCGAGGGCTGCTACCACGGCCAGGTGGACTACTTCATGTACAGCACCGCCTCCGCGGACAGGCGCATGCTGGGCTCCCGACGCAGCCCCATCTCCGCCCCCACCACCTCGGGCATCCCCAAGGACATCGCCAAGTACGTGATCAACCTGCCCTTCAACGACTTCGAGCGGCTGGAGGAGACCATCGAATCCCAGTGGAACGAGATTGCGGCCATCTTCGTGGAGCCGGTGCTGGGCAACGCAGCGGGCATCCTGCCCCGGCCTGGCTTCCTGGAGAAGATCCGGGAGCTGACCGCCAAGCACGGCATCGTCCTGGTTTTTGACGAGGTGAAGACGGGCTTCCGCCTGGCCAATGGCGGGGCCCAGGAGTACTTCGGCATCAAGGCGGACCTGGCCACCTACGCCAAGGCCATGGGCAACGGCTTCCCTGTGGCCGCCATCGCCGGCCGGGACGAGATCATGGGCACTATCGAGCCAGGCTCCGTGGCCCACGGCGGCACCTACTCGGGGAACGCCGCAGGGGTGGCCGCGGCCATCGCCACCCTGGACATCCTGGAAAAGGAGCCGGTCATCGAGACCATCAACCAGCGGGGGAAGGCCCTCATGGACGGCATCCACGAGATCCTCACCGAGGCCGGCATCCCCCACGCCCTCACCGGCACGCCCAGCATGTTCGGCCTCTTCATCGGCGGGGAGGAGCCTCCCCAGGACTTCCGGGACTACCTGGCCGGGGACGGGGATCTCTACGAGGAGATCGCCATGGAGCTGGTGCGCCGGGGCGTCCAGCCCGACGCGGACGGCCGGGAGCCCTGGTTCCTCTGCTACGCCCTGAGCGAGGAGGACGTGGCCGAGACCCTCTCCGTCTTCAACGAGGCGGTGAAGGCGGCGAAGAGATAGACGCGTCCACCATCCAGGCGTGGAACGTGAGCTGGGGTCGCCAGCCCCGCCTCACGCTTCACGCCTCACATTTCACGCCTCACATTTCAACAGAAAGCGAGAACAGCCATGCGCATTACCGTGCTCGGCGGCGCGGGGAAGATGGGCAGCATCGCGGTCCAGACCCTGGCCAAGGATCCCCGGGTGGACCAGGTGGTGATCGCGGACATCAACCAGGAGCAGGCCCAGGTGGTGGCCGACTACCTGGGCAGCCCCAAGATCGCCTTGCAGCAGGTGGATATCCGGGACCAAGACGCCTTCGTCCGCAGCCTCCAGGGCTCCCACGCCCTGGTCAACGCCACGGTCTACTACACCAACCTGCCGGTGATGGAGGCCTGTCTCCGGGCCCAGGTCCCCTACGTGGATCTGGGCGGCCTCTTCCACACCACCCGCAAGCAGCTGGAGCTGGACGGACGCTTCCGAGAGGTGGGGCTGAGCGCGGTGCTGGGCATGGGCTCCGCACCGGGCATCCCCAACGTCCAGGCTCGCTACGCCGCGGACCGGCTGGACGAGGTGGAGAGCATCCGCATCTACGACGGCATCAAGCCTCCACCGCCGGACCAGGTGGCCTTCACCTACGCGGTGCCCACCATCCTGGACGAGCTGACCATGCCCCCCATGGTCTTTCGAGACGGGGAGTTCATGGTCTGCGAGCCCCTGAGCGAGTTCGAGGAGCAGTGTTTCACCCCGCCCCTGGGCGTCCTGCCCATGCACCTTTCCCTCCACTCGGAGGTGGCCACCCTACCTGTCAGCTTCGCGGAGAAGGGCGTGCGGGAGGTCTTCTTCAAGATCAACTACTGGGGCATGTCCAGAGAGACGGTGGAGAAGGTGCGGGTGCTGGCGGAGTTCGGGCTGAACAGCCGGGAGCCGGTGGAGGTGCGGGGTCAGCGGGTGGCTCCCCGGGACGTGCTCATGGCCCTGCTGGCGGACAAGGTGCCCCCGGTGACGGACTTCCTGGCGCCGCCGGTCAACCAGCCGCCGGACTGGACCAAGGAGATCCGCACGGACGTCCACGGCCGCAGGGATGGTCGGCCCGTCACCTACCGGGTGAGCGCGCTCACGGTGAAGGGCGCGCTGCCCACAGGCGGGGCCCCGGCCATCACCGCCATCTGGCTGGCCGAAGGGCGCATCCCCCCGGGCGTGCATCCGCCGGAGCAGGTCCTGGAGCCCGAGCCCTTCTTCCAGGAGCTGCGGGAGCTGGGCATCGTCACCCAGGTGGCGGTGACGGAGGAGGTTGGGTGACGAACGCGGATCGAAGATCCGAAGGCTGAAGATCGAAGATTGAGGGCGTGGAGATTGGAGACTCGAGATTGAAGAGACTGGTTGATTGGAACCCGGGAAGTGAGCCCACCAACCGGTCATCTTGTCACCCGTTCACCCCCTCATCTCGTCCCCCGCGGGCCACGTGGCGCACGGTCTCCTGGATCAGGGGCTGGAGGGGCGGATAGGTGGCGATGTACTGCTCCACGAAGAAGCGATAGCGCTGGTGCATCTCCGGGTCCGGCTGGATCTGGCGGCGCACGTGGACCATGGCGTCCGCCGCGGTCTGCACGTCCGGGAAGAGGTCCGCGGCCACGGCTGCCAGGATGGCCGAGCCCAGGGCCGGGGCGTCGGGCACCTCCGTCAGGGTGATGGGCACGTTGCTCACGTCCGCGTGGATCTGCATCCAGAGGGGGCTCTTGGTGGGGCCGCCGGCGGCCACCATCTCCTCCACCACGTAGCCGTTGGCCCGGAAGGTGCGCAGGATGTGCTCCGTGCCGTAGGCCACCCCCTCCATGATGGCCCGGAAGAGGTGCCCTGTGCCGTGGGCCAGGGAGAGCCCCCGGACGATGCCCCGGGCCTCGGGATCCACGTAGGGGGTGCGGTTCCCCTGCCAGTAGTCCAGCACGATGAGCCCTTCTGAGCCCGGCGGCACGGCCTGGGCCTTCTCCGTGAGCACCGTGTAGACGTCCACGCCCCGGGCCTGGGCCTCCGCGGCTTCCTTCCCCGCGAAGTTGTCCTTGAACCACTTCACCACCGAGCCGGTGGAGATCTGCCCGCCTTCCACCGTGTACTGGCCGGGGAGCACCGCGTCGGTGTAGGCGCCGAAGATGCCCTGGGCGTGGAGAGGCGTGGCGCTCTGGCCCAGGTGCAGGTGAGAGGAGCCGGTGATGAAGGCCATCTTGCCTGGCCGCAGCACGTTGAGGCCGATCATGGCCACGAAGGCGTCCGCGCCCCCCTCGGCCACCGGGATCCCCGGCTGCAGGCCCAGCTCCTCCGCCACGTCCGGGCGCAGGGTCCCGGCCACCTGGCCCATGTCCAGGATGGGGTGGGGGAAGCGGGGCAGGAGATCGGCCAGGCCGATCTGGGCGTAGAAATCCTCGGGCCAGCCCCCTTCGGCCCGGTCGTAGTACCAGCGGATGCTGGTGTTGTTGATGCTCCCCACCCACTCCCCGGTCAGCCGCTGGGTCAGCCAGTCGATGAACTCCCCGATGTAGCGGGCCTGGTCGTAGATGGCCGGCTCGTTCTCCTTCAGCCAGAGCGCCTTGCAGGGCAGCCACTCCGCGGAGACGTTGCCGTAGCCGTTGTACTTCAGCGCGGGGTGGCCTGTCCGCGCGATGCGCCGGGCCTGCTCCGCGGCCCGCACATCCATCCAGATGATGGCCGGGCGCAGGGGACGGAACTGGGCGTCCATGGCCACCACGGTGCAGCTGGTGCAGTCCGCGCCCACCCCCAGGATGGCCTCCTTGGGAATGCCGCTCTGCTCCAGCGCGGCTCGGCTGGCCGTCACCAGAGCGGCCCACCACTCCTCGGGCTGCTGTTCCGCCCAGCCCGGGTGGGGATGGCGCAGGGGGTAGGCCTGGGAGGCGAAGACTGCGGGCCGGCCCTCCAGGTCGAAGAGCCCCACCCGCACGCTCTCGGTGCCGAAATCAATGCCCATCACATAGGGACCGGTCATGGCGCG
>CAYQEB010000111.1:0-8259 GCA_964416395.1 uncultured Caldilineaceae bacterium | reverse complement strand
ACCACCCGGTTGCGTCGCTTCTCCGTGTAGTAGTTGATGACCATCACCAGCAGGAGCAGGGCGCCCCAGGCGAACTGGCGGAAGAAGATGGCCGCACTGGAGCCAAAGAGCTGCAACATGAGCATGTTCAGGCCGGTGGAGAGGAATTGGATGCTGAGCACGGCCAGCACCACCCCCGCCACCGTGCCGAAGCCGCCGGTGTAGCTGACCCCGCCCAGGATGGCGATGAGCACCGTGAGCAGGATGAAGGAGGAGCCGAAATCCGGCTTGGCCGAGTTGGCCCGGCCCAGGAAGATGATCCCGGCGATGCCGGCCACCAGCCCGGCCAGCCAGTAGGTGCGCATCAGGATGCTGTCGCTGTTGATGCCGGAGAAGAGGGCCGCGGTGGGGTTCGTCCCCAGCATGTAGACGTTGAAGCCGAAGCTCATCCGGTTGAGGATGACCACGAAGGCCAGGGCCAGGACGATGAAGACGATGATGGGGATGGGCAGGCCCAGGATCGTCCCGTTGCCGATGAAAGCCAGCTGGGTGGTGGTGATGGCCGGGCCGCCGGTGAGCACGAAGGAGAGGCCGGTGTAGATGGCGCCGGTGCCCAGGGTGGCCAGGATGGGCGTGATCCCGATGCGAGAGACCAGGAAGCCGTTGAAGAGGCCGCAGAGGGTGCCCATCCCCAGGGCCGCCAGAATGGCCAGGGGAATGGTCACCGCGGGGGGCATGCCCAGCCGGGTCAGGATCATGGCCGCCACGATGGCCGACAGGTTGGCCGCGCCCACGATGGAGAGGTCGATGCCCCCGGTGAGCATGGTGATCATGATGGCGAAGGTGAGGATGCCGAACTCCGGGAACTGCACGGCCATGGACTGGAGGTTGCGCACGCTGAGGAACTTGCCCGGCAGCACGATGCTGAAGCCCACGAAGATCAGCACGGCGATGATGAGCAGCCGCAGGGTGTCGTTGTGGAGGGAAAATCGGCTGGACTTTGGAGGGGTCACGTTCTGTTCCATGTCAGAGACTGGGTTGTTGAGAGCTGTTGTGGTTGGCTGGAAGCTACGCCGTCACGGCCCTGCGCCTGGGGAAAGGACGGCTCGAGCCCTCTGGCGCGCCGGCTCAGACATCCGCCAGGCCGAAGGAGCGCTTGCCCGCCCGCCGGGCCTGGATGGCGGGAATGCCCGTGCCCACCAGGATGATGAGGCCGATGACCACCCGTTGCCAGACCGTGGGCACGCCGATGAGGATGAGGCTGTTGTTGGCCAGGATCACCAGGATGACGCCCAGCACCGTGCCCAGCACCGTGCCGTACCCCCCGGTGAGCTGAGCGCCGCCCAGGACCACCGCCGCGATGACGTTCAGCTCCATGCCCACGATGTCCTGGGGGTTGGCCTGGCGAGCCAGGGCCCCGAAGGTCATGCCGGCGATGCCCGAGAGGAAGCCCACGAAGCCGTAGATGAAGTACTGGATCCGGTTCACGTTGAAACCGGCCCGCTCCGCCGCCTCCCGGGAGCCGCCCAGGGCGTAGATGCCCCGGCCCAGCATGGTGTAGTTCAGCAGCAGCCAGGTGACCACGATGGCGGCCAGGGTGATGAAGATGGCCGGGTGCAGGTTGGCCTGGCCCCGCTCCAGGGGGATGCGCAAAATGGCGGCGCGGGCGAACTGGGTCAAGGCGGGGGGCACGTCCCGGATGATCTCGTTGCCGATGGCGAAGAGGAGGAAGCCGTGGAACATGCTCAGGGTGCCCAGGGTGACGATCAGGGTGGATAGGCGATAGTGAGCGATGAAGAAAGCGTTGATGAGCCCCAGCCCCAGCCCCACCAGGGAGGCGATGGCGAACCCCACCCAGATGGGCGCGTCGGGCATGAAGCCCTTCATCATCTTCACCGCCACGTAGAGGCCGAAGACCGCGATGGCCGTGAAGGAGACGTCGATGCCCCCGGAGATGATGACCACGAGCACGCCCATGGCCAGGATGCCCGTGACCACGCTGGTGCGCAGGAGGGTGAAGAGGTTGCCCACGGAGAAGAAGACGGGGTTGTTGAAGCCGATGATCAGGCTCAGGCCAACGATGGTGATGGCAACCAGGGTCTCGTTGCGGCTCAGAAGGCGTTTCACGGTGCTATTCCTCGACGAGTTTGGCGGAAAGTTCGTTTTCGTTGGTTTCCTTGGGCAGGATCTCCTCGCTGATGCGGCCCTGACGCATGAGCAGAATGCGGTTGCAGGTCTGGAGCAGCTCCGGAATGTCGTCGGAGATGACCAACAGCCCCATGCCCTCCCGGGCCAGCTGTTTCATCATCTCGTGCAGCTCCTCCTTGGAGCCCACGTCCACCCCCACGGTGGGCCCGTTCAGGATCATGAGTCGGGGCTTGCTGGCCAGCCATTTGGCCAGCACCACCCGCTGCTGGTTGCCCCCAGAGAGGGTCTTCACCGGCAGCTCTGGGTCCGGCGTCTTGATGCTCAGGGAGTCCACCCAGTGGGCCACCTGCTCGTGGACCCGCTGGGGCTGGATGAGCAGCCAGGCGTTGCGCAGCCGGTCGATGATGCGCACCACTAGGTTGCGGCTGATGGCCTGCTCCAGGAAGAGCCCCTCGGTCAGCCGGTCCTCGGGGACATAGCCGATGCCGTGGCGGATGGCGTCCTGGACGGAGCGGATCTGCACCTCCTCTTCGTCCATGAGGATGCGGCCGCCGTCCGTGGGCAGCATGCCGTAGAGGGCCAGGGCCAGCTCCGTCCGCCCCGAGCCCAGGAGCCCGGTCACGCCCAGGATCTCCCCGGCCCGCAGCTCGAAGCTGATGTCGTGGAGCAGCCCTGCCGCCTGCAGCCCCTCCACCCTGAGCAGGGGCGGCTGGTCCGGGTCCGGTGTGAAGTCGTAGGACTTCTCGGTGATGCGCCGGCCGGTCATCTCGAAGATGAGCCGGGCGCTGTCGTACTCCGCCCGGTCGCCGCTGCTGACGATCTTGCCGTTGCGCATGACGATCATGGTCTCGGAGATCTCCAGCACCTCGTTCAGCTTGTGGCTGACGAAGAGGAAGGCGATGCCCTGCTGCTCCTGGAGCTTGCGGATCACCGAGAAGAGGGCCTGCACCTCCCGGCCGGTGAGGGCGCTGGTGGGCTCGTCCATGATGATGAGCCGGGCGTTCTGGCGCAGGGCCTTGGCGATGGCGATGAGCTGCTTGTTGGCCACGGACATCTCCTCCACCCGCGCGTCCAGGGGGATGTTCTCCCCCAGCTGGGCCAGGGCGTCCCGGGCCACCTGGCGCACGTGTCGCCAGCTGACCAGGCGGCGGCCCTCGGCCAGCTCCTCGTTCAGGGCGATGTTCTCGGCCACAGTCAGGTTGGGGAAGAGGGAGAAGTCCTGGTAGATGACCTGGATGCCCTCCCGGATGGCGTCGATGGGGCTGAGGTCATCGTAGGGCTTGCCGTTGAGGACGATCTCCCCGGCATCCCGCTTGTAGACGCCGGCGATGATCTTGATCAGGGTGGATTTGCCGCAGCCGTTCTCCCCCACCAGGCAGTGGATCCGGCCCTGCTCGATGGTCAGATCCACGCCCCGCAGGGCGCGCACGCCGGCAAAGGATTTGTAGATGCCCGTGAGGCGGAGCAGTTCATCGGCCATGGAGAGTGGGTTCCAGGATGGGGCCCCATGAGGTGGGGTGATGATGGCGCTGGATGTGGAGTTCACCCCACCCCCGACCGCGGCCAGGGGTGGGGTGAGCCAAACGGGTCTAGAACAGGTCTAGAACGGGTAGTCCTTGGCGTTGGTGGCGTCCACGTAGACCGCGGCGTTGCCGTAGAGGACGTTGTCCCCCACCAGGATCAGGTTCTCGTAGCCCTTGATCCCCAGGTCCGTGCCTTCGCCCACCTCTTCGCCGTTGATCACCTTGAGGGCGATCTGGTTGCAGGCGGCGCCGGCGTCGTAGGGATCCCAGAAGCCGATGGCGTCGATGGCGCCGGTCTTCTTGCCCTCGGCCGGGTAGAGCAGATCGCCGGCGATGGAGGGCAGGCTGGTGCCCACCACGGTGATCTCATCCTGGAGGCCGGCCTCCTCCACCGCTCGGCCGATGCCCGCCACGTCCGTGGAGGCGCTGCCCTGGAAGCCCTTGATGTTGGGGTGGGCGGCCAGGACCTCCTTGGCCTTCTGGTAGGCGATCTCCGCGTCGTCGAAGGTCTCGATCTTGTCCTCCACCAGGGTCATGTTGGGGTACTTCTCCTTCTGGCGCTCGATGCCGCCGTCCACCCACTCGTTGTGGGTCTTGGAGCCCAGGCTGCCCACGAAGACCACGTACTCGCCTTCCTCGCCCATGCCCGCGGCCAGGCGGTCCATGAGGCCGGCGCCGAAGCTCTTGTTCTCGAAGGCCTCGATGTCGTAGTCCATGTTCTTCTGGTTGGAGGCCTCATGGGTGACGACCACGATGCCCGCGTCCATGGCCTTCTTCAGCACCGGATCCAGCTGGGTCGGGTCCATGGGGATGACGCAGAGCGCGTCCACGCCCTGGGCGATGAGATCCTCGATGATGGGGATCTGCTGGGCCGCGTCCGCCTCGGCCGGCCCCACCAGGGACGCGTTGACGCCGTGCTCCTCGCCCCAGGCGTTGACGCCGTCCTCCATGCGGTCGAACCAGTTGATGCCGGCGATCTTCACCACGGTGACGAAGGTGAGCTCCTTGCCCGCCTCGCCTCCGCCTGCACTCTCCGCGGGGGCGGCGGACTCACCGCTGCTTGCGGCGGGGGCCTGGGGCGCTGCCGGCGCGGCGCAGGCGGCAAAGACCAGGGCCAGCACGATCAGCGCACTGAACAGCAACATTGACTTCTTCATGGGTTTTGTCCTCCTCAGGATCTGGAAAAACAGGATGTGGAAAAATGTGTGACGGACGGTTGGGGGCTAGCAAAAAACGAAAAGCCGGAAGACACGACTGGGAAACATGAAAAAGTAGGAAACGTGAAAAGCTGAACCAGGTGAACAGGGTGCGGTTGGGTTCGGGGCTGTTCGAGATCGAAGACTGGGGATCGGGTGAGCGGGGATCGAAGAGATCCGCGACCGGCGATTTGGATCGGCGAGAAAGCGCTCCTTGTCTCCCCCTCCTCAGCGTCCCCTTGCCTGCTGTCCGGCCAACGGGTCACCCGTTCGCCCTGTCACTCCTTCACATCGTTGAGCGTCTCCAGGACCAGGACGAACATGGCGCAGCCCGGATCCACCTTGCCCTGGGTGCGCTCGCCCACCCAGCTGGCCCGGCCCACCTTGCTGCGCAGGGGGGTGACCTTCGCCAGCCCCTCTCGAGCGGCGGCCAGGGCCCGTTGACCCGCCTCCGCCAGGCTGGCTCCTTCCTGGACCGCGGCGGAGAAGGCCTGGGCGGCCGGGTGCAGGGCGTCGATGATGGTCTTGTCCCCGGGCTTGGCTTTGCCCCGCTCCTGCATGCCCTGGTCCGCGGCCTGGAACATGGCGGCCAGATCCTGGAGGGTGAGCTGGCTCTTGCCCTTCACCTCCCGGCCAGCCCGCATGAGCCCCGTGGCCGTCAGGGTGCCCATGGTGGAGGGGGCCGCCCGGTTGGCCGCCATGCCCGCCCCCAGGAAGAACTTGCCCAGATCCTCCAGAGGGGCCGTCTCCACGTAGTCCAGCAGGGCGTTGGCCAGCTTGGCCATGGTGATGCCCATGTCCCCGTCGCCCAGAGCCTGGTCCAGGGAGGTGAGGTAGTCGCTCTGCTCGTTCAGCGCGACGCAGACCCGGCGCAGGGCCTGGGCCACGGCTTCTCCGCTGATGGTCTCGGCCATCTGAGCGCCTCCTAGACCTGGGTGAAGAAGGGGGTGTGGGCCGGGTGGTCCAGCAGGGCGGCCAGCTCATCGTCCAGGCGGAAGAGGGTCACCGAGGCCCCAGCCATCTCCATGGAGGTGGCGTACTCGCCCACGTAGGCCCGGTGCACGGACATGCCCCGGTCCGTGAGCATCTGGTGGACTTTGCGGTAGAGGATGTAGAGCTCCTCCGGCGGGGTGGCCCCCAGTCCGTTGACCATGACGGCCAGGCGATCCCCGGCCTGGGGTTGCAGATCCTCCAGGATGGTTGTGGTCATGCGCTCCGCGATCTGGTCCGCGGGCTGGAGCTTCTCCCGCTTGATGCCTGGCTCCCCGTGGATGCCCATGCCGATCTCCATCTCATCCTCGCCGATGGTGAAGGTGGGCTTGCCGGCCATGGGCACGGTGCAGGGGGAGAGGGCCACGCCCATGGTGCGGATGTTGGCCAGGGCCCGCTCCGTCACCTCCACCACCTCGTCCAGGCTGCCGCCCAGATCCGCCTTGGCCCCGGCCACCTTGAAGGCGAAGACCATGCCGGCCACACCTCGGCGTCGTTCCGCCTCCTCCGGCGGGGCCGAGGCCACGTCGTCCCGCACCAGCACCGTGCGCACCGGGATGTCGTCGAACTCGGCCATCTCCGCGGCCATGTCGAAGTTCATCACGTCACCGCCGTAGTTGCCGTAGATGTAGACTACCCCCTGGCCGCCGTGGATGCGCTTGGTGACGGCCAGCATCTGATCCGCGCTGGGGGAGGAGAAGACATCGCCCACCGCGCAGCCGTCCAGCATGCCCTGGCCCACGTAGCCCAGGAAGACGGGCAGGTGACCGGAGCCGCCGCCGGTGGCCAGGGCCACCTTTCCCTCCACCGGCGCGTCGGCGCGGACGATGCAGTGGATGTCCTCGGTGTAGCTCAGCTGGTCCGGATGGGCCCGCAGCAGGCCATCCAGCATTTCCGGCACGAAATCGGCTGGGTTGTTGATGATCTTTTTCATGAGGCGCCCCCTCTGGTGGGTCGGTGGAGGAAGGGATCGAACCGATGGCTGGGCGCACGGGCGGGGATGCGTGCGCGAGTGGATGGACGGCACTCTGGGCCCGGAGGAAGGGGCCCGGAAGGGTGTGGTTGGCCCCCCAATGGCCGGGGGATGGACCTGTGCGTGTGGGGAGATGGAGTTGGAAAACAGGGTTGAAAAACGGACCGCCAGGCCGAAAAAGGCCGGGAAACAGCGCAGCAAAGGGACCAGGATAAGGTCCACGCGGGCGGGCCGAAGCCAACTCAACAGCCGCCCTCTGGAATGCCGTTGCAGCAAGGGGGGATAGGCGCCGCGCCAGGGGGATTTACAGACAGTGTACCGAGTTCGGCCCGGTTCGTCAAGTGGGAGTGCACTTTTTTAAGAGGCTTTTTAATCGTTTTCAAGAGGTTGCGCAAAGCCCGCAAGGGTGATACCATGTTTCTGCTCTCTGGTCCTCGGGGCCATGGAAGATTCACCCCAGGCCCCGCCCCCCTCCTCTGTTCCCCCGGCCGTGCCACAGCCCGGAAGCGTTGAACTTCATGCACCCTGTTTACTCCTCCCTGCCCAGCCCATCCACCACTCCGGTTCTGGCCGTGGAACACCTGAGCAAGAGCTACCCCGGCGTGCGGGCCGTGGACGATGTCTCCTTCGCCGTCCACCCCGGCGAGGTCCACGGGCTGGTAGGGGAGAACGGCGCGGGAAAGACCACTCTCATCAAACTGTTGGCCGGCGCCGTGGGCAAGGATCAGGGCCAGATCTACTTCCAAGGGCGCCCGGTGGCCATCCACAGCGTCCAGGACGCGGCCCGGCTGGGGCTCGCCTTCATCCACCAGGAGCTGAACCTGGTCCCCTACTTAAATGCTGCGGAGAACATCTTCCTGGGGCATCCCTACCCCCGCACCTGGTTCGGGAAGATCCGGTGGCAGGAGCTGCGCCGCCGGGCCCAGCAGGTCCTGGCCGATCTGGGGGCGTCCATCCCAGTGGATGTGCCGGTCCGTCGCCTCTCGCCGGGGCAACAGACCATGGTGGCCATCGCCCGGGCCTTCGCCACCCAGGCCACGGTCATGGTCATGGACGAGCCCACCGCCACCCTCACGGACCGGGAGATCGAGCGTCTCTTTGCCGGGATCCAGCGGCTGTTGGCCCGAGGAGTCAGCGTCATCTATGTCTCTCACCGGCTGGAAGAGATCTTCCAGATCGCCCACCGGGTCACCGTGATGCGCAACGGTCAGGTGGTGGCCACCCAGCCCATCCAGGCCTTGGACCAGGCCCGCCTCATCCGCTTGATGACCGGCCGTCCGCTGGAGATCGCCTTCCCGCCGTCCCAGGCCCAGCCTGGGGAGCCGGTGCTCCAGGCGGTGGATCTGCAGGGGGATCGGGTGCAGGGCGTCTCCTTCGCCCTGCGGCGCGGGGAGGTGCTGGGGGTGGCGGGCCTGGTGGGGGCCGGGCGTTCCGAGTTGCTGCGCATGAT
>CAYQEB010000110.1:12327-14197 GCA_964416395.1 uncultured Caldilineaceae bacterium | reverse complement strand
ATTGCGACGCCGGTTCGCCGGTTCGTAGGTTCGGTCTCCGGGCCGGACATGTTTCTTTTCCCCTGTCACGCCTGGAGACCGGACCTACGCCTCTCCGGAGATGGCGATCGGAAACAATCCACCAATCCACCAATCCCCAATCCACACCCTGTCACCCCTTCACCCTCTCACCCTGTCACCCCCTCACCCTCATCCTCTTCCCCTGCCTCCAGATCCTCGGCCACCTCTTCCGCCTCCTCGGGATATTCCCCTTCCAGCATGGCGTCCACTTCCGCCTGGAGCTCGGCCAGGACCTCCTCGCTGAGCAGGCCTTCCATGGCCAGGCTGGCCAGGGCCGCTCGCTGGGCCCGCAGGGCTTCTTCCCGGGCCAGGTGGATCACCGTGGCCGCCAGCTCCGGATTGGCCGCCAGGAGCGCGTCGATCTCCTGGACCAGCTGCTCTTCCCGGTGGATCAGCTCCTGCTCCACCGTGCGCCAGGCGTGGGGCACCAGGGCCCCCTCTCCGTAGAGGCGGTGGAGGCGACGCCGGGCGGCCCGCACCGCCAGCAGCGCCCCCTGGAGCCGCTCGTACTTCAGGGAAAGCTCGGATTTGCGGGTGAAGCCCAAGCGCTTCAGCAGGCCGGAGATGGTGGTGGCCTGGACCAGCAGGGTGAAAAGGACCACGGCGAAGGTCATGGAGAGGAGCTCCCGCCGGCCGCCCACGCCAAAGGGCAGGCTCAGGGCCAGGGCCAAGCTGACCGCGCCCCGTAGGCCGCCCCAGACCATCACGTGGAGGTAGGGCAGGGAGAGCTTGCTGCCCAGGAGCCGGGCGATCCCGCCCACGGTGTAGACGGTCACCGCCCGGGCCACCAGGACCGCGACCACGGCGATGAGGGCTGGCTGCAGGTTCGCCTGCAGGCCCGGGAGATCCACGTTCATGCCGATGAGCAGGAAGACGAAGGAATTGGCCAGGAAGGCCACGTACTCCCAGAAGTTGAAGAGGACGATGCGGGTGGTGGGGGACATGCCCGCGGGGCCCAGATTGCCGTTGACGATGCCCGCGGCCACCACAGCCAGGACGCCGCTCACGTGGAACTCCTCGGCCAGGAGGTAGCTGCCGTAGGCCAGGATGGTGGTCAAGGTGATCTCGATGAGGTAATCATCGATGCGGGCGATGATCTGGGCGATGAGATAGCCCAGGCTGAAGCCGATGATCAGCCCGCCGGCCGAGACCACGAAGAAGTCGGTCACCCCTTCCCAGACGGAGAAGACGCCCCGGAGCACCAGCCCCAGGACGATGGTGAAGACCACGATGGCTGTGCCGTCGTTGAAGAGGCTCTCCCCTTCCATGAGCAGGGTGAGACGCCGGGGCGCGCCCAGGGCCCGGAAGGAAGCCACCACGGCCACCGGGTCCGTGGCGGAGATGAGGGCGCCGAAGAGTAGGGCCTGGGGCCAGGAGAGCACCCCGGCGTAGACCAGGATGGTGGCCACGATGCCTGTGCTCAGGACCACGCCGGGCACAGCCTGGCCCAGGATGGGCCCCAAGTCCGCCCGCAGCTCCCGGAACTGGAGGTGAAAGGCGGCCTCGAAGACCAGAGGGGGCAGGAAGAGGGCCAGCACCACCTCCGGCGTCATCTCCAGACGCAGCTGGGTCTGCAAGGCCGCAGCCAGCCCCGCCAGGACCAAGGCCACGGTGTAGGGCAGGCGGATGCGCCGGGCCACGATGGCCACAACGGAGACCAGGATCAGGGCCTCGACGATCTGAATTTCGGTGACGAGAAGTTCTTCCATAGGCAGGATGGGTGGGGGCGAAACGGGTTGGGCAGGTGGATGAGGATTGGATGGTCAGAGACTGGAGGCCGACGATCGGCAGCAGACGAGCGGCGACCGGG
>CAYQEB010000110.1:0-12227 GCA_964416395.1 uncultured Caldilineaceae bacterium | reverse complement strand
CCTGCCGCCCTTCCCCTCACTTGATGCCCGAGTGGAGAAAGCTCTGGATGAAGCGGCGCTGGAAGACCAGGAAGAGCACCAGCAGGGGAGCGGCCACTAGCAGGGTCGCCGCGGTGAGCAGGGACCAGCGGGCCCCGATCTCCCCTAGCTGGGTGAAGCGCACCAGCCCCACGGTCAAGGGCCGCACGTCGTCGCTGATGGTGACAACGAGGGGCCAGAGGAATTCGTTCCAATGCCAGCTCACGGACGAGAGGCCGAAGGCGATGAGGGTGGGCATGGTGGGCGGCAGGTAGACATGGCGCAGGAGCTGCCACCAGCTGCAGCCATCCACGATGCCCGCGTCCACCAGATCCCGGGGCACCTCCAGAAAGGCCTGGCGCATGAGAAAGGTCCCGAAAGCGGAGCCGAAGTAGGGGATGGCCACGGCCAGCCGGGTGTCGAAGAGGCCCAGGGCCCGGATGGTGCCGAAGTTGGGGGCCAGCAGGGCCGAGGTGGGGATCATGAGCTGGAGCAGGATGAAGAAGAAGAGGGTCCGCCGGCCAGCGAAGCGAAAGTGGGCGAAGACGAACCCGGCCAGGGTGATGGTCAGCAGCTGTACCCCCAGGATGGTGAGCACGATGATGATGGTGTTGATGTAGTACTGGTGGAAAGGGGCCAGGGACCAGGCCTTGGCGTAGTTGGCCAGGGTCCACGCGCTGCCGAACCAGACATCCCCCCGGCCCAAGGGCTCGGACTCCGGGCGGAAGGAGACCACGATGGCCCAGACGATGATGGAGGCCCATCCCAGCGCGAAGAGGACGGAGACCAGGGTCGCCAGGGCGCTGGTCAGGCGGGCTCCCCAACCTCGGGACGAGACGCCGCTAACGAACATCCGGCGCCTCCTTTCGTTCGGAGAGCAGGAAGTTGGTCACGGTGAAGAGCAGCAGGATGGCCACCAGGATCACCGTGATGGTGGCCGCCTTGCCCACGTCCAGGTACTCGAAGCGCACCTGCCAGAGCCAGAAGAGGAGCACCGTGCTGGCGTTGCTGGGCCCGCCGTTGGTGAGCACGAAGATGTGGTCCACCGTCTGGAAGGCGCTGATGAAAGCGATGGTGGTGATGAAGAGGGTGGTGCGGCGCAGCAGAGGAAAGGTGATGTGCCAGAGCTGCTGGGCCACGTTGGCCCCGTCCAGGGCCGCGGCCTCGAAGACGTCCGTGGGCAGGTTCTGCAGCCCGGCCAGGTAGAAGATCATGTAGTAGCCGGCGTTCTTCCACAGGGCCACGATCATCACCGCGATGAGGGCCAGGTCCGGGTTGGCGGTCCAGTTCTGGGGGCCCCGATAGCCGATGGCCTGGAGCGCGGTGTTGAAGAGGCCGTAGTCCGGGGTGAAGAAGAACATCCAGATGGTGGCCGCGCTGACCATGGGCAGCACCGTGGGGTAGAAGAAGGCCAGGCGCAGGAAGCCCACCCCCCGGATGCGCCGGTTCACCAGCAGGGCCAGCAGAAAGGCCAGGAAGATGCTCAGGGGCACGGTCCCCAGCACGTAGACCAGGGTGTTGCCCAGGACCTGATGGAACTCGCTGCTGGTGAGGAGGGCCTGGTAGTTCTCCAGCCCCACGAAGGTGGGCTGGCGGAAACGGGCGATGTTCAGCCGCTGGCGAAAGAAGCTCTGGTAGAGGGCCAGCAGGGTGGGCCAGGCGGTGAAGAGGGCCACGAAGAAGGCCGTGGGCAGGACCAGCAGGTAGGGGAGCAGACTGACCCGCCGTCGGGATGGGTGGGCTTGGGTGGTCACAGGTGGTGCTCTGTCCTTGGCTGGGATGGGTTGAGATAGGCGGGGATGAACGGGCCAGGCTGGGGGAAGGGAGGCCCGGACGCTCTGCCGGGCTCGGAACGCGCCCCGTCACGGAGTGGACCCTGTCACGGACGGGATCACGTCACGCACTGGACGAAGCGCTCACCAGGAAGAGACGACGCTGGAAGCCGCCCCGCTCCTCCCGCTTGCGGAGCCGCAGAGCCTCCAGCTGGGACGGGGCCATGCCCTGGACCTGGGCCAGGGCGTAGATCACTTCCAGGATGTCGGCCAGCTCCTCCGCCTGGCCGGAGCGGAGAAACTCGTCCACCTCCTCCTGGAGCTTGCGGGCCAGGGCCACCCGGTAGGCCGCCTGGTCCAGGACCCGCACCTGGGGCGCGCCACCCCCGGCCTGGATGATCTCTGGGATGCGATCCCGCACCAGCTTGCCCTCGTCCACGTCTCGCCTCCCTTCCGCCGCCCCACCCCCAGCCCCCGGAAAGGAGCCGGGGATGGGGCGAAAGTGGCATCTTACTTGAAGGGTGCCAGGGCCGCGTCCGCCTCTTTCTGGGCTGCGGCCATGGCCTCGGCCGGACTCATCTCCCCGTTGTACGCCTTCTGGAGATAGTTGTGGAAGATGTTGCGCACCTCACCCAGGTTCTGGACGGAGAACTCCGCGCCAGCGTACTGGAGGGCGTCCCGCAGAACAGCCGCCTGGGGCACCTTCTCCAGGTAGGCGGCCATGGCCTCGGTCTCGTAGGCGTCCTTGCGGTTGGCGATGTAGCCGGTGTTGATGCTGAAGTCCGCCACGTTCTCCGGCCGCAGCAGGAACTGGATGAACTTCCAGGCCGCATCCTGCTGCTCCTGGGGCGCGCCCTTGAGGATGTAGAGGTTGCCGCCGCCGGGCACCGTGGCGTAGCTGCCTTCCGCATGGCCGGGCACAGGCATCACCCCCACCTGGAAGTCCGCCTGCTCCAGGATGCCGGTGAGGCTGCCGCTGGAGTGGACGATCATGGCCGCCTGACCGCTGGCGAAGTCCGAGGGGGCCTGGCCCCAGACCGCCTGCACGCCCTCTGGCATGGCTTTGTAGACATGGGAGAGGTCGATGTAGTACTGGACTGCCTCGATGACCTTGGGGTGATCGAAGTAGACGGTGGTGTCGTTGCCCGGGTCCACGATGTTGCGGCCGTTGCCGATGGCCAGGGGCTGGAAGAGCCAGTAGGGCCAGCCCGAGGGGTACTCAATGCCCCAGCGGGTCACCTGATCCCCTTCCCGGACGGTCAGGGCCTGGCCCACCTGGCCCCAGCTCTCCCAGCTGTTGGGCGCCTCCAGGCCGGCCTCATCCAGCAGGTCCTGGTTGTAGTAGAGGGTGACCACGCTGCGCTGGAAGGGCAGGCTCCAGATCTGGTCCTGGTAGCGGGAGTTCTCCAGGAAGGCGGGGTAGAAACTGTCCAGGAAGGCCTGGCCGTCGGGCATGGCGTCGATGTACTTGTCCAAGGGGGCGATGTAGTCGCCGTTGATCAGGTCGTAGAGATCCACCGCCAGCATCACCGCCAAGGCCGGGGGCTGGCCGCCTCCCTCGATGGTGGTCTGGATGGTGGTCTTCACGTCGCCGTAGCCGCCGGAGAAGACAGGCGTCACGGTGATGTCCGGGTTCTCTGCCTGGAAGGCGTCCGCGTAGCCCTGGAGGATGTCCGCGATGGGCGCGTCCACGGCCACAGGGTAGTAGACCTGGATCTCCACCGGCTCGGCCTTGGCCTCCTCGGCTGGCGGAGCGGCCTCCTGGGGCTGCTCCGCGGGAGCCGCGGCCGGGGGTGCGGCCGGTGCGCAGGCCGCCAGGAGCAGGATCAGGGCCAGGAACAGCGAAATCTGGAACACTTTTCTGGAATGCATGGGATCCTCCTGTGTGGGTGGCGTTGAGGAAAGAACAGTTCTAGCCTGCGAACCGACTGGCAGGCGCGCTTGCCCGATGGAGTGTGCTACGGGGGAAGGGGAAGACAGCCCCATTATACACGAAATGCCCGTTCCCCGCATGCCATGCCGAGGATCCGACCGGAGCGACCGTCGGAATCTGCCGCCGGACGCCGTCGGAGGGACGCCGCTTGTTGCGCCCGCCCATCTCCGCCCACCCCGAGGAGGGCAGCACCCACCCGAAACGTTGTCCAGTCCTGCGCTCTCTGCTACAATGAAGCGGTCTCCCCCTGTCCGCGGACCTTCCCCGAGACACACCCGCCCGAGAGAGCCTGGACGAGCGAGCCCGACCAGGGCCATCGACGGCCCACCCATCAGCCGAGTCCAATCCATGCCCCACCCCACCGAATCCCCTGGCCCTGCCCGGGGGGTGCTCGAACTCAGCAAGCAAGGCGGCTTCCTGCGGGATCCGCGCCTCTCCTTCCAGCCCAGCCCCGAGGACCCTCGGGTGCCGGCCCGGCTGATCCGCGCCCACGGCCTGGTGGAAGGGGCCACGGTGGAGGGGCCGGTGCGCCCCGGCAAGCGGGGCCCGGAGCTGGTGGAGGTCCACAGGGTCTGCGACCTGCCCCCAGCGGAATTCCAGGCCCGCACCCCCTTCCAACGCCTGGTGGCCATCGACCCCAACGAGCGCTTCCAGCTGGGGGCCAGCGGCAACATCTCCATGCGGGCCGTGGAGCTCATCGCGCCCCTGGGCAAGGGCACCCGAGGCCTGATCGTGGCCCCACCCAAGGCCGGCAAGACCCAGCTCCTGGAAGAGCTGGCCGGGGCCATCCGGGCCGCGGAGCCGGAGGCCCGCATCCTGGCCCTGCTGGTGGACGAACGGCCCGAGGAGGTCACCTACTTCCGCCGCTCGGTCCAGGCAGAGGTGCTGGCCAGCTCCAGCGACCAGCCCATCCAGTCCCATGTGCGCCTGGCCGAGCTGACCATGGCCCACGTCCGCTGCGAGCTGGAATGCGGCCGGGACGTGGTGGTCCTGGTGGACAGCATCACTCGGCTGGTGCGGGCCTTCAACCTGCAGGGTCGGGGCACAGGACGCACCCTCTCGGGCGGCGTGGATTCCGGGGCCCTGGAGATCCCCCGGCGCTTCTTCGGCCTGGCCCGGAACATCGAGGGGGGCGGCTCGGTGACGGTCATCGCCACCGCCCTGGTGGGCACTGGCTCCCGCATGGACGACTACGTTTTCCAGGAGTTCAAGAGCACGGGCAACAGCGAGATCGTCCTGGACCGCAGCCTGGCCGAGGCGCGCATCTTCCCGGCCATCAACGTCCTGGCCAGCGGCACCCGCAAGGAAGAGCTCCTCTACAGCCCCGAGGAGATGGCCCGGATCGTGGCCTTGCGCCGCTGGCTGGCCCAGGGCTCGTCCAAAGCCGCCATGCGGGGCCTGCTCAAGCTGCTCCACAGCACCAGGAGCAACGAAGAGCTGCTCCAGCGCATCAAACCCGCCCGGCAGTGAAGCCCGGCCGGGTGACATCCCGAGGCTTCCCAGCCGCCGGTATGTCCCCATCTTCGTCTTTCGGGCCCTGTTCTTTTTTTCGGGCCTTGACAACCGTTGGAAATCGGTGTATACCTTAGCCATCGTGTTTTCCCCCTCTATCTTTCTCACTTTCTGGCGCTAGCGGACTGGTCGAACGAAGGCTGGCGTTTTTCTTGGCCCAGCTCCTTTACCGGTTTTGCAAGCGCCCCGTGCGCCTTTCCAGGAAGCCCCTCCGAACCATCCCCCATCGTGTGGCCCACTTGAGCGGCAATCCGTCCGAGACCGACGCGCGCACCCAGTCGCCCGGCCAGCACGGCCCTTGCCGCCCTCTGGATCCCCTGCCCAAGATGCCTTTCCCCGTGTTTCCCTCAGGACGATTCTCGCACCTACACCCACAGGAAAGGAGACCCAGATGTTCCACAGGTTCGACGAAGAGATGCGCAGGCGAGTTCGGGAGATGCTCCGATGGGCGTACGATTTCGACCCCAAGGATCCTCTATTCGGCCTGAAGAAGGAGGAGCTGCGGGGGCCGCGGATGAGTCGCCGGGCCGTGCTGCGCCTGATGGCCGCGGCGGGCATCCTGACCATGACCGACGTGCTGGCGGCCTGCACCGCGCCAGCTCCTCCCAGCGCCGGGGAAGAGGCAGGCCAGGCCCCCGCCCCCCAGGAAGCGGCTCGCCCGGGCGGGGAGCTGCGAGCTGGCTGGGCAGGGACCGGCGAGATCCGCACCCTGGACCCGGCCCAGATCAACCAGGTGCTCCAGTTCCAGATCACCTCCAACGTGCTGGGCGGACTCACCCACATCAACCCGGATCTGGTGGCGGAAGGGGACCTGGCCGTGGACTGGGAGCCTTCGGACGACGGCCTGGAGTGGACCTTCCGCCTGCGGGAGGGGGTCACCTTCCACAACGGGGATCCCTTCAGCGCGGACGACGTGATCTTCACCTTCAACCGCTCCAAGGACCCGGAGCAGTCCATCCACTCCCGGGTGCTGGCCAACATCGAGGCGATCGAGAAGATCGACGACCTGACCATCAAGCTCATCCTCTCCAAACCCCAGGCCTCTCTGCTGGTGAAAACCCTGGAGCGTTCCAGCGGCCGGGCCATGACCATCGTCAACCGGCGAGCGCTGGAGGAGATGGGCACAGAGCAGTATGGCCTGACGCCAGTGGGAACCGGGCCCTTCAAGGTGGTGGAGCACCAACTAGGCCAGGGGGTGGTCCTGGAGCGCTTCGAGAACTACTACGACCCGGAGCGGCCCAAGCTGGACAAGGTGACCATCATCCCCATCCCCGAGCCGGAGCCCTTGGCCGCGGCCATCGAGGCCGGAGACATCCAGCTTATCGGTGGCAACGCCCCCGCGGCGGAGCTCATCGACCGCTTCGAATCCAACCCGGACCTGGTGGTCTCCCAGATCACTGGGCCAGGCTTCCAGGCCCTCTGGATCAACCCGCACCGGGAGCCCTACGTGGTCCCGGACTTCAACAAACCGGTGGAGGAGCTTAAGAAGGAGCCGGGCTTCATGGTGCGCCTGGCCATCGCCAAGGCCATCGACCGGGAGGATCTCATCAAGCGAGCCCTCTTCGGCCGGGGCCAGCCAGCCTTCGGCAGCATCAACCCGGCCATGCGCTTCTTCTTCGACACATCCATCAACGAGACCAGCGAGCAGCGCTTTGACCTGGAGGAGGCCCGGCGGCTTCTGGCCGAGGGCGGCTACCCCAACGGCGAGGGCTTTCCGCCTCTGAAGCTCATGGTCACCCCTGCAGGCAAGCGAGAGGGGGAGATCCTGGTGGATATCCTCAAGAAGAACCTGAACATCAACGTGGAACTGGACATCAAGGACTTCCCGGTGATGATCGACCTCTTCGACACCATGGACTACGACCTGCTGCGCATCGGCAGCGGCGGGGACTACGATCCCGACGACGCCCTGGTGGACTGGATGCAGACCACCTCCAAGTTCAACGGCCCCAACCGGCCCGAGGACATGCCCTTCGGCTACTTCTCCGATGCGGAGGTGGACGAGCTGGTGGAGCAAGAGCGGGTGGAGACGGACCTGGAGAAGCGCAAGGAGCTGGTCCAGCGAGCCAACGCCATCACCTCCAACAAGGTGGCCGCGGCCTTCCTCTTCCACCCTCTGGACATCCTGGTCTATCGCAAGGAAGTGGACTACCCGACCGTGAGCCGCATCCCTGGCCTGGTGGACCTGGATCGGGTGACCGTGGAGAATTGACCGGGAGAGAGCTGCTCCAGCATCTGTGACCTACGGAGGGCGGGCTGGGCGAGGGCGGCAGATCCCTCTCCCGGCCCGGTCCTCCCCCTCGCTTCCAGGGGAGAACCATGTCCCGTTACCTGGTGAAACGCACCATCGCCTCCCTGATCGTCATCTGGGCCGTGGCCACGCTGGTCTTCTTCATGCTGCGAGCCGTGCCTGGGGATCCCTTCCGGGCCATGCTGGCGGACGTGGACCCCCAGGCCGCGGACGAGCTGCGACGCAAGTTCGGCCTGGACCGCCCCATGTACATCCAGTACTTCCTCTGGCTGGGACGCATGGCCCAAGGCGATCTGGGCAACTCCATCTACGGCAGCAACGTCTCTGTAAGCCGCATCATCGCGGAAGCCTTTCCCCGCACCCTCTCCCTGGCCGGACTGGCCTTTGTTATCTCTCTGATCTTGGCCATCAGCGCCGGCATCGTCTCCGCGGTGCGCAAGAATTCGGCCCTGGACCACACCTTCACCTTCTTCGCCTTCCTGGGCCTGAGCATGCCCGACTTCTGGCTGGGCATCCTCCTGATCATCGTCTTCGCGGTGAACCTCCAGTGGCTGCCAGCCATCGGCTACGTGCCCCTGTCCAAGGGCTTCTGGCCCTGGTTCTCCCACCTGATCCTGCCGGCCATCGCCGCGGGGACGCCCTTCTCCGCCATCGTGGCCCGGATGACCCGCTCGGCCATGCTGGAGGTGCTGAACTCGGAGTACATCAAGGTGGCCCGGGCCAAGGGGCTGACCGAGCAGAGCATCGTCTTCCGCCACGCCCTGAAGAACGCCCTGATCCCGGTGGTGACGGTCATGGGCATCGCCTTCGCCCTGCTCATGTCCGGCGCGGTGATCGTGGAGAACGTTTTCGCCATCAAGGGACTGGGTCGGGTGCTCATCCAGGGCATCCTCAACCGGGACTATCCGGTGGTCCAGGGGGCCATCCTGGTGGTCTCGGTCATCTTCGTCTTCACCAACCTGCTGGTGGATGTGCTCTACACCGTCATTGACCCGCGTATCCGCTACGAGAGCTAGCGCAACCAGGGCTCGCGAGCCCTGGGGGTGGACACCTGGGTTCATCCCTGTTTACACCACGAGGAGAGGCCGTTGACCGAGACCACCGACACCCTATTTCAGCTGGGGAAGCTGGCCGAAACCACTCCCCGGGAGCGCTCCAACTGGGCCTGGCTGCGGACCCTCTGGCGCAGCAAGCCGGCGGTCCTGGGGTCCGTTTTCCTGCTGCTCCTGCTGATCGGCGCGCTCTTCGCGCCAGCCATCGCGCCCTATGACCCCAACGACCAGGCCTTCGAGTTCCTGCAGGCCCCTTCCCTGGCCCATCCCTTGGGGACTGACGATCTGGGCCGAGACCTCTTCAGCCGCATCGTCTTCGGCGCCCGCGTCTCCCTCTTTGTGGGCGCCTCCACCGTATTGCTCTCCTCCCTCATCGGCGTGTTGCTGGGCCTGCTGGCCGGCTACTACGGTGGCTGGATCGACACCATCATCATGCGCTACATCGACCTCCAGTGGGCCTTCCCCAACTTCATCATCGCTGTCTACCTGGTGGCTGTCTTCGGGACCGGGCTGGAGAACGTGATCATCGCCGTGACCCTGGCCTTCCTGGACGATTTCGCCCGGGTGGTGCGGGGCATGGTCCTCTCCATCCGGGAGCGGGAGTACGTGCTCTCGGCCCGGGCCCTGGGCGCGTCCGATGCCCGCATCCTCTGGCGACACGTCCTCCCCAACGCCACCGCCCCGGTGATCGTCCAGGCCACAGTGAGCGTCTCCTACGCCATCCTGGCCGAAGCTGGCCTCTCCTTCCTGGGCCTAGGAGTGAAGCCCAGCACCCCCACCTGGGGCCTGATCCTGAGCGACGCCCGCACCTTCATCTCCCGGGGCTGGTGGCTGGCGGTCTTCCCTGGCCTAGCCATCACCCTGACCGTGCTCAGCATCAACTTCCTGGGGGATGCCCTGCGGGACATCTTCGACGTGCGAGAGTATCAGGAAGAGGAAGGAGGATCTTGATGGAACTGCACACCTTCTCCATCGCCGCCCGGGATCCCCAGGCAGGCAGTTTCGGGGTGGCTGTCTCCACGGCCCGGCCCAACGTGGGCAGCCTGGTGCCCTTCGTCAGCCTGGAGGGGGCCATCGCCACCCAGGCTCGGGTCAACACGGACCTGGGACGCAAGGGCCTGGCCTTGCTTCGGGCTGGCGTGGAACTGCCGGTGGCCCTGGCAACGCTCCTGGAGATGGACCCAGAGCGGGAGCGGCGTCAGCTCCACGGCGTGGGACTGGGTGGGCGCTTCCTCTTCACCGGAGAGCTCTGCGTGCCCTGGGCCGGCCACCTGGAGGGGGAGCACTTCACCGTGGCAGGGAACATGCTCGCGGGCCCAGGGGTGATCCAGGCCATGGCCGAGGCCTTCCAGATGGCTCGGGATCGAGGTCAGGAGCTGAGCCAAGCCATCCTCCTGGCCCTGGAAGCGGGGCAGGCGGCTGGGGGCGATAAGCGGGGCAAACAGTCCGCGGCTCTGCTGGTGGCCAGCCCGGACCCCCGCATGTACCACAACCTGCGGGTGGACGATCACCCGGATCCGGTGCGGGAGCTGCGGCGCATCTACCAGGTGGTGGAGGAGCAGTCCCGCCAGATCCGGGAGGAGTACGGGCTGGAGGGGCTGCGGCTCTTCAGCCGGGTCAAGTGGTAGGAGCCGACGCCCGCTTCCGGCAGGTATTGGCCCGGGGAAAAAGGCTGTGGTAGACTCAGAGCGCTACGGTCGATTGCATCCCTCGACCCACCGCGGAGTGTCCTGAAGCCAGCCACCCTCACCGCCCCAACCCTGCCATGACCACACCCCAACTGCCCGAAGGCGACTACACCCTGCTGGACTCCGGCAACCAACGCAAGCTGGAACAGGTGGGGCCTTACCGCCTGGTCCGACCAGCGCCCCAGGCCGTCTGGAAGCCCCGGCTGGACCAGGGCGAATGGAAGCGGGCCGACGCCGTCTTCCACCGCAAGCCCTCCGGCGGCGGCGAGTGGGAGTGGCGGCGGACCATTCCCCGCAAGTTCCCCATCGTCTTCGCCAACCTGGGCTTCTGGATCAAGCTGACCGACTTCGGCCACCTGGGGCTCTTCCCGGAGCAGGCGGAGAACTGGAATTGGATGCGCCGCCTCATCCGAGAGCGGATGGCCCGCACCCGCAACCGCAACCTCTTTGTGCTCAATCTCTTCGCCTACACCGGGGGCAGCACCTTGGCCGCCAGCCAGGCCGGCGCTCACCTGGTCCACGTGGACGCGGCCAAGGGCGTGGTGGACTGGGCCCGGGACAACGCCAAGGAGAGTCGCCTGGACGAACGGCCCATCCGCTGGCTGGTGGATGACGCTCTCAAGTTCGTGCAGCGGGAGGTGCGCCGGGGCCGAAAGTACCAGGGCATCATCCTGGATCCCCCCAGCTTTGGCCGGGGGCCCAAGGGGCAGGTCTTCAAGATCGAGAAACACCTGCTGCCCCTGCTGGACGAATGTCGGGCCCTGCTGGCCGACGACGCCCTCTTCCTGCTCCTCAGCTGCCACACGCCAGGCTTCACCCCCACCACCCTCCACAACGAGATCCTGGACGTGGTGGGCGAGCGGCCGGGCCAGCTGGAGCATGGGGAGATGTTGATCCCGGAGAAAGGCGGCGAACGCTTCCTGCCCAGCGGCGCCTTCGCCCGTTGGGCCGTGCCGGAGTAAGCCCCCGACACGCCATCCGGGACCCAGGCCCATGCGCATCACCAGCCCCAAGAATCCCCGAGTCAAGAACGTGATCAGGCTGCGCCAGCGCCGCCACCGGGACGCCCAACAGCGCACGGTGGTGGAAGGGCTGCGGGAGATCCGCCTGGCCCTGGAGGCGGGCGTCATCCCCCTGGAGGCCTTCGTCTGTCCGGAGCGGCTGGACGCGCCAGAGGCCCGATCCCTGCTGGGCCAACTGGAACGCCTGGCCCAGGAAGGACCGACCCGCCTCTACCAGGTGACGCCAGAGGTCTTCGCCCGCCTGGCCTACCGGGAGGAGAGCGGCGGCCTGCTCCTGGTCATCCCCTACCTGGAGCGGAGCCTGGCCGATCTCCCCCTGGGAGAGCCGCCCTTCCTGGCCGTGGTGGAAGGGGCGGAGAAGCCGGGCAACTTGGGCGCCATCCTGCGCACCGGGGACGCGGCGGGGGTGGACGGGCTGATCCTCTGCGGGGGCACGGACGTCCACAACCCCAATGTGATCCGAGCCAGCCTGGGCGCGGTCTTCACCGTGCCGGTGGCCCAGGTCGCCAGCGGGGAGGCCATCGCCTGGCTTCAGAAGAAGGGGGTGGCCATCCTGGCAGCCACGCCGGAGGGTGACGTCCTCTACACGGAGGCGGACCTGACCGGTCCGGTGGCCATTGTCACCGGCAGCGAGGCCCACGGCCTGAGCCGGCCCTGGCTCCAGGCGGCGGCCCGCCGGATCACCATCCCCATGTTCGGCAAGGTGGACAGCCTCAACCTCTCCGCCGCCACCGCCGTCCTCCTCTACGAGGTGGTGCGTCAGCGGGGCCTGGCTCCTGGGCCCTGAGGCGCATTGTTCCTCCCCTGGGATCACCTCCGCGGGGCCATCTCCGCGACCCAATTCCTCCCCTGATCACCCCACTTCCCGGCCGGATCCCTTCCAAACTGACGCCGCAAAATTTGGTAGTTTACACTATGCGAATATATGTTATAATTGTTGACAACTTATGACAACCGATTTCCGGTTGCTCCACAACAA
>CAYQEB010000109.1:7776-14361 GCA_964416395.1 uncultured Caldilineaceae bacterium | reverse complement strand
ACGGCAGAGGCCCCACCCTCCCTTCACGGGGAAAGTGGGGCCTCTGTCGTTGTGGAAAAAATTGTAGGGACGTTGTGGGAGCGCCCGGGCATGCTCCCCGATCCTACCCGCCCGGCGCCGCCGAGGTGATGCCCCAAGGAGGGTACGAAAGAGGCCGGGAGCGGGGGCGCCTCACTGCTTCATGAGCAGGTCGTAGCCCGCGGCCTTCCAGGCATTGAAGCCTCCGTCCAGCTCGTAGACGTTGGTGTAGCCGGCCTGGGCCAGGGCCTTGGCGGCCACGGTGCTCATGCCACCGCTGCGGCAGTAGAGGACCACCGGCTCGTCCTTGCCGGGCAGCTTGTCCAGGTTGTTCAGGATCTGGTCGAAGGGCACGAACTGGTCCGTGTTGGGGAGCTCGCCCTGGTAGGGGATGTGCACGTTGACCAGGGTGAAGTCCTTGGCCGGCAGGGCCGCGGCCAGCTGATCCACGGTGATGTCCGTGTAGCCGTCTGGGTTGGGCGACCAGTCCGGCAGGCCGGTGGCCGGGGCTTCCGCCTGGGCTGGCTCCTGGGCCGGCTGGGACTGGGTGGTGGGCGAGCCGCCGCAGGCTGCGGCGATCACGAGCACGAAAAGCAGGGCCACGAAGGTGGCCAGGGTTGAGATCTTCATGGGGGCGAACCTTTCTGGAGAATGGCCGAGGAGAGAAGGGCTCCCCTCGAAAAAAAGTTTTTGAGGACGGTTGTGAAAAAGTGTGAAGAACAGTTGTTGACGACAAGACGAGGAGAGGACGGGTGCGGTGCGCTGCAGCCGCCCTCTCCCCCATCGCCCGGGCGTGGGGCTCTCCTAGGCGGAGACCCGGGCGCTCACGTGTTCCAGGACCCGGCGCAGCCGTTTGTTGGCTTCGTCCGCGATGGGCTGCAGGTCCGGGTTGGCCACCACGCCCAGCATCTGGATGGGATCCACGATGCTGACGGTGGAGGTGCCGTCGCCGTTGTCGTAGACGATGACGTTGCAGGGCAGCAACAGGCCCAGCTCCGGCTCCACCTGCAGGCCCTGGTAGGCCAGGTTCGGGTTGCAGGCCCCCAGGATGATGTAGGGCTTGAAGTCCACGTCCAGCTTTTTCTTCAGGGTGGCCTTGACGTCGATCTCAGTGAGGACGCCGAAGCCTTCCTGCTTCAGGGCCTCCGTCACCAGGGGGATGGCCTCCTCGTAGCGCACAGGCACCGTGGTGCGAAATCCATACTCGTTGCTCATGGTTCCCTCTCCTTTCCTCTCGGTTGTATCGGTTGTGTCGGTCTTGTGATTGACCTGATCTTGTGATTGGCTTGATCGTGCGTAGGCCTTGCGGCCCTTCCTTCGGTTGGTTCGGCTCAGTCCTTCGGAGTCGATGCTCCAGTAGAGTCAACGTCTCTTGGGCGTCGGTTGGTTTTCTCTTTGGGTTTTGCCTGGCTGTTGTTTTCTGGCCCTTTTCCCTGCCGTCTGCGGAGAGCCGGCTCGGGTTGGCTTGTGTCACTGGCGCAGGGCCTCGCGCATGCTCTCGAACTCCTCCCGGCTGATCTCCCCTCGAGCGTAGCGCTCCTTGAGGATCTCCTCGGGGGTCTTCTGTCCTGTGCCGGGCAAGGTTTCCGTTCGGTTGCCCGCCGCGTTGTTGAAGAGCCACATGCCCGCCAGGATCAACAGGACCAAGGGCAACAGCCAGCCCAACAGCATTCCACCTCCGAACATCATTTCCGCACCTCCTTTGAACGAACCAACTCCATCCACCGCATATGTCTGCTAAATCTGGTCAGCCGGGGAGCGCTGTCGCCCAGGCTGGCCGCTTCGGGGCGCTCACTCCAGGAGGTCCCGACGCATCTGTTCGTACTCCTCCTTGGTGATCTCGCCCTTGGCGTAGCGGATCTTCAGGATCTCCAGGGCCGAGCTCTCGGACGGCCGTCGGTAGGTGGTCTCCCGGGGCTGTCCGCTCCCCATGAGCCCTCGCACTGCCAGCACGATGAGGGCGATGATGCCGCCCCAGAAGAGGACCATCATCAGGCCGCCGAAAAGCATCCAACCCCAACCCCAACCGTAGTCCCAACCCATCATGGTTCCTCACCTCCTTGATAGAGCGACCTTGTCAAACCGACCTTGTCGAACCGACCTTGTCAAAATGACCTTGTCAAAATGACCTTGCCAGAAACGATCTTGGCAGAGTGACGCTCCTCACCTCTCTCCTCTGGACACGCTTTTCTCTGGGCGTCCTCACGGTTCTGCCACCGATACGGTTCCGCCCTCGATCAGGGTTCTTCCTCTGCTTTCCAGTGTACCCGGCATTTGTGAAGGGATTATGAAGAATTCATGTACAGGTTATTGCCCTTTTGTTGCCCGTTTCCGCCTGGATCACCGGCCTGGGGCCCATTCCCGGGAGCCAGGAGCGCCTCGCTGCCCGGGGCTCGATGCCCCGTCCTGGCCGGGTTCCACCCGAGGCTCCTGGACTGGATCCACCACAGGGACCACCTGCACCTCCAGGCCCCGGAGCCCAATGATGCGCACCTTCTGGTTGGGAAGGGCCGGCCGGGCCGTCCACCACTCCCCCTGCCAGTGGATGGAACCGTCCTCGTTGGTGGTCACCACCTGGCCGATGAGGGCCTGGCTGCCGGTGATCACCGGGGCCTGCATGCTCTCCATGATCTTGTAGTAGAGGAGCAGGGAGAGCAGCACCAGCACCAGGTAGAGCGCCAGGGCCGTGCCAAAGGGCAGGACGAAGAAGAGCCCCAACCCCAGAAGCGGTGTTGCCAGCAACAGATGACACCACATGATCACCCTCCACGAACGCCCGAAGGCTGGGCGCCGACTTCGCGACGCCCGCCTCCGGAGAACCAACTGCCTTCCTTTCCGACGTGGCCTGTTCGGTGGCCCATCAGTGGCCGAAACCGCCCATCATGCCACGCCCCATGCCCATCACACTACCCCAGATGCCGCTGCCCATGCTGCGGAACCCCTGGAAGCCCCGAAAACCGTTGCCCATGCCGTCCCAGGAGCCGCCTATCCCACTGGCCTGGGCGTCGCCGTGGCAGCCGCCGGTCTCGTTCATCCACTGCACCATCTGCCCGGTGAACTCCGGCCCGTGGATCTGGGTCATGCGCTGGATCATCTCGCCCCAGAGCTCTGGCCCCATCCACTCCTGCATCTGCTGGGTCCAGCCTCCCGGACCGGCCTGGGGTGTGCCTTCCCCTGGACCGGAGCCGTGGGCCAGGGCCGTGCCGGTGAAGAGGGTCAGGGAGAGGACCAACACGCTCACCACGGTCGCCACGAACTTGCTTCGCTTGCTGCTCATCCGATCACCTCCTGTGGGTGTGATGGCTTCCTTTGACTTCCTTCTCGGGCGCTTTCTCCATCCGCCCTTCCTGACCCCAGTGTAGCCCCCGATCGTGAACGAATTGTGAAGAGTTTGTGGGTGCTTTGTGTGGAGTGGCGGTTGCATTTTTTGAAATATTCAAGTATTCTATTGAATACAGAAATTAAGCGCCGCAGCGCACGGATGGATGGGCCTCAGCGGGCATTGAAGCTATCCGAAGCGCTGGAACGAAGCGCCTGAAGCCATCACCTGAAACAAGCGTCTGAACCCAGGAGGAATCCCCCATGGAGCACGACCCCAAACGCGTCGAAAAAGAGGCTCTCTACGCGCTCTTCGCTCGGGTGGGCCAGGCCCTGGCCAACCCTCACCGCCTGGAGCTGTTAGACCTCCTCTCCCAGGCCCCCCGCACTGTGGAGGAGCTGGCCCGGGAGGCCCACATGAGCGTGGCCAACACTTCCCAGCATCTGCAGCGGCTCAAGCAGGCTCGGCTGGTGGTGAGCCAGCGAGAAGGGACCCACATCCGCTACGCCCTGGCCAGCTCCCGGGTGGCCCAGCTCTGGCAGACCCTGCGCCAGGTGGCCGAGGCGGAGATGGCCGAGGTCCAGGCCGCTCTGGACGCCTACCGGGATCGGCGGCACGAGTTCCAGCAGATCGCCTTGCCAGAACTGCAGCGTCGGCTCCAGGAGGGCGAGGTGCTCCTCATCGACGTGCGTCCCCAGGCCGAGTACGCGGCCGGGCACATCCCTGGGGCCCGCTCCCTGCCTTTGGACGAGCTGGAGCAACGCCTGGAGGAGCTGCCCCCGGATCTGCCGGTGGTGGCCTACTGCCGGGGCCGCTACTGCGTCTTCGCGGATCAGGCCCTGGCCCTGCTGGCGGAGCGGGGGCGGCCCGTGGCCCGGTTGGAGGAAGGGGTCTGGGAGTGGCGCCAGGCCGGTTATCCGGTGGAGACGGGGCCGTGAAGCAGGGGGTCGAAACGAAGCCGATATCTTCGCCTGCCGTCCGCCTGGGGTTACGGGCCAACGCCCGGCAGTTCGCCCTGCTGGTTCTGATCAACGCCTTTGTTGGGGGCATGGTGGGGCTGGAGCGGACGGTGGCGCCCCTCATCGCGGAGCAGGAGTTTGGTCTCCTTTCTCGGACGGTGGTCCTCTCCTTCATCATTAGCTTCGGCGTGGTGAAGGCCCTGGCCAACCTGGTGGCGGGTGGGCTGGGGGATCGCCTGGGGCGCAAACGGCTCCTGGTGGCCGGGTGGCTGGTGGGGCTGCCTGTGCCCCTGATCATCATCTGGGCCCCCAGCTGGGCGTGGATCGTCCTGGCCAACGCCTTGCTGGGGATCAACCAGGGACTCTGCTGGTCCACCACGGTGATCATGAAGATCGATCTGGTTGGGCCCAGGCAGCGGGGGCTGGCCATGGGGTTGAACGAGTTCGCCGGCTACGTGGCCGTCTCTTTGACCGCCCTGGCCACGGGCTATCTGGCCTCCACCTATGGCCTGCGCCCCCACCCCTTCTACCTGGGCATCGCTTTCGCCCTGCTGGGGCTCTTCTTCTCCCTCTTCTTCGTCCAGGAGACCCAGAGCCACGCCCGCCTGGAGGCCGCGACCCAAGCCCGGCGCGCCCTGGATGGCCAGGATAACGGGCCGTCCCGGGGGCTCTCCTTTGCCCAGGTCCTGCTCCTGACCAGCTGGAAGGATCGGGCCCTCTTCGCCGCCAGCCAGGCCGGCCTGGTGAACAACCTGAACGATGGCATGGTCTGGGGGCTGCTGCCCCTCTTCCTGGCCGGGGCCGGGCTGGAGGTGCGGCAGATCGGCGTGGTTGCGGCGCTCTACCCGGGGGTGTGGGGCATGGGGCAGCTGGTGACCGGCGCGCTGAGCGATCGGCTGGGGCGGAAGTGGCTGATCGTGGCGGGGCTTTGGGTGCAGGCGGCGGGCATCGCCCTGGTGATCCTGGGGCGCGGCTTCGGGGTCTGGGCCCTGGCTGCGGTGCTCATGGGGGCGGGGACGGCCCTGGTCTACCCCACCCTGCTGGCCGTGATCAGCGACGTGGCCCACCCGGAATGGCGGGGCTCCGCGGTGGGGGTCTACCGGCTCTGGCGGGATGGCGGGTACGCGGTGGGGGCTCTGCTCTCGGGCGTCCTGGCGGATGCTCTGGGGCTGGGCTGGGCCATCGGGGTCATCGCCATTTTGACAGCCCTCTCCGGCGGGGTGGTGGCCACCGTCATGCGGGAGACCCTGCCTCGGGCCCGGCCGTGAATTCCGGCCGGTTTCGGCGAGGACGCGGGGAAGGCGGCAAAGTGAGGGGGACGTCGCCGGACGTCCCCCTCACCGCGTTCAGTTGGCTGGAGTTCTCAGGGGAAAGAGCCCCCTGCTGATTCCATCCTACTCGCTGCTCATCTCCAGGAAGTCCCCGTGCCAGTGGTGGACGAAGACCTGGCGGCTGTAGCCGTTCACGCTGAGCATGCCCACCGGCGCGCCGTCCCGGAGGATGTCCACGGTGTAGTAGCCGTAGAAGGCCGTGGCTTCCTCCGCCACCTGGGCCCCGTTCAGGGCCAGTTCGGCGAAGCGCGCGGCCACCTGGAGGGCTTCCTCCGGGCTCACCGGCATCTCCAGCCCCGCCTCCTCCGTCCCAGCGCCTTCACCCATCATGCCTTCACCCATCATCGCTGCGGGCTCCTGGCCTGCACTGAAAGGCCCCATCATGCCTCCCATCATGGCCGCCATGGGGCTGTACTTCTGGTTCCACATCATGTTTGGCCCGGGCTCGGGCATCACGGCGAGGGTCACCGGATCCACCAGGAGCTCAAAGGCGCCCCGGCCTGTCTCCTCCTCGATGACCTGCACGTAGGCGTGGTTGTCGAACACCATCACCTCCCCCACCACCAGGCCATCCTGGGAGAAGCCGGCCAGGAAGTCGGCTGCCGCTTCCTGGGCCTCCTCGATGGAGAGGGCCGGGATGCCCAGTAGCTCAGGCTCGCCCATGCCCATCATCCCCATCATCGTGCCGGGCCCCATGCCCATCAAGCCCATCATGCCGGGGCCCATGCCCATCATGCCGGGGCCGAAGCCCATACCCATGCCCATGCCCATGCCAGGGCCCATCATTCCCGGGCCGAAGGGTGTGGTACCGGTGAAGGGCTGGCTGCCCATCATGCCGGGGCCGAAGCCCATACCCATGCCCATTCCCATGCCAGGACCCATGCCCATCATGCCGGGGCCGAAGCCCATGCCCATGCCAGGGCCCATCATTCCCGGGCCGAAGGGTGTGGTACCGGTG
>CAYQEB010000109.1:0-7676 GCA_964416395.1 uncultured Caldilineaceae bacterium | reverse complement strand
GCCCATGCCCATGCCAGGGCCCATCATTCCCGGGCCGAAGGGTGTGGTACCGGTGAAGGGCTGGCTGCCCATCATGCCAGCGCCCATGTTGTAGGGCCAATAGGCGCCTCCGGGCGTGCCGGTCATGGGACCGTCGCCCTGATTGGGCATCATGCCTTGGGCCAGCACCACGCTGGATGTGATGGTGGCGCCGACCAGAACGGCTGCCACAGCCAGGGCCACCCACAGCCAGCGTCGAGAGCGAATCTCCATGGTACGCCTCCTTTCTCCTGAGAGTTTCTTGGTGTCTGCTTCGAGAGAGATGAACGGATCGAATCGATCGCCTTCTGTCTCTCAGAGTAGGCTCGGATTGTGAAGGAAGCGTGAAGGAGACGTGAAGAGTTTGTTTGCACTCGCCTTTTCATAAAGCTTTTCAGCGGGATCGGACGATGCTGATCAGGAGCCAGAATCCCAGCACGATGGCGATGACAAACAGAAAGCCGAAAAAACGTCCTGCATACTCCTGGAGGAAACCTTCGGGCGCCACCATGTGCATGAACTGGCTCAGCCCCACGATCAACGCTCCCACCAGGACGCTGGCTGATAGTTGGTGCACCATGCGTTGCACTCGATCCAGGGTGCGTCCCATGTCCCGGATCTCGATCTGGCCTCCCAGCTCTCCCTGCTCCAGAAGCGTCACCAGCCGGGTGAACCGGCGAGGGAACGAGAGACCAAACTCGGTCATATCCACCATGCCCTCCACGATCTTCTCCCCCACTTGCAACGGAGAGTGGCGATGCAACCAATAGCGCTCTAGATAGGGTTGGCTGAAGGGGATGAACTGGAAATCTGGGTTGAGCTGGAGCCCGATCCCTTCACTGATGGCCATGACCCGGGCCATGAGGACCAGATCCGCCGGCATGCGCAGGCGATGCCGCCGGGCCAAGGCGGTGATCTCGGAGAAAAGATTGGCTGCGGCTATCTCCTGGGCCGATCGATGAGCGTAGCAGGTGATCATGTGATCCAGGTCGCGTTTGAGGGCCGGCTTGTTCACCTGGCCCTGCAGCATACCCAGAAAGAGCATCTCGTCCATCACTCGTTCACTGTCGCCTTTGGCCACTGCCAGAAAGAGACGGGAGAGCCCTTCCTGGAGTGCCTCGTCTAGGCGGCCCATCATGCCGAAATCGATCAGACCGATGCGACCATCCTCCAGGACATAGACGTTGCCCGGATGGGGATCTGCGTGGAAGAAACCGTGGACGAACATCTCTTCCAGCATCAGGCGCACGAAGTTGGCAGCCAGCTGACACCGATCCACGCCAGCTCGATCCAGGGCGTCCACGTCGGTGATCTTCAACCCCCGCATCCGCTCCATGACCAGCACCCGCTCCCCGGTATAGCGCCAGTGGATGCGCGGGATGCAGATGTCCGGGTCGTCCTGGAAGAGCGCGCGAAAATGCTCGGCATTCTCTGCTTCCCGGACATAATTGAGCTCACAGCGTAGATTGAAGGCGAATTCCTGGGCTAAGGAAAGCACATCGTAGTCTCTTCCGAAGCTGGTGTGCTCGGTGATGATGCGGGCCAGATCCAGGAGAATGGCCAGATCCTGCTCGATCTCTTCGGCCACGCCAGGGCGCTGCACCTTGACCACCACCTCTTCCCCATGGGGCAGGAAAGCGGCATGGACCTGGCCGATGGAGGCTGCTGCCAGGGGTTCTGGGTCGAACTCTAGGAAGAGTTCCTGGAGAGTCGCCCCCAGCTCGGCTTGGATCACCGCCTCGATCCACTCAAAGGAGACCGGCGGCACCGCATCCTGAAGTTTGGCCAGTTCTGCGATGTACTCCGGCGGCAGGAGATCCGAACGGGTGCTCAGCACCTGCCCCAGCTTCACGAAGGCGGCGCCCAGCTCCTCGAAGGCTTGGCGCAGATGGACAGCCTGGACCAGAGGCGCGCTCTGCTCCGATCGGCTCAGGCGTTGACCCAGGGGCAACAGGCTGGTCAATCCCAGCTCGGCCAGCAGCCAGCCGAAACCGTGTCGAGTGAAGACGGAAAGGATCTCTCGGTAACGACCCAGATAGCGAGTTCCTAGACGAATGGTCATGGGTTCTTTCCTGTTCTACAAAATGTTGTTTTGGGGGAACTGGTTTGCGCTCACTCTTCCCGTGGAGAGGGTGTGGGACTGCCCCGGGCCACCCAGGAGGCTGCCAGGGCCAACCCGGCCATCCCTATCCAGAACCAGCGCAGCCATGGGTTGGGATGCCTCCTGTAGACCTGCCGATAGGACGGGCCGGCTTTCCAGACCACGTAGCTCTCGGACGCTAGCTCCCACATGGCCTCGTGGGCCAGGAGAAGGGCGGCCAGGCGAGCCAGGCGTTCCTTGCCGCTCCGAGGACGGGGCGCTCCAGGCCGAAGCAGCCAGAACAGGTGCAGGAAGGCGAGGGGCAGGGTCTGCAGATGGCCGAACTCGTGCCAGTAGCTGAGCCGCCGACGCTCTCGGCGGGGCAGGCCCCGGCGGATGAACAGATTGACCAGGGGTGGGTGGGGCAGAGAGACGGACCCCACCTTGACCAAGTGCCAGAAGTCGTGCTCGATGACGATCTCGCCAGGCAGCCCGTACCAGGAACGGACTTTCAAACCGGCCTCCGGGGTTTCCATGGAGCATTCTCCTTGTGAAATGCAACCGCACGAAACAACCGTGTGAGAAAATGCACGGAACAGTGCGCACAGAAGAACAGGCCTGAACAGGTTCTTCGAAACCCGCCAGGCCTGGAGTGGAACAATCTGGATGTTGTGCCGTGGTGTGCGCTACGGTGCCCGTTACGATGTTCGCTACAGTGTCCGCTACGGTGTCCGCTGCAATGATATTGCCAGGACGACTCCTCTACAGCAGGCCCAGGAGCCAGAGAAGCGGGATCAGGATGGCGAAGAGGGCCGGCTGATGGAGCAGGTAGATGGGCAGGGAGTGCTGCCCCATGCGTTGCAGCGCCTTGATCGCCCCGATCCGGGAGAGGTCCGGCAGCTGGATGGTGCGTCCTTCCGGCCGGTAGAGCATGTTCCCGGCGAAGATCCCCAGGAGCACCACGCCAAACCAGGGGATCACCGGGAAGTAGTCCACGTAGACATGGTTGGCCGGTTCGAAGCCCAGCCAGACCAGCCAGGGCAGGTCGAAGGTCTGACGCTGCAGGAACTTTCCGCCGATGATGAAGGCCACACCCAGCAGGGCGTTGGCCCAGCGCCAGCGCAGGAAGGGATAGGCCAGCAGGATGGACGTCCCGATGAAGTGGAGGATGCCGAAGCGGATGTAGAGGGTCGGCCCCAGGGCAAAGTAGGTGCCCAGCGAGATGACCAGCCCCCAGCCGAAGATGCGCAGCCCCCGCCGCACGTACTTGCCCAGGAGCGTCACCCCAGGGACGCCTCGCTGCCGGGCCCGCTGATAGGTGATGGCCAGGGAGACACCCACCAGCACGATGAAGGTGGAGGCGGTGACCCGTTGGAAGTAGAACCAGAAGGGATTGGTGAAGATGGTGTCGGTGATCTCGAAAAAGTAGAGATCGTAGACGAAGTGGTAGATCACCATCATCACGATGGCCACCCCACGCAGAGCATCCACCTCCCAGAAGCGATCAGCTCGAGCCCGACCGCCCAACCTGGAGCTGAGCTTGGAACGAAGGAACGAGATGGCTAGCGACGCGTTCATTGGTGATGATCGATCCCTTCGTAGCGTTCGATGAAGGCTCGGATACGCTCGGCATCGAACTCGTCGAACTTGTCGATGCGCTGCCAGGCCGTCACCGCGATGCGAGCGCCCATATCCTGGTGCAAGGGCTGGCTGCCGTTGACCGTCCAGGTGGGGTCGTTCGGGAGTAGCAGCACATGTCGCCCGTCATCCACGTAGGGCTGGACCACCTCCTCCAGCTGCTGGAAGAGCTCCGGGCAGCCGTCATCGCACTGGTAGTAGATGGCCACGCCTCCGTCCTCCAGGTTGTGGAGCACCTGTTCGTAGCGCTGAGGCGCCCGGTAGACCCCCCAGTTCACGATGCCGCCGTAGTGGGGGCCGGAGGTGGGGGGTGTGGTGTTGTACTGGATGGGAGACGGGTTCCCGGATGCGATGTGGGCGTTGCCCTGGGTGGCCACTCGCTGCTCGGAGCCCACGGGCTGCTGGTTGCGGATGGCCAGGAAGACCAGCCAGCCCACCAACAGCACGATGGCCGCGGCCCCACCGATGAGCATCAGGTTGGTGTTGCGTCGCCGCCGGGCTGCCATGGCTCGCAGCTCCTCGCGGCTGGGACGGGCGGTGCTGCTGCGGGCCTGACGCTTCGCCTTGGGTTTGGCCGCTGTCTTCCCCGAGCTCTTCCCTTTGGCTTTCGAGGTTCTCTTCTTGGCTTTTGTTGCTCTCGCCGTTTTCGTTTTGGCCATGGATCGAGTTACTCCTGGGTGCCAACTGCTGCTTGCATGGACTGGATGATTGCGTACTGAAAGAGTGCCCCGGGAGGCTGAACCGGGGGCAATGCAGGGTGGGGCTGGCGCCTACCATACCCCATTCTCAGGGCGACGTCAACGGCTGGGCAAATTCGCCCCTGGCCGGGGTGTCCAAGGTCTCTTCCGGGTGATCCTCCGGGCGCCAGTTCCGGTGTCGCAGGATCAGCCCCACCACGCCGATGGCGATGCCGATGAGGGCGATCCACTGGGCCGTGGCCAGCGAACCGATGGTCCAGGCGTCCGGGCGGAACCACTCCACCCAGAAGCGGCCGGCCGGGTAGGCGATGAGGTACATGAGCGCGGCGTCTCCTTGGCGGAGCCGGCGGCCGAAGCGCCAGAGAACGAAGGTCAGCAGGCCGAACATGAGCAGATTCCAGCCGGCCTCGTAGAAGAAGGTGGGGTGAAAGCCGTTGTTGGCGTACCAGGCCAAGCTCTCCGGTGTGAGGTTGGCCGCGCCGCAGGGCTGGATGCCTTCCGGCAGGTTGAAAGGCGTCAGGCAAGGGTATTTGGGGTTGATGTGGAAGGCCCAGGGCAGATCCGTGGGCGGGCCGTAGAGCTCCTGGTTGACGAAGTTCCCCATGCGTCCGATGGCCTGGGCCAGGAGCACGTTGGGGGCGATGAAGTCCAGGTACTTGAGGAAGTTCAGGCGATGATACCAGGTGTAGCCCACGATAGCGATCAGACCGCCGATCAGCCCACCGTAGATCCCCAGGCCCCGAAAGCCCCCGTTCCAGAAGTTGATGGCCTCGATGGGGTTCTCTCGGTAGTAGGACCAGCCGCCGCCATCCGCGGGGGAACTGAATACATGGTAGGCCCGGGCGCCGATGATGCCCAGCACCAGGGTCCAGGCCAGCAGATTCCAGATGTGGTCCGGATTCTCCCCGGCTCGTTCGGCTCGCCGGGCAGAGAGCCAGGCGGCGATGAAAGCGCCCCCCACGATGAACAGCCCATACCACTGCAAGGAAAACGGGCCCAGTTCAAAGATGGTTGGGTTCATAGGTTGCGTGCTCCTTCCAAAGAGGCGTCAGCTAGATAATGTCAATCCACACAGATGCTGTCCAAGACAGAAAACTGTTCAGGGCAAAGGCGGTCCAGGACAGAGGCTCTCCGGGGCATGGGAAGCCAGCGATGCCGCCCCTGACTCTCCTCAGAACGGGTTGCGGTTGGCGTAGAAGAGCCCGATCAGGTAGCCCAGAGCGCCTCCGCCTCCGGCCACGGCCCAGTGCAGGGGATGGGGACGCAGATAGAAGGCCACCTCCGCTGCAATGAAGCCCAGCAAGAAGCCGAAAACAAGCCCGCCCAGGGCCGGCAGGGGCATCAGCTCGAAATGGTTGGGCAGCTCCGTGCGAGAAGAGGACACACTTTTCACTTTGCGGATTCTCGCCATGGTTCTTTCTCTCCTGGTTCTCTAGATCTGATTTTTTCTGTTCGGGTGATCTGTTCGGGTGATCTGTCTCTCTGGAAAAGCCTTGAGGCAGCGGGGGCCAAGTGAACGCTAGGCATTATACATCCCCTAGCCAGGAAGGGAGTGGCGAGAGTCCCCAGGCGGTTCGGATCCCATGCCCGGGCCCAGTTTTGTAGAGGATTTGCACCGCTGTCCGAGGATTTGAGACAACGGCCCCTTGGAGCGAGCCAGTACACCGGTCTATCCGAGCCCAGGGCCCATCCGAACCCCGGAAAGACAAAAGCCGAATCGGGCCACCCGGGACGCAGGCAGCCCGATCCGGCCCGAATCGATGAGGGCGATGGGGTTACTTCTTGATGCTCACGTCCTCGTACATGATGTGCAGGAAGGGCTGCTCCTGGCCGTTGGGCAGGATGAAGCCTGTGGGAACCGGTTCCGGCATGGGGCCGTCCGGGGTGACGATCACGGGCGGCAGGATCAGGTGCATGTGGATGCGGCTGTTGTCCGCTTCGCCGTTGAAGACCAGCCGGTACTCCTCGTCCCGGACCCGGTTGGTGATCATGCCATGGACCAGCCGGTTGGAGGCCACCACTTCGCCGTCCACGGTCAACTCCGCCACACCCCAAAAGGCCACGTAGGAGTAGACCTCTGGCATGAGCCGGGTGCCGATGCCCGTGCCGCCGTGCTGGACGATGTTGGTGGCCACCCCGCCGAAGAAGGCGTGCACAGGACCCTTGGGGAGCACTTTCAGCAGCCGCACCCGGTACTCTTTCCCGTTGGGGCCGGTGAAGACCGCCAGGAAAGCGGCCTTGTCCTTGGTGGTGGGGCCATCGATCAGGGTGACGTCCTTCACCTTGAGCTTGAAGGCGCCGCTGATCTGGGCGTAGCTGTCTGAGAAGGGGGTGGGGCCGGCTGTGGTGGTGTAGGCTGTGCCGTCCTCGTTGGTCAGGCGGGCCTCCAGGGGCACCCCCACGTCCGCATCAAAGCCCAGGGGCATATCCGGTGTGCCGAAGACTGCTGGGTCCAGGCGGCGAGGCCCGGGCAGGATCCAGCGCACATCCGGGCCCGAGGACCGGGCCTTCACCTTGACTGGGCCGCCGGCCAACAGGCCGGGTTCGAACTCTCGGGCGTTGTTCCTGGTGCTTGGGGCCGCGTCCGCGGCGGCCAGGGTGTTGGCCGCTGGATCCAGGGCTGCCGTTCCCAAGCTGGGGCCGGCAATAGTGGACAGAGGCGCCACGCCGGAAGCGCAGGCGCTCAGAAAGAGGGCCCCGATCACGAATATCAACAACGTTCTGCTCCTCATAGCTACTCTCCTCTTTTTCTCATCGTGCAGGTTATGCTTCGCGTGCTGGCGGATCAACCGATTGTGTCTACAAACTGTGTCTGCAAACTGAGACTGTGTACAAACGGAGGTGGCATCTGAAGACTCCCGGGAGAGACACCCTGTTCCTGTATAGTCCTCACCGACGATGTCTAATGTAAGAGCACTTACGCAGGCCGGTTCTCTCCTCGAAATTGGCCCCAAACACACGAAACCGCCCAGATGAAAAACTGGGCGGTGGCAGGGATCGGGGGATTTCGTGCGCCTGTGCTTGGAATGCTACGGATCGAAAAAAGCCCGGAAGGGCAACTTGCCTCCTCCCGGGCTTTTATGGGCGATTGCTTTTCGGGACTGTTGAACTGCGGGATCGGTGCGGAGTCAGGCGCACCGATCCATGCCGGTGCAGCGAACCTACCAGATGGACAGGTATTCCGCGATGGTTTCGTTCCAGTTGACAGACTTGTCGGGGCTGTTCCAGTTGACGGACTTGTC
>CAYQEB010000108.1:13356-14626 GCA_964416395.1 uncultured Caldilineaceae bacterium | reverse complement strand
ACCGATCCACCGATCACCGTCCAGTCTTCGCTTCCCGCCCCCATTTTGGGCCCGTTCCTACACACTCCCTGGCCCGATCAGGGTATCCTGGAGACATTTCCGGGGTGTTTTACAAAGGTTTCCCGGTTCGGGTACACTAGTTCCGACAGGCCAGAGACGGGCCCGAAACCCGACATGGACCTGTTGCAGTTGAGGTTGCAGTGGACGTTCTCGGCCGAGGAGAGCGCCAAGACGCTTCGGCCGGACGTGCGCCGAAGGAAGGAGCCTTCCATCCATGAGTTCAATCCGGCAGTTCCAATCCATCGACGACGTGAAGCAGGCCCTGAGCCAGCAGCAGTACATCGCCAACGACGAGATCGTCACCACCGTCTTCCTGAGCCAGGAGCTGGGGAAGCCTCTGCTGACCGAAGGGCCGGCCGGGGTGGGCAAGACGGAGCTGGCCAAGGCGGTGGCCGGGGCCACGGGCCGGGAGCTGATCCGCCTTCAGTGCTACGAGGGGCTGGACGAGACCAAGGCCCTCTACGAGTGGGAGTACGCCAAGCAGCTCCTCTACACCCAGCTCCTGCGGGACAAGCTCCAGGAGACCCTGGCCGACGCCCGTTCCCTGACCGAGGCTGCGGACCGCCTGGCCGCAGAGGAGGACGTCTTCTTCTCCATGCGCTTCCTGCTCCAGCGCCCCCTGCTGCGGGCCATCCTCAGCCCGGAGCCCACGGTCCTGCTCATCGACGAGATCGACCGGGCCGACGCGGAGTTCGAGGCCTTCCTGCTGGAGGTGCTCAGCGACTTCCAGGTGAGCGTGCCGGAGCTGGGCACCCTGGAGGCCGTCCACCGCCCCCTGGTCATCCTCACCAGCAACAACACCCGGGAGCTGAGCGAGGCCCTGAAGCGGCGCTGCCTCTACCTCTTCATCGGCTACCCCTCCCTGGAGCAGGAGCTGGGCGTGGTGCGGCTGAAGGTCCCCAAGCTGGCCCCCAAGCTGGCCCGCCAGGCTGTGGAGCTGGTCCAGCGCCTGCGAGGCATGGATCTGCGCAAGGCCCCCTCCATCAGCGAAACCCTGGACTGGGCCCGCTCCCTGGTGGCCTTGAACGCCAACGCCCTGGACGCCCACACCCTGGAGACCACCCTGAGCGTGCTGCTCAAGCACGAGAGCGACCTGCAGAAGGTGCGCCGACGCCTGGCCCAAACCCCCAGCCAGGACGACTGGGAGGATCCCTACCCCCGACGCAGCCAGTGGAATTGAGCGCATCGAAATTGAGCGCATCGAAATTGA
>CAYQEB010000108.1:4266-13256 GCA_964416395.1 uncultured Caldilineaceae bacterium | reverse complement strand
AATTGAGCGCATCGAAATTGAGCGCATCGAAATTGAACCTGTAGAAGGAGCCCCGCCATGGAAGAACGGATCGTCCAGTTCATCGCCGCGCTGCGGGCCGGCGGCGTGCGGGTGAGCCTGGCCGAGAGCGCGGACGCCTTCCAGGCCGTGGACAGCCTGGGGATCCAGGAACGGGAGACCTTCCGCCTCAGCCTGCGGGCCACCCTGGTCAAGGAAGCCCGGGACATCCCTGTCTTCGAGGAGCTCTTCCCCCTCTTCTTCGGCAGCGGGGACACACCGCCCCTGGCCGACCTGACCCAGGACCTCTCCCCGGAGGAGGCCCAGATGCTGGCGGAGGCCCTGCGCCAGTTCAGCGACCGCCTGCGCCAGATGATGGAGAAGCTCCTGCGCGGGGAGCAGCTCTCCCCCCAGGAGCTGGAGCAGCTGGGCAAGCTGGTGGGGCTGAGCCGGGCGGACGACATGCGCTACCGGGAGTGGATGACCCGGCGCATGCTGCGGGCCCTCCAGTTCCAGGAGGTGCAGGACGCCCTGCGGGAGCTCATGGAGCTCCTGAGCAAGATGGGCATGAACAAGCAGCGGCTGGCGCAGATGCGTCAGCTGCTGCGAGCCAACCAACAGGGCCTGCAGGAGCAGGTGGAGCAGTTCGTGGGTCAGCGCATCGCCGAGAACATGAGCCAGCAGCCACCGGAACAGGAGGGCATCGACGGGCTGCTCCACCGCCCCTTCAACGCCCTGAGCGACCGGGAAATGGATCTCCTGCGCCGGGAGGTGCGGCGGCTGGCCGCGCTCCTGCGCAGCCGGGTGGCCCTGCGCCAGAAACGGGCCAAGACCGGTCAGCTGGACGCCAAGGCCACCATCCGGGCCAACCTGCGCCACGGCAGCGTGCCCTTCCACATCCGGCATCGCAACCGGCACCTGAAGCCCAAGCTGGTGGTCATCTGCGACGTGAGCACCTCCATGCGCCACTGCTCGGAGCTCATGCTCAGCCTGCTCTACGAGCTCCAGGACCAGGTGAGCAAGACCCACGCCTTCGCCTTCATCGACCACCTGGAATACATCACCCCGGATTTCGTGGGCAAGGAGGCCCGGGAGGCCGTGGAACAGGTGCTGGTGCGCCTGCCCCCGGGCTACTACAGCACGGATCTGGGCCACAGCCTGGAGAACTTCGCCCAGGGCTTCATGGACACCATCGACAGCCGCACCACCTTCATCCTGGTGGGGGATGGCCGCAACAACTACAACGATCCCCGGCTGGACATCTTCCAGGAGATCGCCCGTCGCAGCCGCCACACCATCTGGCTCAACCCGGAGTCGCCCCTGCTCTGGGGCGCCGGGGACAGCGACATGCTGAAGTACGCGCCCTTGTGCGACAGCATCCTCCAGGTGAGCACCCTGGCCGAGCTGGCCGCGGCGGTGGATCGGCTCCTGGTCCGCTGAGCTGGCCCCTGGGCGCCCGTCAAAGCAAACGACCTCCCAGATTGGGAGGTCGTTTCGGCTTTCTGGAGTGACTGATCCAGGCAAGTGATCCTGGAAACGATGCGGCGTGCAGCCGCCTGGCCCTGACTACTTGGCCGCGGCGTAGTTCGCCTCCACCTGGGGCCAGTTGACGATGCCCCACCACAGGTCCACGTAGGCGGCCCGGCGGTTCTGGTAGCGCAGGTAGTAGGCGTGCTCCCAGACGTCGATGCCCAGGATGGGGGTGTCGCCCTGCATGTAGGGGCTGTCCTGGTTGGGGGTGCTGTAGACATCCAGGCTGCCGTCGGGCTTGACCACCAGCCAGCCCCAGCCGCTGCCGAAGCGGGTCTTGGCCGCGGTGCTCAGCTTCTCCTTGAAGGCGTCGAAGCTGCCGAAGGCGGCGTTGATGGCCTGGGCCAGCTCACCGGAGGGCTCACCGCCCCCATCCGGGCTCATGATGGTCCAGAAGAGGCTGTGGTTGGCGTAGCCACCGCCGTTGTTGCGCACGGCCGTGCGGATCTCCTCCGGCACGTCGTTGATGTTGCGCAGGATCTCCTCGATGGACATGTTCTCGAACTTGGTGCCGGCCACCGCCTTGTTCAGGTTCGCGGTGTAGCCCGCGTGGTGCTTGGTGTGGTGGATCAGCATGGTGGGCGCGTCGATCACTGCGTCCAGAGCCGTGTAGTCGTAGGGTAGCGGTGGTAGGGTGAATGCCATAGTCGTCCCTCCTTCAGGGCTAGATTTGTGGTTGATCTGCAGATTGGCGCCACCGACGAAGTCGATCGATGAACAGATGGGGGTGAAATCAATTATACTGGACGGCCCTTTCCCCGTCAATTTTTGGGAAAATTTTTATGAAAATGCCCGGCTCTCCAGCCACAGGAACGGCCGCTGCACGATGGATCGGCCATGCAGCTTGGTGGCGAGATTGGGCGACGATGAGATCGGCCAGTGGCGGGATCACCGGCGCAGCGCGCTGGCCAGGCTGGCCTCGGTGGCCACCGGCGATTTGTGGCAGTGGACCAGCTTCCACGCCGGCGATTCCGAGCTGCCGAAGTTGTGGAAGACCCGGGTCTCGTTGTGGCTGCGGTGGACCACGCCCCCGTCGGTCACCGCGCGGACGAAGAGGGTGTAGGTGACGATGGCCGTGGCGCCGTAGATCTGCACCCGGGGTTGGAGGATCTCGTGCTCGATGCGGGGCTGCTCCCCGGAAGCGCCGGCCAACACCTGGGCATGGACCCGGATCTCCCGCAGGTGGAAATCCAGGCCGTCGATGCGCTGGGGTGAGATGTACCACTCGAAGAAGGAAACATCCTCGGCGGTGGTCTCCCGGTAGGCCTGAGGATCCCCGTCCCAGATGCTCTGCAGGTTGCGGTCCAACACTGCGAGGATGGCCTGGACAGCGGGGTCAGAAGTGGATGGGGTCATGGTCAACACCTCCTTGACTAGACTGGGGCAAGGGCAGAGAGTGAGGGCAGGCTCCGCGTGGGGGCGCAACCCTCTGGGGATGCGTTCCGAGATGTCCGCCCAAATGGATCGCTGTTCCCACAGCCCAAAGGGGCTCGATCCTCCCGGGAGCCTGGCGCTTCCGGAAGGGTTTCCGCACGCAGAGAAAATCGGGGGGATACGTCCGGGTTCCGTGCGAGGGTGGCTATTTCGTCCAATATTTGGTATTCTGTTTTGGGCGGAGCACCGAAAAAGTGTTTTGGGGATTTCTCACCCAGTGCTTCTCCCAAGTTTTGGCACGGTCGACTGGAGGTTTTCACCCGGCGACGTCACTCGCTGACGAAGCCCCACAGAGAAGGAGCGTCCATATGTCCCACCCCAACCGTCTGCGCCGCAAGCTGATCACCATCGCCTTCGCCTTGATCCTCACCCTGGCTGGCCTGGGCCTGCTGGCATCCCAGACCAACGCCGGGAACGGCATGATGAACATCTTCCTGCCCCTGGTGGTGAACCAACCCAGCCAGGGCACCATCCCCGGTCACTGAGCCAGTCCCCCGTTCCCACCGCCGCTGCCTGGACTGGGCCATCTGCGAGCTGACCGGACTGTGTCTCCCGCTCGCTCCACAAAGGAGGCCCCATGAACAGTCCAGATTCACCCCAAACCACTTTCTCATCTAGAGGCTTGGTCCTGGCCCTGGCTTTCGCCGGGCTGCTGGCCTTGGCCGGCCTGGGCTGGTGGAGCCAACCCGCCCGGGCCGAGGAGACCACGCCCCAGAACACCATCCCCACGGCCAAGATCTGGTTCGTCCACGCCTCGCCCTTTGCGGCCAATGCCCCGGACTCCCAGGTGACGGTGACCATCAGCAACACCACCACCTTCATCCAGGTGAAGGATCTAGCCTACCTGGAGACCACCGGCGGCTACATGTCCCTGCCCAGTGGCCTCGCCACCCAGGTGAAGGTCACCGGAAAGAGCGGCACCATTCCCCCCGTCAGCCTCACCTTCACGCCGGAGGAGAAGGAGTACACCCTGGTCTACGTCGGCGGCTCCAACGGCTTCCCCTTGGAGCTGCTCAAGCTCACAGACGACAACAGCCTGCCGGTCTTGGGCAAGGGCAAACTGCGCGTCGTCCACGTGGCCCCCTTCGCGCTCACGGCCCCGGACACGGTGCTGGACGTGCGCACCCAGGCCGGGGGCTTCCTGGCTCCCACCTTCGAGAGCCTCTTCTACCGCAAGGAGAGCGGCTACGTGACCCTCCCCTACGGGCGCTACGACCTGAAGGCCGCCGTGCCCACCTCTGGGGCCACCCTCTTCGACATTCCGCCTTTTGTCCTGGGCAACCAGGGCATCGCCACCCTCTTCCTGGTGGGCGACGGGAGCAGGCAGCCCCTCCAGGCCCTGCGGGTGGCCTACCGCTCCGGCCAGGACCAGCTCCTCTTCCTGCCCCTGGTCCAGAAGTAGCGAGGACCTGGCTGAAAAGAACGCTTCTGAGAGATCCTGCAGCAAGATCCCAGGCAGAAACGTGACGGGGCACAGCGACACTGTGCCCCGTGGTCGCGTCCCGTGGGCGGATCGGGTCTGCCTCAGCCGCCGCCGATGGCCGGCACGAAGTGGACCTCGCTCTCCGGGCTCACCGCCTCCCGCAGCCCCTTGGCGCCCAGGACGCCGTCCACCGTCACGGTGATGCCTGGGCGCAGCCGATTGCCCTGGCAGAGCCGCTCCTGGATGCCCGGGAACCGCTCCTCCAGGGCCTGGATCACCTCGCCCACCGTGCGGCCGGGCACGGTCACCCTCTCCTGGCCGCCGGTCAGCTCCCGCAGGAGGGGCGGGATCCACACCGTGGGCATGGCTAGACCGGCTCCTTGGCCTGGGCCTCCTTGGCCCAGATGGCCTCCAGGATGCGGGCCGGGGACATGGGCAGCACGTTCATGCGCACGCCCACCGCCCGGTAGATGGCGTTGGCCAGGGCTGCGGCCGGGGGCACGATGGGCACCTCCCCCACCCCGCGCACGCCGTAGGGATGGCCTGGGTTGGGCGCCTCCACCAGGACCGTGTCGATCATGGGCAGGTCCAGGGCGGTGGGGATGCGGTAGTCCAGGAAGCTGGCGTTGAGGAGATGCCCCTCCTGGTCGTAGACGTACTCCTCGTTCAGCCCCCAGCCGATGCCCTGGGCCACGCCCCCGTGGATCTGCCCCTCCACGTAGCTGGGGTGGATGGCCTTGCCCACATCCTGGGCCGCGGTGTAGCGCAGGATGGTCACCTTGCCCGTCTCCGGGTCCACCTCCACGTCCACCACGTGGGTGGCGAAACCTGGCCCCACCCCCTTGGGGTAGACCGTGGTGGAGACCATGACCGGCTCACCGGTCTCGTGGATCTTGGCCGCGGCCTCCTGGAAGCCCAACCGCTCTTCCCCGTGGGAGAAGACCCCATCCTCGTAATGGATGGCCTCCGGCTCGGTCTCCCAGAGGTCGGCCAGGCGGCGGAGCATCTCCGCCTTGAGCTTCTGGCCCAGCTCGTAGGCGGCCAGGCCCGTGGCGAAGGTGGTGCGGCTGCCGCCGGTCACGTCGTTGTAGGCCACCGAGTCCGTGTCCGTGACCTGGGGCTTGACCTGCTCGTAGGGGATGCCCAGGGACTCGGCCAGCTGCATGGCGATGGAAGCTCGGGTGCCGCCGATGTCCGGGGAGCCCTCCACCAGGCTCACGCTGCCGTCCGCGTTGAGGCTGGCGGTGGCGCTGGACCGGCCGCCCCAGTTGAACCAGAAGCCAGAGGCCACCCCCCGGCCCCGGTGCTTGCCCTCCAGGGGAGCGGTGTAGTGGGGATGGGCCTGGATGGCCTTCACCGTCTCCAGATAGCCGATGCGGGCGTAGACCGGCCCATCCGCCCGCCTATCCCCCTCCTTGGCCCCGTTGATCAGGCGAAACTCCAGGGGATCCATGCCCAGCTTCTCGCACAGCTCGTCGATGACCGTCTCCGAGGCGAAGGCGGCGTTGGTGCCCCCGGGAGCCCGGTAAGCCGCGGCTCGAGGCTTGTTCACCACCACGTCGTAGCCATCGATCTGCAGGTTCTCCAGCCGGTAAGGGGCCAGGATCACCCCAGCGCCGGCCCCCACCGGCGAGCCAGGATAGGCCCCGGCCTCGTAGGCCATGAAGACCTGGGCCGCGGTGATCTTGCCCTCCTTGTTGGCCCCCATCTTCACCCGAATGTAGGAGCCGGAAGTGGGCCCGGTGGCCTTGAGCACTTCGTCCCGGTTCATGACCATCTTCACCGGGTGATGGCCGGCCTTCCGGGAGAGGAGCACGGCCACCGGCTCCAGGTAGACGTTGATCTTGCCACCGAAGCCCCCGCCGATCTCCGTGGGGATGACCCTGATCCGCCCTATGGGGATCTGCAGCACCTGGGCCACCTGCTCCCGGACGCTGAAGGGCCCCTGGGTGGTGGTCCAGATGGTGATCTGCCCGTCCGCGTTGTAGAGGGCCGTGGCCGCCTGGGGCTCGATGTAGCCCTGGTGGACCGGGCTGGTGAAGAACTCCCGCTCCACGATCACGTCCGCGGCCGCGAACCCAGCCTCCAGGTCCCCCCGCTGGTGGCGCAGGTGGCTGGCCACGTTGGTGGGCCTGTCCCCTCGGACGCCCATCTCGTCGGTGCGCAGATCTTCGTGGAGGATGGGGGCATCCTCCGCCATGGCCGAGCGGGCGTCCAACACCGGGGGCAAGAGCTCGTACTCCACCTGGATCAGGGCCAGAGCCTCCTCCGCGATGTGGGGGCTGGTGGCCGCCACCGCCGCGATGGGATGGCCGTGGTAGAGGACCTTGCTGTGGGCCAGCAGGTTGTCGCTCAGGTAGCGCAGGTTGATGGCCCCTTCGCCCAGGTCCTGGATCTTGCTCTCCACGCTGGGCAGGTCCGCCGCGGTGACCACCGCCTTGACCCCAGGCAGGGCCTGGGCCCGGCTGGTGTCGATGGCGCGGATGCGGGCATGGGCGTGGGGGCTGCGCAGGATCTTGCCGTAGAGGGTGTCGGGCAGGCGGATGTCCGCGCCGAAACGGGCCCGGCCCGTCACCTTGTCCGTGCCGTCGGGCCGCAGGGGGCGGCTGCCGATGACCCTGTAGCCGTTCTTCCCGCCGCCCTGACCGACGTTCTGTCCGTTCTGGCCTTTCACCGGGTCGCGCTGGGGATCCACACTCATCCTCCCACCTCCTGGTCCGAATCCTGGGCCGAATTCCCGGCCAGGGTCTGGGCCGTGTCCAGCACAGCCCGCACGATCTTGTCGTAGCCGGTGCAGCGGCAGAGATTGCCCGCCAACCAGCGGCGCACCTCCCCTTCCGTGGGCTGGGGATTCTGCTCCAGCAGGGCCTGGGCGGAGACGATGAAGCCCGGGGTGCAGACCCCGCACTGGAGCGCGGCGTGCTCCAGGAACTTCTGCTGGATGGGCAGGAGCTGGTCCGGCGGGGTCAGCCCCTCGATGGTGGTCACCGTGCGCCCCTCCGTCTCCACGGCCAGCACCAGGCAGGAGTTGACCAGCACCCCGTCCAGCAGGACGTTGCAGGCGCCGCAGTTGCCGTTGCCGCAGCCTTCCTTGGAGCCGGTCAGACCCAGCTCCTCCCGCAGCACCTCCAGCAGGGTCTGGCGCGGCTCGCACAGGAAGGTGACCTCCTGGCCGTTGAGATGGGTCGAGACCATCACTTTGCTAGGCATGTCCGTTCCTCCTCCCTGCTTCTTCGCCTCGGGCCCGCTGCACCGCCTGGAGCAGCACCCGGCGGGTCAACACCTGGGACAGATGCTTGCGCTGGGCCGCGGTGCCCCGCATGTCCGTGATGGGCCGGGCCGCCTCCCGGGCCAGGCGAGCCGCCTCCTCCAGGACCTCCTCCGAGACAGGCTTGCCGGCCAGGAAGGCCCCGGCCTCCTCCACGAAGAGGGGACGAGGGGCCACCGCGCCCAGGGCGATGCGGGCCGACTGGATCACCTGCCCCCCTTCGTCCAGGACCAGGGCCGCGCCAGCCCCCACCACGGCGATGTCCATCTCGTTGCGGGGGATGAAGCGCTGGTAGGCTCCCCCCTGGTTGGGAGAGGGTGCAGGCACGTGGATCCGCACCAGCAGCTCCCCCGGCGCCAGGACCGTCTGGCCTGGCCCGGTGCAGAAATCCTCCACTGGGACGGTCCGTGCGCCATCCGGCCCAGTGATGTGACAGACAGCCCGATGCACGATCAGGGCGGGGATGGAGTCCGCGGCCGGGGAGGCGTTGCAGAGGTTGCCGCCCACAGTGGCTCGCCCCTGGATCTGGATCCCGCCGATGATGGAGATGGCCTCCACCAGGCCGGGATAGGCCCGGGCGATGGCCCCGTTGCCCACAATGCGGTGACAGGGCACGGCTGCTCCCAGCCAGAGCCCCTCCACCGGATCGTAGACCAGCTCATTGAGCTCCGGGATGTGCTTCACGTCCACCACCAGGGGCGGGCGACGCCGACCCTCCTTCATCTGAGGGATGAGATCCGTGCCGCCGCTGAGCACCTGGGCCGCGCCGCCGCTCTCCTGGAGCAAGGTCACGGCGTCGTCCACGCTGAGAGGCGCCACATACTCGAATGCGTGCAAGGGAACCTCCTTTACACAGTCGATGCTTCGAAGAGGATCACGGATGTTGCCGGTTGCAGCTGTGGCTGGAAGCCGGATCCGAGGCTCTGCGGGCGGGCCGTCCTTGGGGGAGAGGGTAGGCCGCCCTGGCGATGTGTGCCGGTGTGCGGATCCGTACGCGGGGATGCTACGCAATTTATACCACATTTTGGCTGGAAGCGGAAGCAGGGTTTAACCGTTTTAGTGGGTCGTCTCCAGGCGCCACGAGGGTTCAGAGGCCTGGAAGATCGGGGGTTTGCGAGATTGGCTCCCAGGGATTTCCAGAATATAGTGTTGAGGACACCGGCCCGCCCCTTCCCGCGGACCACTCGACCGGCCCACTGCCCTCACACCCCACCATCCCATGACCCTGCTCCTCCTGACCCTGGCCTACCTGACCGGTCTCTTCCTGGGCAGTCTGGCCTGGCAACAGGGCTGGCTACCCTGCCATCTGCCGCCTGGCCTCTGGCTGCTGCCCCTGGC
>CAYQEB010000108.1:0-4166 GCA_964416395.1 uncultured Caldilineaceae bacterium | reverse complement strand
CTGGCCCTGGCCCTGGTCCTGCTGGCCGGCGTCCTGCGCTACGCCAGCCACCCTGTGCAGCCCTGCTGGGGACCCGAAGATCTGGCCTGGCACAACGGGCCCGCGGACCGGGCTTTCGACCGAGGGCTGGCCAGCGTCACCGTGCGCGGCGCGGTGGTCAACTATCCGGTGGTGAAGGAGGGCCGCCAGACCCTGCACCTGCGGGTCACGGAGCTGATCCAGGACGGGGTTCCCCGGCCGGTGAAGGGGCTTCTGCGCCTGAAGACGGGCCGGGGCAGCCCCCGTTTCGTCTACGGCCAGCTGGTGCAGGCCCGGGGACGGCTGACCGATGCGCCGGTCTTCGACGACTTCGACTACCGGGCCTACCTGGCTCGGAAGGGCATCCACAGCGTGATGAACAGCCCTCGGGTGGAGCCCCTGCCTGGCCCAAACCAGGGTTCGCCCCTGCTCCGGGGACTGTACGCGCTCCGGGCCCGGGCTGCCCGTATCCTGGATCGGATGCTGCCAGAGCCCTACGCGGCCCTGGCCAACGGCATGCTTCTGGGCATCGAGGCCGGCATCCCGGACGAGCTCTACGAGCAGTTCAACCGCACCGGCGCCAGCCACGTGATCGTCATCTCTGGGAGCAACGTGGCCCTCATCGCCGGGGTGCTCATGGCCTTCGGCGTGCGTCTGCTGGGCCGAAAGCGGGCCCTGCTGCCCACTCTGGCCGGCATCGGTCTCTACGCCCTCCTGGTGGGCGGGGACCCGGCGGTGATGCGGGCGGCCCTCATGGGCAGCCTCTTCGTGGTGGCCGCCGCCCTGGAGCGCCAGAGCACGGCCCTGGTCAGCCTGGCCGCGGCCTGCTGGGCCATGACCCTCCTCAACCCCCTGACCCTGTGGGACGTGGGCTTCCAGCTGAGCAGTGCGGCCACGGCTGGGCTCATCCTCTTCTCGCCCAGGCTCAGCCAGGGGTTGGCCCGGATCTGGCCCGCCTTCGCGGAGCACCGTGTGGGGGATGGCCTGGTGGCTCGGGGCGGCTCCCTGCTCCGGGGCCTGATCCAGGACGGGCTGCTGGTCACCCTGGCCGCCAACCTGGCCACCCTGCCCCTGGTGGTCCACTACTTCGGCAGGCTGAGCCTGGTCAGCCTGCTCACCAACCTGCTCATCGCGCCGGTGCAGCCCGCCATCATGCTCTGGGGCGGCGCGGGCATCCTGGCCGGTCTGGCCGGGTTGACCCCTGTGGCCCAGCTGCTCCTCTGGATTCCCTGGCTGAGCCTGGCCTGGACGGTGTGGATGGTCCGATGGACGGCCGCCCTGCCTGGGGCCAGCCTGGCGGTTCCGGGCTACGGGCTGAGCGCCCTCTGGACCACCTATCTGCTCCTGGCCCTCCTCTTCTGGCGGGATGAGATCCAGGCTCGGTGGCGGGCGTGGCGGCAACGCGGCAGGCCTCCGGGCCCTCTCCAGATGAGGTCTTCGTCCCCGTCCCGCCCGGGAACAGCCTGGGGACGAAGGGTTCTCGGGCCAGCGGCTTTCGGATCCGTGGCTGTGGCCGCCGTGCTAGTCTGGAGCCTGGCCCTCACCCAGCCGGATGGCCGCCTTCACGTCACCTTCCTGGACATCGGCCAGGGGGACGGCATCTTGATCCAGACGCCCTCGGGCCGCCAGGTGCTGGTGGACGGGGGAAGCAGCCCGCAGCTCCTGCTCAGCGAGCTGGGCGCGGCCATGCCCTTCTGGGATCGCAGCCTGGATCTGCTGGTCATGACCCATCCGGACCTGGATCACATGGGCGCGCAGGCCACGGTGGTGGAGCGATATCGCGTGGGCATGGCCCTGGCCAGCGGCAATTTCCGGGAGCACCCGGACGCCCGGCCCTGGCGAGAGGCTATGGAAGAGCAAGGGATCCCTGTCCGGGAGCAGCAGCAGGACGGCTGGGTGGATCTGGGGGACGGCGCGGCCCTCTGGGTGCTCTGGCCGCCCCGCGAGGAGCGGCTGAGCAGCCTGGGCCTGGAGGAGGACGACAAGAACGAACGGTCTCTGGTGCTCAAGCTGGTCTACGGCCAGTTCAGCGTTCTGCTCACCGGCGACGCCGGCCTGGCCAGCGAGGCGGCCATGCTGGCGAACCAGGCGCCTGTGGCGTCCCAGGTGCTGAAGGTGGGCCATCACGGCAGCGCCAGCAGCACGGGAGAGGCCTTTGTACGCGGGGTGGGATCCAGGATCAGCGTGATCCAGGTGGGCGAGAACCGCTACGGCCACCCCACGGAGGAGGTCCTGGCGCGGCTGCAGGGGCAGTGGCTGCTCCGCAACGACCGTCACGGGCGGATCCACATCTGGAGCGATGGGGAACGGATGTGGGTGGAGACGGAGCAGGGCGATCCCTGGTCAGAGGAGGGTGCGCCCGTCCTGCCTGTCCAGGGGCAGTGAAGGGCAGAGAAAAGGGAGCCGAGCCCGGAGAGATGGGTGGGCTCAGGCGGAAGGTTGGGGCTTGCTCATGGGGGGCTGTTCGGGCTCAGACGCTTCCTGGGCCATTTGGGGCTCGGCATCCACGCTGGGTTTGTCCTCTGTCTCCGGGATGGGCAGCACGAAGTAGAAAGCCGACCCCACCTTGACCTCGGACTCCACCCAGATCTTGCCCCCGTGGGTCTCGATGATGTCTCGGGCCAGGGCCAGGCCCAGGCCAGTGCCCCCGAAGCGTCGGGTGGCCGAGCCGTCCACCTGGTAGAACTGGTCCCAGATGTGCTCCAGCTCCTCCGCGGGGATGCCGATGCCCTGATCCCGGATGCAGACTTCCACCACCGGCTTCTCCTCCAGCACGGTCCGGCTCAGGTCATCGGTGTAGACCTGAAGCTTGTGCCGGGTCACCCGCAGTTGCACCTGGATGGTCCCCCCGTCCGGGCTGAACTTCACCGCGTTGCTCAGCAGATTGTCGAACACCTGGCTCATCTGGGAACGGTTGGCCAGCACCAGGGGCAGGTCCTCTGGGCTCTCGAAGGCGAATTCCAGGGGCGGATCCTCGGGGTTGCGCTGGCGCTGGGCCAGAATCTGGACCTCCTGCATGCTGGCTCGGGCTACGTCGGCCAGGTTCACCGGGGACTTCTCGATCTGGGCGGATTTGGCCATCTGCATGCCAATGATGCTGTTCACCTGGTTGATGACCGCCTTGGTGTGGTCGATGACGATCTGCAGCATCTCCTCCTGCTCGGGGGTGATCTCTCCTCCTTCCCCCACCTGGAGCAGCTCCGAGTAGCCCAGCACCGCGGTGAGGGGCGTGCGCAGTTCGTGGGAGATGTTGCGGATGAACTCGTCCTTGAGGCGATCCGCCCGCCGCAGCTCCAGGTAGGCCTGTTCCAGTTGGTTTGCCCGGCTGCGCAGGGTGGTGAAGAGGCGGATGGTCTCCAGGGTGACGCCGATCTGGTTGGCCAGGGTGGTCAACACGTCGATGTCGTGCTGGGGGTAGAAGTCGTCCGGCTCCTTGCCGCCTAACAGCCAGATCCCCAGCAGACGCCCATCCACGCGAATGGGGATCACCAGGCGGATCCACTGCTGCTTGGGGTCCGGGTGGGGGTCCGGGGGGATGTAACGCCCCGCGTGTTCCAGCAAGCCCTCCAGTTCCTCGGGCGTCCATGCCTTGAGATCGAAGTCGATGCCCCGGGCATAGAGAAGCGAGGGCTCCGGGCCGGTCATCTGCACCAGGGCGGATTGGCGGACCAGCAGGCTGGTCATCACCCGGTAGTTGATGAGCTGTCCCAGCTTTTCCCGATCCAGGGCCCGGGGCACCTCGTTGGCGAACATCGCCACCACTTCGCTGGGATCGTAGCTGTTGCCGTAGGCGATGAGGTTCACCAGACGGCGGTAGGGGCCCCAGCTGGCCAGGGCCAGGATCAGGGAGACGACAGAGGCGATCAGGGAGAAGGTGAGGGCGTTGGAGTCCAGCTGGAGCCAGCGGTTCATGGTCACGAAGATGAGCATGACGCCGGTGGCGTAGAGGACCAGGAAGCTGTAGAAGCTCAGGGCCCGGTTGGCCCGCATCTCCAACGCGCCCAGCTTGTGCTTGTAGAGGGCATAGACGTAGAAGAAGGGGAGCAGGGCGATGGAGATAGTGGCCATCCAAGTGCGTAAAGCGCTAGGGCCAGTAGTGCCGGTCAACAGAGGGACAAGCCAGAGGAGAATCCCAGGGGCAAAGGCGA
>CAYQEB010000107.1:10800-14868 GCA_964416395.1 uncultured Caldilineaceae bacterium | reverse complement strand
TCCTTAAAAGGAGCCCAGCCATGACCCTGTCCACACGCTCGAAGACGTTGCTCACCCTGGTTCTGGCCGGGGCCCTGCTGCTGACGGGCCTGCTGCCCGGCGCGGCTCCTGCGGTCCAGGCCCAGGCCATCTGTGACCCGGACGGCCAGCAGGCCAGCGGCGCGGTCTACCGCATCTGCATGCCCACCCAGGGCTGGAACGGAGACCTGGTGGTCTATGCCCACGGCTACGTGGCCTTCAACGAGCCCATCGCCATCCCAGAGGACCAGCTCACCATCCCCGACGGCCCTTCCATCCCCGAGATGGTGACCGGGCTGGGCTACGCCTTCGCCACCACCAGCTACAGCGTCAACGGCCTGGCAGTGAAGGAGGGCCTGGCCGATCTCCAGGACCTGGTGGCCATCTTCACCGCCACCCACGGCGCGCCCCGACGGGTCTACCTGGTGGGGCCGTCGGAGGGTGGGCTCATCACCGCGCTGGGCACGGAGCGCTACTTCGACACCTTCGACGGTGGCCTGGCCGCCTGCGGACCGGTGGGGGATTTCCGCCGCCAGATCGACTACTGGGGCGATGCCCGGGTGCTCTTCGACTACTTCTTCCCGGGGGTGCTGCCAGGCAGCCCGGTGCAGATTCCGACCCAGCTCATCGACCAGTGGGACTCCTTCTACGAAGGCCAGGCCGAGGCGGCCCTGCGGGCGGATCCCCACGCTCGGGAGCAGCTCCTGCGCACGGCCAAGATCCCCAACGATCCCAGCGACCCGGAGTCGGGCATCCAGGCCATCCTGCGGCTGCTCTGGTACAATGTCTTCGCCACCAACGACGGCGCGGCCAAGCTGGGCGGCCAGCCCTTCGACAACAGCCGCCGCCTCTACTTCGGTTCGGACAACGATCTGCGCCTGAATCGGCAGGTGGCTCGCTTCCAGGCCGACCCGGCAGCCCTGGCCGAGATCGAGGCCTTCTACCAGACCTCCGGGGATCTGTCCGTGCCGGTGGTGACCCTGCACACCCTGGGGGATGAGGTGGTGCCCTATCCCCACGAGCCCCTCTACCGGGCCAAGATCCTGGCCCAGGGGGACCAGGCCCTGCACACCAACGTGCCCAGCCCCCGCTACGGTCACTGCAACTTCAGCGCGGCGGAGGTGTTGGCCTCCTTCGCCATCCTCATCTACCAGGTGAGCGGCGAGCTGCCCCTGGGCGCGGAGTCTGTCCTGCCCAGCCCGCAGCTGCGCCAGCGCTACCGGGATCTGCTGAGCCAGGCCGGGCTGCCTCGGTGACAGGGGCGGGGAGAGTCGAAAAACAAATAACTGAGAAACCAGCGGCTGAGGAGCAAGCGTTGGTCCTGGCCCGGCCGGGGCCAGGGCATCCAGACGGGAGCGCCATGCACCAGAGAGAAGACACTCCCCTCATCGACCTGCACCGGGTGGTGAAGGTCTTCGAGAGCGGGGCCGGGGATGTGATCGTCCTCAAGGATGTGAGCCTGCGCATCCACCCAGGGGAGTACGTGAGCATCGTGGGGCCCTCAGGCTCGGGCAAGTCCACCCTGCTCAACATGATCACGGGCATCGACCGGCCCACCACAGGCCAGATCCACGTGGCTGGCCAGGCCATCCACACCCTGAGCGAGAACCAACTGGCCAAGTGGCGGGGCGTCCACCTGGGCGTGGTCTTCCAGTTCTTCCAGCTCCTGCCCACCCTGACCGTGGCGGAGAACGTGATCCTGCCCATGGATTTCTGCAACACCTTCAAGCGGCGGGAGCGGCGTCAGCGGGCCCTGGCCCTGCTGGAGCGAGTGGGGCTGGCCGGCCACGCGGACAAGCTGCCCAGCGCCCTCAGCGGCGGCGAGCAGCAGCGGGTGGCCATCGCTCGGGCTCTGGCCAACGACCCACCTCTCATTGTGGCCGACGAGCCCACTGGCAACCTGGACACAGCCACGGCCAACGAGATCTTCCAGCTGTTCGACGAGCTGGTGGCCGAGGGCAAGACCATCGTCCTGGTGACCCACGACCAGGAGCTGAGCGCCCGGGCCCAACGGGTGATCCAGATCCAGGACGGGCGCATCGTCCGAGATGAAAGGACCCCCAGGCGCCGGTCCGTGGATGGGAGAACCGAAGGGGAGAAAGAAGAAAGGCAGGCGATTGGAGAATTGGGGGATGGGGCGGTTGGCTGACTGGATCCGCCCGGATCGGATGGGATGAGGGGCTTCGCGGATCCCGGACAGGGCCCTGCGGTCAGAGCCGAATCGGTTTGGAGCTTTCCGGAAGCCTGGAGCTTCCGGAAAGTTGTCTTCTGTCGAGCGCCTGCTTCTCGTCTGCCGCCGTCTGCCGCCGTCTGCCCGTCGTCTACTACCCCGGCTACGGACCTGCCTCGGCAGGGGGCGCCAGCAGCTCGGCTGGGGCCTTCACCGGGCCAGTGAGGCTACGCAGGAAAGCCTCGATCTGGCCCAGCTGCTCCTGGGAGACGGTGTCCAGGGGGGCCAGCTGCGAGTGGCCGGGATAGGCCAGGGGGGCTTGCTTGTAGTGCTGAAGGACCTGGGCCAGGGTGGCGAACTGGCCCGTGTGCATGTAGGGGGCGGTCATGGCCACGTTGCGCAGGCTGGGGGTCTTGAAAGCGGCCAGGAGCTCCGGCCCCTGGGTCTTCATGAAACGGAGCTCCCCACACTCCTCGGGCTGGGCGTCGCTGTAGGGCCCCAGGCAGTTGAAGGGGTCCGCGAGCACCTGGGGCACTGCGGCCAGGCGGCCCTGGTCCAGGGGATCGCCCTTCACCCAGGGCAGGCCGATGTTGTGGAAGCTGTCGTTGGTGAAGCGGGGCCCGTTGTGGCAGTTGATGCAGCGGGCCTCGCCCATGAAGAGACGCAGACCGGCCACCTGGTCCCGGTCCAGGATGGCTGCCGCGGCGGCCCGGTCGCCGGCCAGGACCGCGGCCACGTACCGGTCGAAGGGGGCCGGTCCGTGGAGGATGCGCCGTTCGTAGGCGGCGATGGCCTTGCCCAGGTTGGCGAAGACCCGGTTGACCGCGTCCTGGTCCTCCGGGGCCATGGCCTCCCAGGCAGCCCGGGCGTCCGGATCCGCCACCGGGCCCGCGGACGGGGGGAAGCGCTCCAGGTCCGAGAGGTCGGGCAGGGGGCCGAAGAGGGCCTGGTACTCGTCCCGGTAGTGCTGGGCCACCAGGTGGGCGTACTGGGTGCGGTTGCCTCCGTGCTCCACCGGGCTCTCCAGGGGGCCATGGGTCTGGGCCCACTGGCTGTCCTTGCGGCCATCCCAGAAGAACCAGGGGCTGTAGGCCGCGCCGACGATGGATGGGGCGTGCCGAGGGGTGACGCCGATGGCGTGGGCCCGAGCCAGACCGTCGGTGAAGTAGCGCTCCGGCTGGTGACAGGTGGCGCAGCTCACCTGGCCGTTGGCGCTGAAGCGGGTGTCGAAGAAGAGCCTGTGTCCCAGAGCCACGGCCCGGGGATCGTCCCCCACCGCGTTGGAAGGGTCCGGCGGCAGGGGCGGCAGGCTCTCCAGGGAGAGGGAGGCCAGGACCGCCTTCTCTTCCGGGCTCCAGTCGTGGATGCTGGTGGGCGCGCTGCGCCAGAGCCAGACGCCGGCCGCCCCGGCCAAAAGCAACACCGCGCCCATCAGCAGGATCAGCGGACGGTTCTTTCCGGGCATCTCTCCTTCGCCCCTCCCTTCACCGTTTTCCCCTGCCGCCTTCATCTTCCCCGCCACCCTGGCTAGAGGGTCAAGGTCAGCACCGCGGTGTCCGTCTTGCCCCCCGCAGTGATGGTGACCCGGATCTCCCACAGGCCGGGCATGCTGAACTTCATCCCCTCCAGCCGATAGTCGCCGTTGCCCAGCTCCTCGGTGACCTGGGGCTCGGTGGGCAGGCCGTGGTTGTGGGCGGGCATGCCCCCGTCCACGGTGATGGTGGCCCCTTCCACCGGCTGGCCGTCCGGGGTCTCCACGTGGAGGATCCAGGCGTGGAGCTGGTTGATGGCCAGGGGATCCAGCTGGCTGGTGGCCTGGACCACGAAGAGGCCCTGCTCGCTGGTCACCGGAGGCAAGGCCGCGGGGGATTTCTCGCCGG
>CAYQEB010000107.1:5823-10700 GCA_964416395.1 uncultured Caldilineaceae bacterium | reverse complement strand
ACTTTGGCCACTGTGGCCCGCTCCAGGCCGCTGCGACAGGCGGCCGTGGAGAGGAGCGCGGCAGCCAGGAGGAGCAGGATCCAGCTGGGGAAATGGGTTCGTTTGGGCGTGACCATCAGGGCCTCCTGGCTCGAAGGGAAAAAGGACGGAGCAGGGCTTGCCAAGCTCTCTGCTACTCTACTCCTCAACTCGAAAAACGCGCAAATTTGGGGCCGACTGGCATGGGCATCGCCCCCGTTCCCTCCCCTGTTTCGTCCGCGACCTCAAGGGGGGCAAATTTGACCCTGTGTTGAATTTTGCTAGTGTCCGTGATAGAATTTAGCCTACCCATGAAGCGCTGACCGCTTGCCGCGTCCAACGGGGGACCGGAGACCGATCCGCCCAGGACGCGGTTCCCGTGTGACGAAACGAGCGGTTCCTCGGCGCCGGATTTCCCGGGGTATTGGCTTTGCCCAGGGACACCAGAGGTTCGCCGTCTCGGGTCGCCCGTTCGCCCCGATCTGTGAGAGCGGCTTGCAGACCCATCCGTTTGCAGACCCTTCCGATTGTCGACTGTTTCCATCTATCGACTGCTGAATAGTGGCCAGGAGAAAACGCCTATGGCAACCCAAGTGCAATCTGAACCGGCTGTATCCTCGACGGAAAGCAGCCAGCAGCCCCCCTACCCGGGCATCCCCGCCACCGCGGACGGCAGTGGCGCGGTGGCCTGGGTGGAGACCCACGTGACCCAAGGCGCCTGCGCCTACCCCATCACCTCCTCCACGGTGATGGGCGCCCTCTACGCCCAGGCCGTGGCCAACGGCCAGACCAACCTCTGGGGCGACCATCTCGTCTTCATGGAACCGGAGAGCGAACACTCCTCCGCCTCGGCCGCGGAAGGCTTCGCCCTGGCCGGGGGGCGAGTGACCAACTTCACCTCGGGCCAGGGGCTCATTCTCATGAAGGAGGTGCTCTACGTCATCTCCGGCAAGCGGCTGCCCGTGGTCTTCCACATCGGCGCCCGGGCCCTGACCAGCCAGAGCCTGAACGTCCACGCCGGCCACGATGACATCATGGGGGTGGCGGACACAGGCTGGGGCATCCTCATGGCCCGCAACGCCCAAGGGGCCGCGGACCTGGCCCTCATCGCCCGTCGGGCCGCGGAGGAGAGCGAGACCCCCTTCTTCAACGTGCAGGACGGCTTCCTGACCACCCACACCATCGAGAACGTCCGCCTGCCCGAGCCGGATCTCATGAAGGAGTACGTGGGCGCGCCCAGCGAGAAGCTGCGCAACCTCATGGACCCCAGCCATCCGGTCATGTCCGGCGTGGTCCAGAACCAGGACAGCTACATGAAGGGCAAGATCGCCCAACGCTACTTCTACGACCGAGTCAAGCCGGCGGTGCTGGAGGCCATGGAGGAGTTCCACCGGCTCACCGGGCGGCGCTACGACCTGGTGGAGAGCTACCGCATGGCGGACGCGGAGTACGCCATCGTCTGCATGGGCACCCTGGCGGAGACGGCCACGGCCACCTGCGACTACATGCGGGACGAGATGGGCCTGAAGGTGGGCGTGGTCCATGTGACCTGCTTCCGCCCCTTCCCCGGCCCAGAGCTGGTGGAGGCCCTGGGCCACACCAAGGCCTTCGCGGTGCTGGAGCGCATGGACAACCCCATGGGCCAGAGCAACCCCCTCACCGCGGAGATCAAGGCCGCCTTCACCGATGCCCTGAACGACGCCCCAGGCTACCCCCGCATCCACCGCATCCCCACCATCTACAGCGGCTCCGCGGGGCTGGGCAGCCGGGACGTGCGCCCCGGGGACTTCATCGCCACGGTGCAGAACATGATGGCGGACGGTCGGCGTTACTTCGTCCTGGGCATCAAGCACGAGCTGGCCCTGGAGACGGCCCAGGACCCGGACGTGCGGCCCCCCGGGGCCTTCTCCATGCGGGGTCACTCGGTGGGCGGCTTCGGCTCGGTGACCACCAACAAGGTCATCGCCACCATCGTGGGGGACCTCTTCAACCTCTACGTCCAGGCCTACCCCAAGTACGGCTCCGAGAAGAAGGGCCTGCCCACCACCTACTACCTCACCGCAGCGGAGGAGCCCATCCGCATCCACAGCGAGCTGAAGTTCGTGGAGTTCGTGCCCCTGAACGACGTCAACGCCTTCAACCTGGGCAACCCCCTGAGCGGCCTCCAGGAGGGAGGCACGGTCTTCGTCCAATCCCGCTACACCGAGCCGGCGGAGGTCTGGGAGCACATCCCCGAGTACGCCCGGCGCATCATCCGGCGCAAGCGGATCCGGGTGCTCTACCTGGACGCGGCCGCCATCGCCCGAGAAGTGGCCACCTCGCCGGATCTCCAGGTGCGCATGCAGGGCATCGTGCTCCTGGGCGTCTTCCTGAAGGCCACTCCCTTCCTCCAGGCCCGGCAGATCAGCCAGGACGAGCTCATGGCCGGGGTGGAGAAGAGCCTGCGCAAATACTTCGGCAAGCGGGGGGAGCAGGTGGTGCAGGACAACCTGACCGCGGTGCGCCGGGGCTACAGCGAGGTTCGGGAGATCCCTCGGGAGATCATCGAGGCCCAGGAGCAGATCAAGGTGGAGACCCGGGACAAGCGGGTGAAGGACGTGATGCACCACGGGGTCATCGCCTGCCTGCCGGACACTCCCCTGGACAAGGTGGCCCAGGCCATGGCCCAGCAGAACATCAGCGCGGTGGTGGTGGTGGACAAGGAGGGCCACCTGGAGGGGCTCATCAGCCAGACGGACCTGGTGAAGGCCGAGGCCAGCAACCGGGAGTTCACCACCCTGCCGGACATCCTGCCCGAACACATCATGACCCGAGAGGTGATCACCGCCGCGCCGGACGAGCCCCTGAGCCAGGCGGTGGAACGCATCATCGAGAACCGCATCCATCGGCTGGTGGTGGTCCAGCAGGAGAACGGCCACAAGAAGCCGGTGGGCATCCTCTCGGTGACGGACCTGGCCCGGCTGCCGTTGCAGCGGCAGTAGGGTGGAGAATGGGCTGGGAGCTGGGAGCTAAGAGTTGGAAGTTGGGGGTTGGAAGTTGTGAGCTGGAAGTTAGGAGTTAGAGGTTGGGCGGGGACGAAGGCTGTGGCCCCGGCCCGACTTGCACCATAAAAAGGACGGAAATATGGCACAGAATTCACCGATTTTCCTCATCGACGACCTGCTGGCGGAGGAGAGCCCGTCGGTCAAACCGGCGGCCACCATCCACTCCCGCCAGCCGGGCAGCACCGGCCTGGGCTCCCTGGTCAAGGAGGCCGGGGCCAGCATGGAGACCCACACCTTCGGGATGGAGACCACCATCTTCGAATTCGACCTGGAAGGCTACGTGGAGGACTTCAACGAGCGGGTGGTGGGGGCCTACAGCCAGGGTGCGGACGACGAGCTCCCCGCGGACCTGGGGGTGGCCCGCTCTCTGGTGCCCCCGGGCACCGGCGCCTTCCGGGATTTCTCCTACATCGCCCCGGAGATCCCGGAGTTCCTCCACGAGAACTGCGTGGGCTGCATGACCTGCGTCACAGAATGCCCGGACACGGCCATCCTGGGCAAGGTGGTGGAGCCCCAGGTCCTGGAGGAGATGCTGGCCCAGGCGCCCGAGGAGCACCGGGCATGGCTGAAGGAGCAGTGGGCCGAGACCAACAAGTTCTACAAGGTGCCGGAGAAGAAGAACCCGGGCAGCGGCGGCCTCTTCGGCATCTTCATCGACCCCACCAAGTGCAAAGGCTGCGCGGAGTGCGTCCAGGTCTGCCACGATCTGGGCTACGACGCCCTGAAGATGATCGAGAAGCAGGACGACACCATCCCCACCTTCAAAGCCGGCTTCGACTTCTTCCGCAAGCTGCCCCCCACCCCGGACCGATTCATCAACGAGCGGGTGCTGGTGGACATGATGCTGGCGGATCGCACCCTGGGCTACGTGGGCGGCGCGGGATCCTGCGCTGGCTGCGGCGAGGCCACGGCCCTGCGCATGTGGATGGCCGCCACCTCTTTCCAGGTGGGCCGGGAGAACATCGGCATCGTCAACGCCACGGGCTGCTCCACCGTCTACGGCAGCACCTACCCCTACAACCCCTGGACCGTCTCCTGGACCAACTCCCTCTTCGAGAACGCGGCCACGGACGCCATGGGCGTGCGGGCTCGCTGGGACCAGATGGGCTGGCACGAGAAGCGTCTCTGGGTCATCGGCGGGGACGGGGCCATGTTCGACATCGGCTTCGCCTCTTTGAGCCGCATGCTGGCCAGCGGCATGGACATCAAGGTGCTGATCCTGGACACCCAGGTCTACTCCAACACCGGCGGCCAGGCCTCCACCGGCACCTTCACCGGCCAGGGCACCAAGATGTCCCCCTTCGGCAAGGCCCAACTGGGCAAGCAGGAGCGGCGCAAGGAGATCGCCCAGATCGCCATGATGCACCCCAACGTCTTCGTGGCCCAGACCACCGCCGCCCACATCAACCACTTCTACCGGGCGGTGATGGCGGCCAACGAGTACCCAGGCCCGGCCATCGTCAACGTCTACACCACCTGCCAGCCGGAGCACGGCGTGGGGGACAACGAGGCCGCCCAGCGGGCCCGGGCTGCGGTGGATAGCCGGGCCTTCCCCCTGCTCATCTACGATCCACGAGCCGGGGACACCATCCGGGAGCGGTTGAGCCTGAAGGGCAACCCCAATGTGAAGGCAGATTGGTACGTGAACCCCAAGACCAAGGAGCCCTTCACCTTCATCGACTTCGCCCGAGGTGAAGGACGCTTCGCCAAACACTTCGACAAGGACGGCAACCCCAGCCCCCTGCTGCTGGACGCCCAGGCGGACCGGCTGGCCAACTGGCACACCCTCCAGGAACTGGCCGGCCTGCGCTAGGA
>CAYQEB010000107.1:0-5723 GCA_964416395.1 uncultured Caldilineaceae bacterium | reverse complement strand
CTGGGCGCCGCCGACCGCCAGGTGATCGATCCCTACGTGGACCCGACCACCGGGGTGAAGTTCACCGTGGCCCCGGGCAGCTCGTCCACCGCCCAGATTGGGCTGGTGAAGAACAGCGCCACCAGCGCCTGCGTGCCCCCGGCCGACGCCAACCAGAAGCTGGGGACCGGCGTCTCCACGGTGAGGGAGAGCATCGGCAAGTCGGGTTTCGCCATCCGAGCCGATTTCCCCACGGAACTCCAGCCGCCGGTGATCGTCAGCGCCCTCTTCCAGAGCGGCGAGCTGGCGCCCATCCGCATCCGCCTGTACGACAGCCAGGACAACCTGGTGGGGATCAACCAGAGCACCCTGCCCAAAGGCCAGGGCACCTGCAACCAGCCGGGCGATCCCCGGTCCAGCGCCACTTTGAGCGTTCGGGCGCCGGAGAACCCCGTGGCCTACGCCATCCTGGATCTGGATGACCAGACCGGTGGCCGGGTTTTCGTCATCGACGATTTCTCCTTCAGCGGCGGCACAGCCACCCCCACCCCGACCAGCACGGCTACTCCTTCATCCACGCCCTCACCCACGCCCACAGCCACGCCCACCCCATTCCTGCCCCCCATCGTGGCTGTGCCCTATCTGCCGCCAGGCTCGATCATCGCTCCGGGCATCCTCAAGCCGGATCTCTCCATCTTCGGCATCGAGCTGACCCAGGGCATCCAGTGCTTCGACACCAGCAAGGGTCTGGCTGGCTGCGGAGACAACTCCCTGGCCCAGGTGACCAAGAAGAACGCCACGGCTCGCATCTACCTGAAGTACGACGGCCCCTTCACCAGCGGCCTGAGCAACGTGCCGGTGCGCCTGCACATCCGGGCCAACGGCGTCTGGTACACGGCCGACGTGACGGGCAAGGCAGTCCCCACCCTGGACCAGGGAACCACGGACAGCGCGGACGTCTACTTCAACGCGAACTTCAACAACGACGTGGTGGTGGATTTCTGGGCCGAGGTGGACCCGGACAACGTCATCGCGGAGACCAACGAGAGCAACAACCGCTATCCCAGCAGCGGCTACATCACCCGCACCTTCCGCAAGCGGGACAAGCTGAAGATCGTGGGCCAGCGTCTGCGCTACCACCCCTCCGGCTACACCGGTGACCAGTACGCAGGGGGCTGGGCGGTGAACGGCGGCGCGGCCAGCTTCTTCGAGCAGCTCCTGCCCATTCGCACCAACGGCATCAACTACAGCGTGAAGAGCGGCTACCTGGACTGGACCCAGTCTCTGAGCAGCGGCAGCGGCCAGCACGCCCTGATCCAGTACCTGAACACCCAGTGGATCCTGGAGAACGCCCTGGCCTGGCTCTTCGGCAGCGGCGCCTTCACCGGGGCGGACCACGTCTACGGCTGGGCGCCCAACGACGGCTACAGCGGCGGCCACGCGGACATGCCCGTCTATCCTCACGCCGGCGGCCTGGGCGTGGTGGGCATCGGCACGGACCGGCCCGGCACCAGCACGGACGACCCGGGCGGGGGAGCCCTGATCTTCGCCCACGAGCTCCTGCACGACTACAACCTGAAGCACACGGACACCGGAGCGGACGACTGCGGCTCCAACGACAGCTCCTCCAACTTCCCCTACAGCACCTCCAGCATCCAGGAGTACGGCTTCAACCCCATCACGGCCAAGATCTACAACCCGTCCAACACCCACGACGCCATGAGCTACTGCCCAGCGAGTGGCTCCAAAGAGGGGTGGATCTCCCCCTACACCTGGAACTACATGTCCGGCAAGCTGGACGCGGCGGGGGCGGGCTCGGCGACCGCCGCCCACGGTGACCATCCGGTGCGCCTGGGCAAGGAGAACTTCCAGCCCACCCAGGCCAACTCCTTGCTGGTGGTCAACGCCACCATCTTCAACCCGGACCACCCGAACTACAGCCCCAACATGCCCGGCGCCCTCACCAACCTGCACCTGCTGGAGGGTGTGCAGAACGCCTCGGAGTATCTGCTCCCCGGTGACGGCTACGCCATCCAGCTGCGGGACAGCCAGGGTCAGATCCTCTACAGCGAGGACTTCGGCGTCAGCTTCGCCAGCGAGTACACGCCTGGGGGCAACCGCAGCGCCCACGGCGGCGACGATCCCCCCTTCCCGCCCGAGGACACAGCCCAGGCGGATGTCTCCCTGATCATCCCCTGGATGGATGGGACCACCCAGGTGGTCCTGGTCAAGGGCCAGGATGTGCTGGCGACCAAGAGCCTGAGCGCCAACAAGCCCCAGGTGACCATCACCAGCCCCGTCTCTGCCACCACCTGGGCGGCCGGGACCACCCAGGAGCTCACCTGGACGGCCAGCGACGCGGACGGAGATCCCCTGAGCTACTCGGTGCTCTACAGCTACGACGAGGGCGCCACCTGGGATCTGCTGGCCACTGGGCTGCTCACCACCACCTACCCGGTGGACGTGGACGCCTTCGCCGGGAGCAGCAGCGCCCGTTTCCGGGTCATCGCCACGGACGGGATGCAGATCGCCATGGACGAGAGCGCGCCGGTGAGCATCCCCAACAAACCGCCGTCGGTGATCATCACCAACCCCGGGGAGAACAACGTCTTCCTGCCGGGTCAGCTGGTGGTCCTGCAGGGCGGGGCCCTGGACCTGGAGGACGGCACCCTGGCCGACTCCGCCCTGAGCTGGAGCAGCGACAAGGATGGCATCCTGGGCGTGGGCCCGGCCATCCCGGTCAACGACCTGACGCCGGGCGAGCACACCATCACCCTAAGCGTCACGGACAGCGACGGGGCGTCCGCCAGCGCGGAGGTGAAGATCTTCGTGGGGCACCAGATCTTCCTGCCCCTGACGGCAAAGTAGCAGCGATATCGGCCTGAACCCCCCAGGCCAATAGCAGAGAGGGCCCCGGAGAATTCCGGGGCCCTCTTGCGCGCACCGTCATGGGTAGTCCGGTCGCCTGGCCGGACCAGAAAGAGCAAGGGAAACGTGGGAAAGCTCGGCGTCGGCCTCCGCTATTCAGCCTTGCTCTTCGCCCTCCTCACTCCCCTCTTCCTGGACCGGGATCTCCTGGGCGGAGGGCTCTTCCTGAGCGGGAGCGGCCTCTTCCCGGGCCTGGCGCTCCTGCAACTCCTGGGCCAGCTTCTCCATCTCCTGGGCCAGGGTCTGGAGCCCTTTGGCCAGGCCGCTCTTCAGCTCCTCGGTCACCTTGCTGGCCTTGACCTTGCTCACCACCTGGGTGGCCTGCTCCTTCAACTCCTGGGTGGCCTCGCTCTCCCGCACCCGCTCCAGGGAGGTGTCGATGCTCTCCACCAGGGTGGAGACGGCCTGGCTCAGATCCTTCTCCAGCTTGCGGAACTGTTCGCTGCTCACCGCGGCCTGAGCGGCCCGGGCCAGGGCTTGGCCCAGACGGTTCAGCTCGGCCACGATGTCCTCATCGGACTTCTCGGCGCCACCAGCGCCCTGACCGGCCGACGCCCCTTCGGCGGAAGTCGCCTGCTCCGCCTCTGGCTGGGCGCCCCTCGCCTGGCTGTTGGCCTCCTGGCTGCTGGCTCCCTGGTTCTGCATCTCCTGGCTGTTGACCTCTTTCTCGTCCATTTCTCTCCTCCCACCGTTGCGAAAGCTGTACGGATGCCACACGGGTTTCCGAGAGTATCTCACCCAATATTTTACTCACCCAATATTTTACCAGAAAGGGAGCCACAGGGTGCACATTGGACAGATCCAATGGAAAGCACAGCGGGAAGGCTGACCAGCGGATCTCCTGTGGCGAATCCCCTATCTTTTTCTACGCAGCCCCGGCCCAGGAAGTTGCAGGCTCGGCCCGTCACCGCAGGGGGAGGGACGCCGCGTCCCCTGCCGGCTGGCCGTCCAGGGTGACGGGCAGACGCACGCCTGTGTCCGGTCGGTAGAGCCCCACCCGGATCACTGCGCCCGGGGGCAGCTCGGGGAGCTCCGGGGGCAGGGACAGGCGATGGGGATCCGCGATGAACTCCCCCGGACGCCAGGAGCCCGTGGGGGCAGGCGTCTCCGATCCGCCAGGCACGCCGTCGTCCTGGGCCAGGGTGCGACCGTCCGGCCCGTCCAGGTGGACGAAGACGTGATGGGGCGGCAGCAGGGTCTGGAGCACCTCCCAGTGGAGGACCAGCAGGAGCGCTCCGTCTTCTCGGGTCAGGTCGTAGCCCAGGAGCCGGGCATGGGTGCCGAACTGGGGCGGCGGATCCAGGGGGAACTGGGGCGACGGCGGCTGGAAGTTGGCCGGCCGCTGACGGATCTGCAGCCAGCCCAGGGTCACCGGATCCTTGGCCGACTCCCCAGCCGCCCCCCCAGCCGGGTCCACCAGGCTGGCCAGGAGTCGGTAGCGGCCGGAGACCAGGGTGGCGGGCAGGGGAAAGTCCACCGGCGTCTGGACCAGGGCCCCGGGCGGCCAGCGCTCCGTGGGGTAGTCGGGCAGGGGCCAGCCCTGCCAGCCTGCCACCCAACGCCCTTCCGAGTCCAGGAGGTCCAGGCTCAGTTCCCGGTGAGGCAGGCTCTGGGCCCGGTTCTGGAAGAAGAGACGCAGGGGCAGGATCTCCCCGGCCAGGGGGGGCTGCTCCGGCGCGTAGCCGGCATAGCCCAGGAAGGCCAGGCCCTCCCGCTCCGGGGGCGGGGAGAGGGGCCACTGAACGGGCAGACGCAGGGGCGGCAGGGGCGCGTCCGGCTCGGTCACGGTGACGGTGGCCAGGGTGGCCAGCTCACCGGAGGCGCCGGTCCCGGCGGCAGGGTTGTCGGCCTGGAGAAGCGGCAGCAGGGCCTGGCTGCCCACCCGGCCCACGCCCAGGGCCAGGCGGTAAGCTCCGGGCGGCAGGCCCACGGGCGCCAGCAGGCCCACCCGCTCCTGGAGGACGCCCCCCGGCCCGGGCCGCCCCCAGAGGCCCAGGGGCTCGTAGTCCCGCAGGGACCAGATGCGCCCGTCGTCGTCCAGCAGGCGCAGGGTGACCCAGAAAGGCCCGGCGCTTGGATCCGTCACCTGCCAGGAGAGCTCCAGGCGAAGCACCTGGTTGGCGCTGGGGATCACCCCCGGAGCCACCCGGACCCGGGAGAGCCCCACCGGGCCGAAATCCACCTGGACCGACCCGCTCCCCTGCGCTTCTCCTGAAGCCGGCGCTTCCTGGGGGGCCCAGGCGCTGAGCCGAGTGGTGGGGCTGTACCAGCGGTTGACGAAGTTGACGGCGCGCGCCGCCAGATGGGCCTCGATCTGGCCTTCCAGGATGCCGCCCAGGGCCAGGTGGGCGGGGAACCAGACGCGCCCCCGAGCCAGGGCCTCGTCCAGGGCAGCAGCCACTTGGGCGTTCCAGGCCGGGCTGGGGGTGAGCTGGGGCCAGGGGCCATGCCGCTCCCCTCGCCCGTAGACGGGCGCGTAGGCCCGCCAGTAGCCCACCTGCCAGGGGAAGACCAGGAAGACCGTGTCCTGGTCCCGGCCCTGCTGGACCACCTGGCCGATGAGGGGCCGGTAGTCCTCCGTGGTGTAGCGGGGCGCGGTGTAGAAGGCCAGGATGCCGGTGGCGGCCCCGGCCAGGAGGAGAGCAGCGCTGCTCCAGCCCAGCCAGGGCGCGGCCTCCAGGCTGCGGTCCAGGCCCCAGGCCAGGAGCAAGAGGAAATAGGGCAGGACAAAGAGCAGGACCCGCTCGCCCCCTTCCGGGAAGAAGGGCAGGCGCAGGTTGAGGAGGAAGCCCAGGCCCAGGGGCAGGAGCAGGAAG
>CAYQEB010000106.1:13507-15061 GCA_964416395.1 uncultured Caldilineaceae bacterium | reverse complement strand
CGCTCGATTTCCCGTTCTATTTCTACTTTTTCTTCCTGCTTTGCCTCTTCCCGCCCTATTTTTCACTCTATCTCCCCCAACACCCGGTGCAGGATGGCCACATTGCGGCGATGGATCTCCACGCAAACGGGCGACCGTCGGTCCTCGGGCAGGAGGGCCAGGGTGGCCTGCTGCAGGGCCGGCAGCCCTTCTCCCCGCTGCATCCCGCTGGGGACGGTGCGCCGCAGGCCATGGAGGTAGGCCACGTCCTCGGCCAGCCGGGTCATCACCGTGATCTTGTCCTCGCTCAGGGAGCCCACCCGGGGGATGTAGAGGAGCCGCTCCCGCTCCTTGACCAGCCGGGCCAGCAGGCGCAGGACCTCCAGCTCCTCCGCGCCGTCCGATCCTGGGGCCAGGGCCGGCAGGGCCAGGTCGCTGCCGAAATCGCCCCCCACCAGGATGCCCAAGGCCGGAAAGAGCACCACGGCTCTCCCAGGGCGGGCGTGGATATCCAGCAAGTGCTCCCCCACCCGCACGTGAGCGACCTGGCCCAGCGTCAGCCGTACAGGCTGGCCGGCCACCCGGATGCCTGGGCTCGTGGCCAGGGTGAGCACCTGAGGCGGCAGGGTGAAACGCTCGGCCACGTCCCCGGGTGGGTCGATGAGGAGCAGCCGCTCCGCCTGGCCCGGCTCCTGTTCCAGGACGAAGAGGCTGTGCCGAGGCGGTTCGCCTTCGCTCAGGAGCTCCAGGTGACGGTGCAGCTGGGTGATGCGGCTCATGGGGACGCCGGGCTCCCCTGCTCGTCCACCCCGCAGGGCTCCGCCTGGCCCAGCTCCTGGACCAGGGGCGCCAGCTCCCCGGGCAGATCCGCGATGACCACCCGGCCGTCGGGCAGGATGTAGATTTCCGTCTCCGTGGGCAGGGCCGGCCAGGCTTCCCCCAGGGATACGGGGTCGGCCGGGCTAGTCGGCCTGGATGTGGATGGTGGTGTCGGTCTCTTTCTCATAGTACTCCCCGGTGCGCTCCTCCAGCTCCACCTGGCCCAGCTTCTCCAGCAGGGCGCTGATGCTCTCGCAGGCGCTGCCCTTCACCCCTTTGATGGTGTACTCCACCCGGCCATCGGGCAGGATGCGGATCTCGATCTCCTGTTTCTGCACGGTCGTGCCTCCTTTCCCTCCCTGCCAGTTCTTCACCGCCAGCGGCGCACGGTCAGTCGGATCACCTGGTCCTTGCCCACCTTCTCCTCCACCAGGTCGAAACCGGCCTCCTCCACCTGGCTGAGCACCTTGTGGTAGGCGTAGCGCTGCTGGATCTGCGCCATCACGGGGCGCACATGGGCCATCTGCATGTCGTCCCCCACGAACTCGAAATGGCCCTCCTCGGTCTGGCGCAGGCCGAAGGTGACGCCCCGGTGCTGGATCACCAGGGGCAACCTGCCGTGGAAGCCGCTCCAGAGATGGGTGAAACGGCTGTTCTCCCGGTACGTCAGCTTCAGGTCCTCCAGAGCCTGCTTGATCATGGCCAGATCCTGCAGCTCCGTCTTGATCTTCACGAATTTGGACATGGACACCTCCT
>CAYQEB010000106.1:0-13407 GCA_964416395.1 uncultured Caldilineaceae bacterium | reverse complement strand
GCCAGATCCTGCAGCTCCGTCTTGATCTTCACGAATTTGGACATGGACACCTCCTTGGCCCAGCCTCGGGCCATCTACACGGGATGCACGGATCGCTCGGTGCGCCCATTATACCACCCTTCCCCGGCCAGGATTCCCGTTCTACCGTTCTACGCTCCCAGCTCCCTATCTTCTAGCTCCCTATCTACTCGATCCGTTCCCGCCACCAGTTCTCCGCCAGGAAGCCCCGGCCTCGAGCTGTGTTCAGGTGGTGGGCGCAGTCGCAGGTGGGCGGGCCCTGCAGGGCCGCCAGGAAGGCGGGGAGCTGCTCCGTGACCAGCTCCAGCCCCTGGCGCAGCTCCCCCTTGGGATGTTCCTCCGGGCGGTCTGCGCTGGGAGCTCGGACCGTGGCCAGGCCGGCGTAGCAGAGCTCCAGCTCCTTGGCCAGGGAGATCTCCGGCGCCAGGTTCTGGCCCACCACATCCGCCCCCCAGGAGCGGAAGAGGCGAGCCTCCGCCTTGGTTTCCCGCCGAGGACCGTCCACGCCCAGGTAGATCACCCCGGGCGCCATGGGCAGGACCTGGCTCAGGGCCTGGGTCATCTGGGGGCAGACCGGGGGGACCTGGGAGATGTCGCTCACCCCCTCCTCGCTGAAGAAAGTGGTGGGCTGGTGGCGGGTGAAGTCCATGTAGTCGGTGACGATCGCAGGCTGCCCGCGGCCCAGGACCGGGTTGACGGCCACCACCGAGTCCCAGTTCAGGACCCGCTGCACGCCCAGCTGCTTGGCCGCCAGCAGAGTGGCCCGGGGATCCGTGCGCCCGGGCATGCCGCTGTAGGGCTGAACCCAGACGCCCGGCCCGTGCTCTGGGACGCGCAGGGCCACCGGCCCCACTGTGCCGTAGCGGGTCTGGATGGTGCGCTCCTCCTGCACCGGGCCCAGGACGTCCAGGGCCCTGGGAGGGAGGATGACGGCGATGAGGAGAAGGAGATCGGCCTTGCTCATGGTTTGCTCATGGCAGAGTCTGGCTTCGGGATCTGCTTACGGGGTTCGCTTCCCGGGCCAGGCGGATGTGCGCCGGTCAAGCGGCCCGGCCTGGGCGACCCGGCGATCAGGTTGAGGCAAGGGATGGCCCTTGTTATAATAGGGCCAGGCTGCGGGCCATGCTGGGGTTCGGCGGAGCAGCCGCTCTTGCACCCGGGAGGCATTTGTGCCAACCATAGCATTGATCGCCCACGATGGCAAAAAGGACGATATCATCCGCTTTGCTCGAGAGAACCGGAGCGATCTGGCCCGGTTTCACCTGGTGGCCACCGGCTCCACCGGGGAGCGGATCCAGGCCGCCACGGAGCTGCCAGTGGAGCGGATGCTCAGCGGCCCCTACGGTGGGGATGCCCAGATCGCGGCCCGGGTGGCCCAGGGGGAGGTGGACGGGGTGATCTTCCTGGTGGATCCCCTCTACGCCCACCCCCATGAGCCGGACATCCAGGGGCTGTTGCGCATCTGCAACGTGCACAATGTGCCCGTGGCCACCAACGAGGCCTCCGCTCTTTTCCTGCTCCAGGGCCTGCTCCGAGGCCTGGCCCCGCCTCTCCCGGGCCCGGAGTGACGGCTTCGAGCCCAGGCCGTTCCGCTCAACTGTCGGGAGCATTTCAGAGCGCAAGAGCCATCATCTGGTATAATGTCAGGTGACCCTTCCGTCGGGCCCAATGCTTCCCCCCACCGGACCCGCGTGACCGTCGGCCCATTCCGACAGGCGCTCACGGGGCATCTCTTCCTTATCCACCCTTCCCATCCCCCACTGGAGGCTCGCCATGGAGCTTTTGGGCATCGACATCGGTGGCAGCGGCATCAAAGGCGCCATCGTGGACTCGGAGACGGGCCAGCTGCTCACCGACCGGCACCGCATCCCCACACCCCAGCCCTCCGTCCCGGACGCGGTGGCGGACGTGGTGGCCGAGATGGCCCGCCATTTCTCCTGGCAGGGGCCCATCGGCTGCACCTTCCCCGCGGTGGTGCGCCGGGGGCAGGTCCTCACCGCGGCCAACGTGGACAAGTCCTGGATCGGGACCCACGCCCAGGAGCTCTTCTCCCAGCGAACGGGCTGCCCGGTCACGGTGATCAACGACGCAGACGCGGCCGGCATCGCGGAGATGACCTTCGGCGCCGGTCGGGGAGAGCAGGGGGTGGTGCTGATCTTCACCCTGGGGACGGGCATCGGCAGCGCCCTCTTCACCCGCGGCGTCCTGGCGCCGAACACGGAGCTGGGTCACCTGGAGCTGCGGGGGCAGGAGGCGGAGAAATGGGCCGCAGCCCGGATCCGCAAGGCGGAGAAGCTGAGCTGGAAGGAGTGGGCCCGGCGGCTGGACGAGTACTTCCGACACGTGGAGTTCCTCTTCTGGCCGGACCTGATCATCGTGGGGGGCGGGGTCAGCAAGAAGCACGAGAAGTTCTTCCCCCACCTCCACACCAAGGCGCGGTTGGTCCCAGCGGCCCTGCGCAACAACGCGGGGATCGTGGGGGCGGCCATGGCGGCCCATGCCCGGCTACGCCACCCTTCCCCGTCCATGAGCTGAGGAGAGAAGGCAATGAACGAGCGTGAGTTGCCCTTGGGGCGCCAACGGGCCATCCAGCAGTGCACCCAGGAGGGCGGCGCCTTCGCCATGCTGGCCATGGATCAGCGAGGCAGCCTGAAACGGGCCCTGCGGCCGGAGGATCCCGGCGCGGTCACCTTCCAGGAGATGGCCGCCATCAAGGAGGCGGTGGTGGGCGCCCTTTCCCCCTACGCCAGCGCCACCCTGCTGGATCCCGAGTACGGCTACCCGGTCTGCGTCCCCCGCCGGGCCCTGAGCGGGCGCTCCGGCCTGCTCCTGGCCCTGGAGGCCAGCGGTTATGAGGGCCAGCCTACCGAACGTCGCACCCGTTTGTTGGAGAATTGGAGCCCGGAGCGGATCCGCCGGGCCGGGGCCAGCGGGGTGAAGCTCCTGGTCTACTACCACCCGGAAGCGGCCAACGCCCAGGAGCAAGAGGCCCTGGTGGCCCAGGTGGCGGAGGAATGCCACCGCTGGGATCTGCCCCTCTTCCTGGAGCCCCTCCACTACTCCCTGGACCCATCCACCAAGCGGGTGCCCAGCCCGGAGCGGCGGCGCATCGTCATCGAGACGGCCCGGCGGTTGGTCCCCCTGGGCGTGGACGTGCTCAAGGCCGAGTTTCCCGTGGACGTGGCCCAGACCCAGGACCAGGCCGAGTGGGCCGACGCCTGCGCGGAGCTGACCGAGGCCTCCGCTGCCCCCTGGGTGCTCCTCAGCGCTGGGGTGGACTACGAGACCTTCCACCAGCAGCTGAGGGTGGCCTGCGAGAACGGCGCCAGCGGCATGCTCTGCGGCCGGGCCATCTGGAAGGAGTCGGTGGGGCTCCAGGGGCCGGAGCGCATCGCCTTCCTCCGCACCACAGGCGTGGAGCGCATCCAACGCCTGGCCGCCCTGATCCGGGGGCTGGCCCGGCCTTTCTGGAGTGCCCGGTAACGCAACCATCCACTTTTCCCACCAATCGACCCCGCTTGTTCGTCTCCGTGAGGCTGGATCAGGCGATATGCTGGATCAGGAGAGAGAAACCATGACGAAAATGCACGAGTTGGCCCTCAAGGGCCAGTCCATCTGGCTGGATTTCATCCGTCGCTCCTTCCTCAACGCGGGGAAGCTCAACGAACTGGTGGAGCAGGGGCTGCGGGGCGTCACCTCCAACCCCACCATCTTCCAGAAGGCCATCACCGGGGGCACGGACTACGACGCCGCCCTGGAGCGCCTGGTGAAGGAAGGGCACTCGGTGAGCGAGATCTACGAGAGCCTGGTGATCCAGGACATCCGCCGGGCTGCGGACGTGCTCCGGCCCGTCTACGAGCGCACCGACGGCAAGGACGGCTTCGTGAGCCTGGAGGTGAACCCCAAGCTGGCCTATGACACCGAGGGCACCATCATGGAGGCCCGGCGCCTCTTCGCCATGGTGGATCGGCCCAACCTCATGATCAAGGTGCCGGCCACCCCCGAGGGCGTCCCGGCCATTGAGACCCTGATCAGCGAGGGCATCAACGTGAACGTGACCCTCATCTTCTCTCTGAGCCAGTACGAGGCCATCGCCCAGGCCTACATCAACGGCCTGGAACGGCTGGCCGCGGCCCGGGTGGACTACGGGCGGGTGGCCTCGGTGGCCTCCTTCTTCGTCAGCCGGGTGGACGGCGTGGTGGACAAGCGGCTGGCAGAGGTGGGCAACAGGGAGCTCCAGGGCAAGATCGCCATCGACAACGCCAAGCTGGCCTACGCCCGCTTCAAGGACATCTTCAGCGGTCCACGGTGGGAGGCCCTGGCCGCCAAGGGCGCTCAGGTCCAGCGTCCGCTCTGGGCCAGCACCAGCACCAAGAATCCCAGCTATCCGGACACCATGTACGTGGACAACCTCATCGGGCCGAACACGGTGAACACCCTGCCCCCGGCCACCCTGGAGGCCTTCCTGGACCACGGCGTGGTGGCCTTGACCCTGGAGGAGGGGCTGGAGGAGGCCCACAAGCACATGCAGCAGCTCACGGCCCTGGGCATCGACCTGGAGGAGATCACCGAGCAGCTCCAGGTGAATGGGGTGAAATCCTTCGCCGACTCCTTCGACGCCCTGCTGGAGAGCATCATCGGCAAGTGCAAGGCCATGTCCGGCCGCACCAGCACCAGCGTGGCCGAGCGCATCACCCTGGAACTGGGCTCCTACCAGCCCCTGGTGGACAAGGCCCTGGCCGAGATGGACGAGGCCCAGATCGGCCCTCGCATCTGGGCCCGCAGCTACACCGTCTGGAAGCCGGACCCCACGGAGATCACCAACCGCCTGGGCTGGCTGGACATCGCCGACCGCATGCAGGCGGAGATCCATACCATCCGGGCCCTGGTCCAGGACGTGCAGAACGAGGGCTACACCAAGGCCCTGGTCCTGGGCATGGGGGGATCCAGCCTGGCGCCGGAGGTCTTCGGCAAGGTCTTCAGCGGCACAGGCATCCAGCTCCGGGTCCTGGACAGCACCCACCCGGACGCGGTGGCCGCGATGACCGAGTGGGTGGACCCGGCCCGCACCCTCTTCATCGTCTCCACCAAGTCCGGCTCCACTGTGGAGACCCTCTCCTTCTTCAACTACTTCTACAACCTGCTCTGGAAACAGCTGGGCGAGGAGGAGGCCGGCCGCCACTTCGTGGTCATCACCGACCCGGGTTCCCGCCTGGTGACCATGGCCGAGTACTACGAGCTGCGCCGGGTCTTCCTGGCGGATCCCAACATCGGCGGCCGCTACTCCGCCCTCTCCCACTTCGGGATGGTGCCCGCCGGCCTGGTGGGCGCGGACCTGCGCCGTCTCCTGCGCCGAGGGCTGGAGGCCATGAACGACTGCGGCCCTCACCTGAGCGCTGCGGAGAACCCGGCTGTGGTCTTGGGCGGGGTGCTGGGGGAGCTGGCCCGGGCTGGTCGGGACAAGCTCACCGTGGTGGCCTCCCCCCAGATCGAGAGCTTTGGCGACTGGCTGGAGCAGCTGCTGGCCGAGAGCACAGGCAAGGAAGGCGCCGGCATCGTCCCGGTGGTGGGGGAGCCCCTGGCCCCGCCCGAAGAGTACGGAGCGGATCGCCTCTTCGTCCACCTGAAGCGAGGGGACGACACCACCCACGAGGCCGCCATCCAGGCCCTGCGGGAAGCAGGCCATCCCGTGGTGACGGTCCATCTGCGGGACCGCTACGACCTGGGCGAGCAGTTCTTCCTGTGGGAGTTCGCCACTGCGGTGGCCGGCCATCTCCTGGGCATCAACCCCTTCGACCAGCCCAACGTGGAGTCGGCCAAGATCCAGGCCCGGAAGATGATCCAGCAGTACATGGACACGGGCTCCCTGCCCAGCCCAACCCCCACCCTGACGGAAGGGGGCATGGCCGTCTACGGCTCTGCGGAGGGCGAAAGCGTGGTCCAGGCCCTGGTCAACTTCCTGGCCCAGGGGGACCCGGGGGACTACATCGCCCTGCAGGCCTACGTCCAGCCCACGAAGACCAGCCACCGGCTGCTCCAGGAGCTGCGCACGGCCCTGCGCACCCGCTACCGCCTGGCCACCACCCTGGGCTACGGTCCCCGCTTCCTCCACTCCACGGGCCAGCTCCACAAAGGGGACGCGGGCAACGGTCTCTTCATCCAGTTCACCGACGATCCCAGCCAGGACGTGCCCATCCCCGACGAGGCGGGCAAGGAGCTGGAGTCGGTGACCTTCGGCGTGCTCATCCGGGCCCAGGCCCTGGGGGACATGCAGGCCCTGCTCCAGGAAAAGCGCCGGGTCCTGCGCATCCACCTGGGCGCGGATCCCCTGGCCAACCTGGCCCGGCTGGCCCAGGCCGTGGCCCCAGTCCAGGAAGCCTGAGGATTGTCCATGAATCCGGACGTGATCAACTGGAAGCGCATGGCCGCCCACGCCGCGGTGGAGTTCGTGGAGTCGGGCATGGTGGTGGGGCTGGGCCACGGGAGCACCACGGCCTTCGCCCTGGAGCGCATCGCGGAGAAGCTGCACAGCGGCGCGCTGACGGACATCCTGGGCGTGCCCTGCTCCAGCCAGGTGACGGCGGAGGCGGAGGCCCTGGGCATCCCCCTCACCACCCTGGAGGAGCACCCGGTGGTGGACCTGACCATCGACGGGGCGGACGAGGTGAGCCAGGCCCTGGACGTGATCAAAGGGGGCGGGGGCGCGCTGGTGCGAGAGAAGATCGTGGCCCAGGCCACCGAGCGGGAGATCATCGTGGCCGACGGCACCAAGCTCTCCCCCCTCCTGGGGACCCGCTGGGCCCTGCCGGTGGAGGTGTTGCCCTTTGGCTGGCGCACCCAGGCCGGCTACCTGGAGTCCCTGGGGGCCCAGGTGACCGTCCGCACCAACTCGGATGGCTCCCGCTTCCTGACGGACCAGGGCAACTTCATTCTGGACGCCAACTTCGGCCCCATCGCCGAGCCCCAGGCCCTGGCCGCCCGCCTGGACGCGCGCACAGGCATCGTGGGGCACGGCCTCTTCCTGCACCTGGTGGACGACGTGATCATCGCCGACGCCAACGGGGTCCGTCACCTGCGCCGGATGGGGTAGGGAATGCCTGAAACAGTGGAACGAAACAAGGGGACCGGTCATCGCGACCGGTCCCTTTTTTCATGCCGTGGCTATGTAGCCAGGGTGCTGTGCAGAAACACGGCGCGAACAGGGGGCGACCAGACCGGTCGCCCCCTGGGTTTTATGCGTTTAGGGCCTGTGTTCTCGGTGGACTTTCAGCGGCGCTAGGGCTGGGACGCTCCAGGCTGGGCGGGCTGGGTGAACAGGTCCCCGGGCAGGATGTACTGGCCGGCGCTTCCCAGCACGGTGGGATAGGCGCCGTTCCAGGAGATGGCCGCCTGCCAGGCGATCATCTCCGGCGTCAGGCTGGCGGCGATGAGCCGGTTGGCCTCGGCCTGGGCCTCTGCCTGGATCTTGATGGCCTCGGCCTGGGCTTCCGCCTGGAGCTTGGTGGCCTCGGCCTGGCCCTGGGCGATGCCGATGCGCTCCAGGCGCTGCTTCTCCGCCTCGGCTTCCGCCTGGGTGATGACCCGCTCCTTCTCGAAGCGGGCCTGCTTGGCCAGGTTCTCCTTGGTGGCGATGTTCTCCGCCTCGATCTGCTTGTTCTCCACCGCCTGCTTGTAGGCGTCGGTGAACTGGATGCTGCGCAGGCCGAAGAAGACCAGCTCGATGCCCTCCTTGGCGTAGTCCTCCGCCAGCTGAGAAGTGATGGCCTGTTCCGCGGCCTCTACGTTGCCGCTGTAGAGGTCCGCGGCCTGGAAGCGCTTGAGGATGTTGCGCACCCGCACCCGGGCGTTGGCCTTCACCACCTTCTCCACCATCTCCCGCTCGTTGCCCAGATTGGTCAGGATGTCCGCCGCCCGGTCCGCGGCGATGCGCACCCGGATGGTGAACCGGGCGCTGATCTGCTGGCCGTCGGAGGTGGCGGTGTCCACCTCGAAGTCCGGGTAGTCGGCTCGGCTGTTGGACGGGTCCGCGCTGGTCTCGTAGATGATCTCCTGGGTGCGGTAGATCACCACCTCCTGGACGAAGGGCAGCTTGAAGTTCAGCCCGGGCTTGAAGACGTCCACCACCCGGCCGAACTGCTTGACCACCGCTACCGTGCCAGCCTCCACCTGGACGAAGCTGTCGGGCACGCTCAGGGCGATCACGGCCAGGAAGAAGAGGGCGATGCCGGTGGTGGCCGCGGTGCGGATGTTGGACTGGCCCTGGCGACGGCGGGCGGTGAGCTGGTAGACGGCCACTGCGCCGGCCACCGCTACGATGACCGCGAACAACAGTGCGAAGAAAAATTGACTCATGGGACTGGGGTGCTCCTTTCTCGGGGTCGAAACAGCCAGGGCTGTGCGCCCGTCCGGCTGTCTGGAAGTGACGATCGGTCTGCCTTCGGCCAGAAACTCCTCTGCCCACTATAACACACTCGGGAGTGTTCCCCCTTCCCGCGTTCCCCTCACTCGTCCGACAGGGGGCTGACAACCCCTGGTTCGGACGCTTTTTTCGCCCACAGAAAAGCCCTCCGCGCGACCACGCGGAGGGCTTTCGTCTGCACTCTGGACGGTTTGGTCGGTCAGGCTAGGGGGTGGGGATGACCAGCTCCTCTCCTGGCTTGATCAGGTTGGGGTTGCCGATGTTGTTGGCCCGGATCAGCTCCTGGAGGGAGACGCCGTACTGCCGGGCGATGTCCAGCAGCGTCTCCCCTGGCTGCACCACGTGGACCGTGCGGTTGGCGGCCTGGGCCTCCGCCTGGGTGATGCCGGGGATGACCAGCTCCTGGCCTGGCTTGATCAGGTTGGGGTTGGTGATGTTGTTGGCCGCCATGATCTCGGACATGGCCACCCCGTAGCGCTGGGCGATCTGGGAGAGGGTTTCCCCGGGCTGCACCACGTGGGTGACCGGACCGCTCTCCTGGCTCTCTGGCGGCTGATAGCCCGGGATGACCAGCTCCTGGCCGGCCACCAGGTGGTCCGGGTCGGGGATGTTGTTGGCCGCGATGATGTCCGCCGGGTCCACGTCGTAGCGCAGGGCGATCTCCGAGAGGCTCTCCCCAGGCTGGACCACGTGGATGTAGGGCTTGCCCTCCTCCTGGCCGCCAGCGCCCTCCTCTCCGGTTCCCTCCGGCTCCTCTGCAGCCACGTAGCCGGGGATGACCAACTGGGAGCCCACGATCAGGTTGTTGGGGTCCACCAGCTCGTTGGCCGCGATGAGCTGGTCCGCGGGGACGCCGAACTGGATGGCGATGGAGTAGAGGGTGTCCCCTTCCTGGATGGTGTAGAGGTAAGGCTCCGGGGTGGGAGTGGGCACGCCTTCCTCTGTCACCCCCTCCTTCAGGGGCACCCGCAGGATCTGCCCGGCCAGCAGGTTGTCGTCCGCCAGGAAGTTGATCTTGCGCAGGGTCTCCACGTCCACGTCGTACTTCTGGGCGATGCCGGCCAGGGTGTCCCCAGGCTGCACCGTGTAGGCGATGGTGCGCACTTCCGGCGTGGGGGTGGGTGTGGGGCTGGGCTCGGGCGTGGGCGTGGCGTCCTCGGGGACCACCTGGGTGACCGATGGCTCCCCGGCGGCGATTGGGGTCTCTGTGGGCTCGGGCGTGGAGCGATCCCGGGTGCAGGCGGCCGCCAGGATCAGCACCAGGAGCAGCGCGCCCACCGTCCAGAGAAAGCGAACCGTCTTGCGCATGAACCGTCTCTCCTTTGGATGGGTGGATGGCCAGGATTTGGGGATCGGAGACGGGAAATTCACGGGGATCTTGTTGGATTCCGCGCTGGATTCCGTGTTCCAGAAAATGGCATCTTTCCCCTAAGGTTTTCTACGGATTTCGGCCAAGATCGCACCGTGGTTTGGCCGAAATTTCTAGGAAAAGATGCTTGTATACCACCGGCTAGGCGCATGATAGCACAGGGCCATACCAGACGCAAGCAACCTGACTTGACGGTTTTTACAAAGCTCTTACACCCCCGAAAAACCAGGATTACACCCGGGGCCTAGACTGGCTCCAGAACCCGGAACCTTCCTTCGCCATCCCCGAGGATCCCATCGGGGAACCGCCCTCGGGGTGCAAGATCCCGCACCCCGTTGCCACGTCGAATCCCACGCTCAAGGAGGTGGACCCATGCCCCTGGACGTTTCCCGTCGGCGCTTCCTCTGCACCGCCGGCTGCAGCGCGCTGACCGCCCTGGCGCCTCTAGGCTCCCTGGCCTCCTGTTCCGCCGGAGCCGCCGCTCCCATCCAGCACAGGGAGCAGCCGCTCTCTCTGGAGGGCTCGGTGCTCAGCGACGACCGGGCCCTCCACGCGGCCCGCCGCCTGACCTACGGCCCCACGCCCGCCCTCATAGCCCACATCCAGGAGGTGGGCGTGGACGCCTTCGTGGAGGAGCAACTTCAGCCCCAGGAGCTGGACGACAGCCTCGTGGAGGAGATGCTGGCCGACTTCCAGACCCTGCACCTCTCCAACAGGGAGATCATCCAGAACTACCGGGAGCAGGGCGGCCTGGTGGTGGGGGAGCTGAGCATGGCCACCCTGCTGCGGGCCGTCCACAGCCAGCGCCAGCTCTTCGAGGTGATGGTGGATTTCTGGAGCAACCACTTCAACATCTACATCGGCGACGGCATGGTCCGCTTCCTGAAGACCGTCGACGACCGGGATGTGATCCGGGCCCACGCTCTGGGCCGTTTCGCGGACCTGCTCCTGGCCTCCGCCCAGAGCCCGGCCATGCTCTTCTACCTGGACAACTACCTGAGCCGGGGCACAGAGCCCAACGAGAACTACGCCCGGGAGCTCCTGGAGCTGCACACCCTGGGCGTGGATGGCGGCTACCAGGAGTCGGACATCCGGCCCGCGGCCCTCTGCCTCACCGGCTGGACCTTCGCCCGCCGCACCGGGGAGTTCCTCTTCCGCCCCCGGCAGCACTACGCCGGCCCCCTGCAGGTGATGGCGTGGGAGACTCCGGGACACCGAGGCCCGGAGGCCCTTCGGGACGGGGAGTCTCTGTTGGACTACCTGGCCCATCATCCCAGCACGGCCCGTTTCCTGGCCCGGAAGCTCTGCGTGCGCTTCATCAGCGACCAGCCTCCGGAGGATCTGGTGGCCAGCGCCGCCCAGATCTACCTGGACAACGACACGGCCATCGCGCCGGTCCTGCGCCACATCTTCCAGAGCGACGCCTTCTGGGCCAGCGCCGGACAGAAGTTCCGCCGCCCCTTCGAGCTCCTGGCCGGGGCCCTGCGGGTCCTGGACATCCCCATCACCGAGGAAAACCGGGAGCGCATGGCCCGTTTCGTGCGCCTGCAGCTCCGGCAGATGGGCCAGCCCCTCTTCGGATGGCACGCCCCCAACGGCTACCCGGACGTGGCCGGAGCCTGGCTGAGCACCGGAGGGCTCCTGGCCCGCTGGAACCTGATGCAGTCCCTGGTCACAGGTCGACGGGACGGTTCTGGGGTGAGCTTGGAGGCCCTGCTCCCGGAGCGCTTCACCAGCGCCGGGGAGCTGGTGGACGGCCTGGCCCAGCGGCTCCTCTTCCAGCCCCTGGCTCCGGAGGACCGGGCCGTGCTGCTGGGCTACCTGGAGCTGGCCGAGGACGAGCCGGTTCCCCGGCGGCTCCTGGAGTACAAATTGCCCCAGCTGGTGGCGCTGCTCCTGAACTCGGTCTATTTCCAGTACCGGTGACCTGGCCACGGGCCACCGGACCCTTTCCGCCGTTCATCTCTGTCGCGTCTGGCCTCTCGGCCCATCTTTCGCCCTGACCAGGAGGTTTTCCATGTTCAGCAACTCCCTCTCCACCACCTTGACCCGCCGCTCCTTCCTGCGCCGGGCTGGCATCCTGAGCCTGGCCGGTCTCTCCCTGCCCGCCTGGATGCCCCGCATGGCCTTCGCCGACCCAGAGAAGAGCGGCCCTGGGGACATCCTCATCTGCATCTTCCTGCGGGGCGGCATGGACAGCCTGAGCGCAGTGGTCCCTTACAACGAGGCTGGCTACCACGACCGGCGCCCCACCATCGCCGTCCCGGACAGCGCGATCCTGGACCTGGACGGCCAGTTCGGCCTCCATCCCCGCCTGGCGCCCTTGTTGGAGGTCTGGCAGGAGGGGGATCTGGCCATCGTCCACGCGGTGGGCAGCCCGGATCCCACCCGCAGCCACTTCGACGCCATGGACTACATGGAGCGGGGCACCCCAGGCCAGAAACAGGTCCAGACCGGCTGGCTGGCCCGGCACCTGGAGAGCGTGGCCAGCCAGAACGATTCTCCTTTCCGGGCGGTGGGCATGGGGACCATGCTCCAGGCCAGCCTGCGGGGATCGGTGCCGGCCCTGGCCCTGCGCAGCATCGCCGATTTCCACCTTCGGGGCCGGGAGGACGAGATCGCCCAGGTCCAGGCCGCTCTCCAGCAGCTCTACGCGCCAGACACCGGGGCCGACACCATGCTGGTGCAGCAGGCGGACCAGACCTTCGCGGCCATGGCCCTGCTGGAGAACGCGGATCCCCTGAGCTACGAGCCCCAGCACGGGGCCGTCTACCCGGAGAGCGAGTTGGGCCTGGCCCTGGGCCAGGTGGCCCAGCTCATCCGCGCGGACGTGGGGCTGGAGGTGGCCTGCGTGGACGCGGGGGGCTGGGACACCCACGAGTCCATGGGGGAGTACGACGGGGGGCGCATGGCCGGTCTGCTGGAAGAGCTGGGCGCGGCCCTGGGCGCCTTCTACACGGACATGCAGGAGGAGATGGGGCGCATCAGCGTGGTGACCATGAGCGAGTTCGGCCGACGAGTGACGGAGAACGGCAGCCGGGGCACGGACCACGGCCACGGGGGCTGCATGTTCCTGGTGGGGGGCGGCTTCCGGGGCGGTCGGGTCTACGGCGACTGGCCCACCCTGGAGGAGGAGAAGCTGGATCGGGGCGACCTGGCCGTCACCACCGACTTCCGGGATGTCCTGGCCGAGGTGGTGCAGAACCGGCTGGACAACCCAGCTCTGGCCCAGGTTTTCCCTGGCCACACGCCGACTTTCCTGGAGTTGACGGATCCCCTGGGGGGCTCCTCCCAAAGCTGGCAGACCTACCTGCCCATGGCCCGGCGCTGACCCGCCCGAAGCCCCTGGCGTCCATTCCGCCTGGCCTGAATCGCCGGATCCCATCTTGTGCGCGTAGTCCTCCTCACAGGATGGGATCCGGTTGGCGTGTAGGATGGAGAAGTCAGGGGAAATACCTGGAACATTCTCCGGGTTTTGGCGTTTAAAATATAGCAGCCGCGTGGGAATTGCAGGCCTTCTGGCGGAAGTTCCACCCCGAAATTTTAATGAAATTGACAGATAATTCGGATATCTTTTCCTCAGGGATAGGGTAGACTATTT
>CAYQEB010000105.1:11518-15133 GCA_964416395.1 uncultured Caldilineaceae bacterium | reverse complement strand
GCTGCTCTGCTGCCTTTGACACGGCCCGGGACGGGCGCTGGGCCCGCCTCCCCGCCCCGGCGAGGGGACAGGGAAGCGGGCCTCTGTCACAGGCTGGTTCCGTCTGGTGGCGGCGGTGTCGTTCCTTCCGTCCCGCCTGCTACCGGATGACCACCGGGATGAAGATCTTGTGGCTCATCTGGGGCTGGGTCGGCGGCGCCGGCTGCCCGGCCACGGCCAGGGGATCCAGCCCGGCCTCGCTCAGCGGCGGGGTCACGTTGATCTCCTTGTTCGCGGTGGCGCCCTGGACTGTCTGTCCGCTGACCTGGGCTGCCGTAGCGCCCAGGCTGTCCATGCGCGGGCCGCCAGCCGGTTCGATGGTCAGGTCGTAGGTGCTCTCGGTGAAGCCCAGCACCAGGAAGAGGTACGGGCCAGAGACCGGCGTGGTGAAGCTCACCTGGTCCACCACCGGGCCCGGCAGGGTGCTGCGCTGGTTGGGCAGCCCGCTGAAGCCAGGGTACCAGACCAGCAGATCCGGGTCCCCGGAGGAGGGAGTGAGGGTGGCGGTCACATCCACCCCAGCTTCGTAGTAGACCAGGTAGGGCACCAGCCCCAGCTGAGGCACCGTGGTGTCGTCCAGGAGCAGGCTGGCGAAGTCGATGCTCTTCATGCTGGCCAGGGAGACGTTGGAGGCGGCATCCGCCACCCAGACGGCCACGAAGTGGACGCCGCTCTGCTCGGCCAGGGTCCAGGAGTAGTTCTCCTCGTAGGGGATCCAGCCGCTGTCCTGCATCTTCACCCACTTGGGCAGGGGCGAGGAGTCCAGATACCACTCGGTGATGAGCATCTGGGTCACGCCCACGTTGTCCGTGGCCGAGATGTGCAGGGTCACCGAGGTGTCCGTGAGCACGTCCCGGTCCTCGATGGTCACCTCCGTGACTACGGGCAGCTCCACGTCATCGCTGCCCGACTGGGGCGCCACCAGGACCCACATGGTGCGCTCGAAGGGATCGTCCCCCGCGGGGGTGATCACCGCGGTGTTCTTCACCAGGGTCAGGGAGTTGGTGGGATTGGCCACCACCCCGAAGGTGAGCTCCACATCCCCGCCAGCCGGCACGGGCACGTCGTCCCAGGTGAGGGTGCGGGTGTTGGCGTCGTAGCTGCCGCCCCCGGTGACCGTGCCGGTGATGTAGGTCAGCTCGGGAGGCAGGGCGTCGCTCACGTCCGCGGTGGTGTCTGCGATGCCGCTGTTGTGCAGGCGGATGCTGTAGCCGAAGGGCTCACCGCCCTGCACCTTGAGCTTGGACGCGATCTTGTAGGAGGCGGCCAGGCTGGAGTAGCTGGGGGGCGTGACCGTGGGCGGCACTGTGGGGGTGGGGGTGGGGCCGCCGGGTGTGGGCGTGGCCGTAGGCGTGACTGGGGTGGGCGTGGGCGGCATGCTGCCGTCGTGGCTGATCTTGGCCACGAAGACGTCCAGCTGGCCGCCGAAGCTCCCCTGGATGGGATCCTGGGTGGGGAAGTCGCTGGAGGCGGTCAGCCCGGCCACGTAGGCGTTGCCGGCGCTGTCCACCGCCACCGCGCTGCCGTGATCCGACTCGCTGCCGCCCAGGAGGATGGCGTAGACCGCCGCGTCGCCCCCAGGGCTCAGCCGGGCCACGAAGGCGTCGCTGCTCACCGCGCTGGCGCTGGCGTTCTGCAGACTCCCGGCCGTGGGGAAGTCGGTGGAGAAGGTGTCCCCGGTGATGGTGGCGCTGCCGTCCGGGCCCAGGGCGATGCCGAAGCCCTTGTCCGCGCCAGCGCCGCCCAGGTAGGTGCTGTAGACCAGGGCGTCGCCCCCGGCATTGACCTTGCTCACGAAGGCGTCGTAGTCACCGCCGGGGCTGGCCTGGAAGGGATCCTGGGTGGGGAAGTCGCTGGACTTGGTGGCCCCCACCACGTAGGCCTCGCCGGCGCTGTTCACCGCCAGGCCGTCGCTCACGTCCTCGCCGCTGCCGCCCAGGTAGGTGCCGTAGACCAGGGCGTCGCCGGCGCTGTTCACCTTCACCAGGAAGGCGTCCATGTCCCCACCGGGGCTGGTCTGCAGGGCGCCGGCCGTGGTGGGGAAGTCGGTGGAGATGGTGTCGCCGGAGACGTAGGCGTTGCCATCCCCGTCCACGGCCACGTCCTCGGCCGCGTCGTAGCTGTTGCCGCCCAGGAAGGCGCCGTAGACCACGCCGTCACCGGCGCTGTTCAGCTTGACCAGGAAACCGTCCAGGACGCCGCCGCCGTAGCTGCCCTGCAGGCTGTTGAGCAGGACGAAGGGGTTGGAGGCGGTGGCCCCCACCACGTAGGCGTTCCCCGCGCTGTCCACGGCGATGCCGTTGCCCTCCTCCACGTTGGGACCGCCCAGGTAGGTGCTGTAGATCAGGCTGTCCCCGGAGGGGCTGAGCTTGGCCACGAAGGCGTCGTCCACGCCCCCGTTGGCGCCCTGGAAGGGGTTCTGGGTGGGGAAGTTGGTGGAGTCGGTGCTGCCCACGATGTAGATGTTCCCCGCGCTGTCCAGGGCCACCCCGTTGCCCTCCTCGTCCTGGTGGCCGCCCAGGAAGGTGCTGAAGAGCAGGGCGTCCCCCGCGGCGTTGATCTTGGCCACGTAGACGTCGTCGTTGTGGACGGAGTCGTCCAGCGCGTCCTGCACCGGGAAGTCCGCGGAGTCGGTGGTGCCCACCACGACCACGTTCCCGGCCCCGTCCACGGCGATGCCTTCCGCGTCCTCCATGCCGCTGCCGCCCAGGTAGGTGCTGTACTCCACCGTGGGGTCGATGGTCAGGGCGTAGGCCGGGTTGTAGCTGCCCAGGACGAAGTGGACCGCGCCGCTGGCCGTCAGGCCGTAGGCCACTTCCACCGGAACCTGGCGGCCCTGGATGGTCTGCCAGGCCACCGGGGCCCGTTCCACCAGGGTGGCGTCAGCGGCCCCGGCCAGCTGGATCTCCAGATCCCCGGTGGCGGGGTTCACCTGGACCTGGCTGGCCCCCGCGTGGCGCCAGCGGATCTGGCTGGGATCCGCGCCGGGGGCCACAGTGTAGGTGCCCTTGAGCCGGCCGCTGGTCCCGTCGTAGCGCAGATCGATGCCCGGGTAGAGCTCCTGGTAGACTACACCCGCGTAGGTGGGCAGGCCCGTGCGCCACTGGGCCGGGTCGTCGCCCCGGAAGTAGTTGACCGTGCCGGGCAGGCGCTCGCCCCCGGTGATGGCCGGGGCGGGATTGGCCCCCTCGAAGCGCATGCGCACCACCCCGGGGCCGTCCCCGGCGCTGGGCAGGCGCAGGACCACCTCTTCGGGCGTGAAGAAGATGGTGCCGCCCATGTCGTGGGCCTGGAAGCGCACAGTGGGGTCCGCCTGGCCGGCATTGGGCACGAAGGCCAGGGGCAGTTGGCTGAGATCCAGTTGGATCGAGGCGTTGCTGGCGCCTGTTCCTCCCGTCAGCGATTGAGCGACCATGAGCCAGACCACGCCCAGGATCGCCACCAGGCTCAGGGCCAAGCCCCGGCCTCGATTCAAGCGAAGTGGGCGCATCTGTTGGGTGGGAAGGTACATGCCGATTCCTCCTTTTGGTTTGTTGCCGTGTTCGGTTGGCGGCGTGAAGTTGGTGTGTGACGATG
>CAYQEB010000105.1:5528-11418 GCA_964416395.1 uncultured Caldilineaceae bacterium | reverse complement strand
GGTCGATAGTGCGTTGATAGATGGCTGGTTTCTGGTGGATCAAACTCCCGTGAGCCTGGTCGCTGGGCCTGCTGCCATTGAACGAGAGCTGTTCCACGGATCTGAACGCAACTCTGGGCGTTTCGTCACAGGATCCAGGGGAAATTGGCCAAAATTTCGTGCTATATTCGGGCTTCTTTTCCGGCCTCGGTTTCCTGGTGGGTCTCCTCCACAGGCCAGCGCCAGGATCGCACCCGGAGCGGGGGGCCTTCCACCGCCAGAGCGGCCGCCAGGCCCGGCCCCAGATCCAGGGCCATCAGGCTCCACCGGCTCGCCTCCTCGGGCCGCTCCCGGAAGCCCAGCAGGGCCGCTGGCGCATCCGGCGCCAGGGAGACGTGGAAGTCCTCCAGGGGGATGGAGAGCCCTTCGCCCCGGGCTTTCAGGTAGGCCTCCTTCCGGGTCCAGCAGTTGAAGAATCCCTGGGCCCGCTCCTCTGGGGGGAGGGCCGCCAGGCTGGTTCGCTCTTCCAGGGCGAAGAAGTGACGGGCGATGTCCTCGTACTTCATCTCGGCCTGGATGGGCTCCAGATCCACCCCCACCGCCCGCTCCCAGGTGAAGGCGTAGAGCGCCTGCCCTCCTGCGTGGGCCAGGTTGAACTCCAGTCGGGGGCCCCCGGACGGCTCCCTGGCCAGGGCCGGCTTGCCGTAGGCGTTGTAGTGGAAGTGGACCTCCCGGGGCTGGATGCCCAGGTAGTGGCCCAGCAGGGTGCGCAGAATGCCCCGGGCCAGGATGAAGCGGCGGCGATCCTCGGGGAAGCGGAAGCGCTCGGCCCGATCCTGCTCCTCGGCGCAGAGCAGGCCGCGGAACTGCCCCACCCGGGCTGGCGACGCCTCCAGCCGGGCCAGCCAGACGTGCACCTCGTCCGCCTCCAGCCGAGGGGGCCGACGACGGATGGGCCACTCGGTTCCGCGGGTCAGGGATGGCTTCATGGCTGCTTTCGAGCGATGGCGTAGAGCTCCTGCCCCAGGATCTTCAGGAGCAGAGGCCCGGCGCTGGTCAGGAAGAAGTGATCCCCGGGCAGCATGCGCAGGACGAAACGCCCCTGGCTCTGGGCCTGCCAGGCCTGCAGCTCCTCCCGGGGCGCGTGGCTGTCCCCCAGGCCACCGAAAGCGGAGAGGGGGCAGGGCAGGGGCGGCTCCGCCCGGTAGCGGTAGGTCTCGCAGAGCTCGAAGTCCGCCCGCAGGATGGGCAGGAAGAGGGCCCGGAGTTCCGGGTTGGTTCGCACCTCCTCTGGGGTGCCGTTGAGCTGGAAGACCTTGTCCAGGAACTCCCGGTCGGGCAGGGGATGGATGGGCTCGTCCTGAGGGGGGAGCTGGGGCGCCCGATGCCCGGAGACGAAGAGGTGCACCGGACCGGGCCTCCCTTCGCGGCGCAGGCCCCGGGCCAGCTCGAAGGCGATGAGGCTGCCCATGCTGTGGCCGAAGAAGGCGAAGGGCCGGTCCAGCAAGGGAGCCAGCCCTGCAGCCAGGGCCTCCACCAGGGCCTCCATGCGCCGGAAGGGCTCCTCGCGGATGCGGTTTTCCCGGCCGGGCAGCTGCACCGGACAGACCTCCACCTGGGGCGGCAGGCTCTGGGCCCAGGCGTGGTAGATGGAGGCGCCGCCCCCCGCATAGGGGAAGCAGAAGAGACGGATCCGGGCCTCCTGCCGAGGCCGGTGGTAGGCCAGCCAGGGATTTCCGGGCTGGGCGCTCTGGGCGTGGGTCATGGTGGATGGCGTCAGGGTCATGGCGGGTTTGCGAAGGCTCCTGGGTTCCAAGACAGCGGGTCGTTGTCGAGCAGGTCACTGGCCGGTGGGCACCGGCGGGATGGGCTCTTCCAGCTCCGGGTCCGGCGCGTCGGGGGCGTCGGCCTGGGACGCTTCGGCGCCTTCCCGGGCGCCCTGGGGCTCCTCGAGGCCGGGCTCCTGGCCCTCCGCTGGATGGCCGGAAGCGTCCGGTTGCTCCGGCGGGGCCTGGTAGGCCAGGAAGCGGCGGTAGTCCCGGTTCAGGGCGATGAGCCCGGCCAGGCTTCCGGAGATCAGGCCGCTGCCCACGTAGATGAGGGGGATGTTCTGGTTCAGCAGGTCGGCCACGATGCCGCTCAGGCCCATGGCGATGGGGGTCAGGCCGCCGGCGATGGTCCCCAGCAGGCCGAAGACCCGTCCTCGGATGAAGCCGGGCGTGGTGATCTGCAGGATGGTGGTCAGGTTCACCACCACGAAGCCTCCCATGATCCCCCCGAAGAAGGCCAGGGCCAGGGCCTGCCAGGGGAGCTGGGCCAGACCCAGGGCGGCGATGCCCAGGGCTTCCAGGGCCAGGAAGAGCATCATGAAATGAGCTCGGCGGCGGGCGGTCAGGTTGAGCGCTCCGGCCAGGACGTACCCCACCATGGAGCCCAGCCCGTAGGCGGCCAGGATGAAGCCGTACCAGTCCGGCGGGCTCTGCAGATGCTCCTCCACGTAGAAGGGCAGGAGGACGATCACCGGCACCTGGAAGAAGTTCATCAGCGCGGAGACGAAGACCAGCTCCCGCATGCCCTTGCGCCGCCAGACGTAGCGGAAGCCCTCCACGATGTCCTCCCAGAACTGGCGGAAGAGGCCCCGCCAGCTGGGGGCCCGCTCCGGGATCTCCTGGGGGATCTGGATGAAGCTCTCGCTCAGGGCGGAGAAGAGGTAGCTGATCCCGTCGAAAAGGAAGAGGACCGGAGCGCCGAAGAGCCGGTAGAAGGTGCCGCCCAGACCCTGGCCCAGGAAGAGGGTGAGCTGCTGGGTGGTCTGCCCCAGGGAGTTGGCCCGGTTCACCTGGGTCTTGGGCACCAGATCCGGGATGGCGGCCACGATGGCTGGCTCGAAGAAGGAGCGGATGACCGAGTTGATCAGGGAGACCACAAAGAGGCCAGCCAGGATCAGGTTGGTGGCGTCGGGCATGGTGAAGAGCAGGCCGGTCAGGGCCAGGATGGCCAGACCGTTGAGCGCGTCGCTCAGGACGATGATCTTGCGCCGGGAGAAGCGGTCCGCGATGGCGCCGCCCAGGGGGCCCAGGACCACACCGGGCAGGGTGGAGACCATGAGGATCAGCCCCAGGAGGGTGGCCGATTCGGTGGCGTGCTTCACCCAGAAGATCAGGGCCACGTTGAAGGCCTGGGAGCCCAGGCGGCTCACGGTCTGTCCTTGCCAGAGCAGGAAGTAGTTTCGGTTCAGCAGGCGAGTTGGCGGTTGCATTGGGTTGCCTTGGGCCGGTGCGCCAGGGGCGCAGGGCGATCCAGCGGTCCTTTCGGTTCAGTGTGACCTGCGGGTTGGCCTGAGGGGCCGGCCTAGGTGGCGTACCCCCACAGCTCGAAATTCCGTTCCAGAACTTGGGCGATGCGTCTCCGCAGAGAGGGCTCCAGCTCCGGGTGGCGGTTCTTGCGATAGCCGGCCAGCCCCTGGACGTAGGTTCGCAGCCGAGGCTCCATCCGGGCGTAGCCTGGGAGCTCCAAGGCCTCGTAGATCTGGGCCACCTGGCCCACCGGATCCTGTTCCAGATCCTCGAATCGAACCTGGTGCAGCCGGTGTGGCGGGATGGCCTTGGTCTGGTCGAAGTAGGCGTCGTACATCAGGCGGAAGCGGCGCAGGATGGCCAGGTCCAGGCCCTCTTCCCGGGGGCGCTGGAGGTGGGAGCGGGTCACCGCGGTGCGGTAGAGGCGCCGGGTGGACTGGAAGACCGTGTAGGGATCCCGGTAGATGTGGACGAACCGGGCGTCCGGGAAGAGCGCCAGCAGCAGCCGGATCCGGGCCGTGTGGGGCGGCGACTTCAGCACCAGGGGCCGGTCGTGCTTCACGGTCAGCTTCTTCAGGAAAGTGACCAACCCTCGCTTCCAGGCCTCGGTCTCCTCTGGGCTGGCCTCCTGGAAGGTGAAGAAGCGGTCGTAGAAGGCCTCGTTGCGGGGGAAGCTCCAGCCCAGCACTGGCGAGCGCAGGCTGAGGATGGCCACGCCGAACTCGTCCTCCCCGGGGCTCTGGGCCGTGACCTTCATGTTGTCCATGGGGCGCTTCTGGGGCTCTGTCTCTGCCAGGGCCGGGGCCAGGGCCTCCTCCTGGTGTAGAAACGTGTGGGGATGGGAGATCTGGAAGAGGTTCGGGTAGGCGAACTGCTCGTCCTGGATCAGCAGGTTGTGCAGGAAGGAGGTGCCCATGCGCCAGTGGCCCAGGATGAAGAGGGGCTCCTTCACCTGGGCCCTGCGGATGGCGTCGCCGAACCGTCGCGCTTCCTTGCGCCGGTAGACGGTGTTGGCCAGGCTCATGGCCGTGAGCAGGGCGGCCTTCCCCAGGTAAGGAGGATCCACCCCCAGGCGGTTCTCCCTGAGCAGTTTGAGCCAGTCGCCAGCCGTGATGCCGAGCAAGGTGTCCATGGATAGCCTTTCGGTGCAGTGTCTTCGTTTTCCCTGATGTCTCTGTGTGGTTTGCTGTTTCCTGCATGGTCTGTTGCTCCCCCGGGGTGTTTCCCTGGGCTCTCCCAGGCCAGCTAAGGGGCCGAGCCGGCCGGGGCTGTCAGCTGCTCCAGGCAGCGGCGCATCTCCTGGGCCAGGGCCTGCACATGGGGCTCCTGGAGCATGCCCAGGTGATCCCCGGGCACGTCCACCACCTCCACCCCTCCTTGGGCCAGGGCCGCCCAGCCCATGTCCCGTTCCGGCGGGGACTCTGGGGGCTGCTCCTGGGCCCGGAAGAGGGTGATGCGGCCGGGATAGGGCTGAGGTTCGTAGCGGCGCCAGGCGTCGGCCTGGACCTTGAGCATCTTCACGAAGTGGCGGAACTGCTCCAAAGTCACGTCAGGCAGGAGCCAGTTCACCGCCCGGGCTCGCTGGTAGAGCAGGGGCACCTGCTCCTCCTCGGGCAGGGCCCGCAGCTCCTCCAGGGTCACCGGCACGTGCTTGCCGAAGACGTGGATCAGGTAGGCGGCCAGGTCCTCCGGCTCCGGGTAGGGGATGGTGGGCCCCTGGTCCAGGATGGCCAGGAAGGGGACCGACTTGCCCTGCTGCACCAGCTGTTGGGCCATCTCGTAGACGATGATCACCCCCAGGGACCAGCTTCCCAGGAGGTAGGGGCCCTGGGGCTGGGCCTCCAGGATGGCCTCCACGTAGTGCGCCGCCATCTCGGGGATGCTGGTGTGGAGCTCTTCCTGGCCGTCCAGCCCCTTGGCCTGGATGCCGAAGAAAGGGCGCTCCGGGTCCAGGAGCCGGGCCAGGGTCGCGTACCAGTGGACACTGCCCCCAGAGGGGTGAACGAAGTAGAGGGGCGGCTTGGTTCCCTGCTCCTGGAGGGGGACCAGGGTGGCGGATGCCACCTCCCCGGCCAGGTGACGGCGCAGGATCTGGGCCAGGTGGGCCACGGTGCCGCCCTGGAGCAGGTCCACCAGACGCAAGGCCTCGCCGAACTGTTTCTGGATCTGGGCGATGACCCGCACGGCCAGGAGGGAGTGACCGCCCAGATCGAAGAAGTTGTCCTCCACGCCGATGGGCTGCACCCCCAAGATCTCCTCCCAGATGCGCACCAGCTCCGCTTCGATGACGTCCCGAGGGGGCGCCACCTCTCGCCCGTCCTGGGCGCCCAGGCTCTCTGGGCGGGGCAGGGCCTTGCGGTCCACCTTCCCGCTGGGCATCCGGGGGAGGGCCTCCACGGGGATGAAGCGAGAGGGGATCATGTAGTCGGGCAGGCGCTCGGCCAGGAAGGCGCGTAGGTGGGGGGCGAGGGAGGAGGAAGGAAGGAGATCGGCCCCCGGGCCGGCCTCGGTCGCCTCATCCGTGAGCCGTGCAGTGCGAGGCGCGAGGAGGATTTCGCTGCCTTCGGCTTCCGTCTTCCGTCCGCCGCCCTCCGTCTGTGTTTCCCGATTCTCCG
>CAYQEB010000105.1:1337-5428 GCA_964416395.1 uncultured Caldilineaceae bacterium | reverse complement strand
GGATGGCCGTAGCGGTCCAGGACGTAGAGCTGCACGTTGTTCAGGGGGCGGCCGATGGGCAGGATCCCCGGCGTGGTCGGCGGCTCCTGGACCACGTGCCAGGTGGCGGCCATGGTGGCCTCCGTGGGCCCGTAGGCGTTGATGAAGAGTCGCTTCCCCTTGAGCCAGCGGCGGCCCACCTCGGTGGGGCAGGCCTCCCCGCCCACCACCACTGTATCCAGGGCCGGGTACTCCCCCTCGGGCAGGATGGCCAGGAGGGAGGGGGTGAGGGTCAGGTGGCTGATGGCGTGCTCCTCCAGGTAGCGTTTCAGATCCGCCATGGAGAGCAGGGTCTCTCGGGTGGGCAGGTAGAGGGTCGCCCCCTGGATCAGGGTGGGGAAGATCTCTCCCACCGAGCCGTCGAAGCTCAGGGAGAAGAACTGCAACACTCGTTTCCCCGCCGGCAGGCGCAGCCCCAGGGCGTAGTTGCAGACCAGGTTGGTCAGCCCTCCATGTTCCAGGAGCACGCCCTTGGGCCGGCCAGTGGAACCCGAGGTGTAGATGATGTAGGCCAGGTTGTCCGGCCTCACCGGGACCGCTGGAGGGGTGGTGGGCTCCTGGGCGATGGTGGTCCAGTCCGCGTCCAGGCGGATGACGGAGACTGGAGACTGGAGATCGGCGATTGGGAGCTGTTCGGCCAGGCTCTCCTGGGTGAGGAGGACCGGGGCCTGGGTCTCCTCCAGCATGAACTGGAGACGGGCGGCAGGGTAGCCAGGGTCCAGGGGGAGGTAGGCGCCCCCGGCTTTGAGCACCCCCAGGATAGCCACCACCATCTCCGGCGAGCGCTCCAGGGCGATGCCCACCGGTGTCTCTGGCCCCACGCCTCGCTTGACCAGGAAGTGGGCCAGCTGGTTGGCCTGGGCCTCCATCTCCGCGTAGGAGAGGCTGCGTCCTTCGTGCCAGAGGGCCGGGGCCTCGGGGGTGCGGGCCGCCTGCTCCTGGATGAGCTGGTGGACGGGCGTCTCCAGGGGGTAGTCCGCGGCCGTCTCGTTCCAGGCCCCCAGGATCTGCCGCGCCTCCTCTGGGGTGAGGAGATGGAGGTCCCGCACTGGGCGTCGGGGATCCCGGGCCATGCCGGCCAGGAGCTGCTCCAGATGCCCCAACATGCGCTGGATGGTCTCGGGCTGGAAGCGGCGGCAATCGTAGAGGATCTTGAGCAGCAGCTCCTCGTCCGCGCCGGCGATGAGGTTCAGGGGGTAGTTGGTCTGCTCGATGGAGGCCACGTCCTGGATGGTCAAGCTGCCCTGGGCGCCCGTCTCCTCGAGGGTGCTGGCGGTGGGGTAGTTCTCGAAGACCAGGATGCTCTCGAAGAGGGGTTGCTGCCGCGGCACATCGCTCCAGCCGTGGATGCGCACCAGGGGGCTGTACTCGTACTGGCGCAGCTCCACCAGGTGATCCTGGAGGCGGCGCAACCAGTCGCCCACGGGCAGATCCGGCTGGATCTGGGCCCGAACAGGCAGGGTGTTGATGAAGAGGCCGATCATGAACTCCGCGCCGGGCAGGTCCGGGGGGCGGCCGGAGACGGTGGCGCCGAAGAGCACGTCCTCCTCACCGCTGTAGCGGCTGAGGAGCAGAGCCCAGGCCCCGTGGATCAGGGTGCTCAGGGTCACGCCCTGGCTGCGGCTCAGAGCCTGCAGCTCCTGGGTGAGCTCCCGGGAGAGGACCCGGTCCACCTCTTCGTAGCGCTCGGGCTCCTCCGGGTCTGCCGGCCGGTCCACGATGAGGGGGGTGGGGGCCTGGAAGCCGGCCAGGGTCTCCCGCCAGAAGCGTTCGGCCTGGCCCATGTCCTGGCGGCGCAGCCAGACGATGTAGTCCCGGTAGGGGTAGGCCGGGGGCAGGTTGGGCGTTCGGCCTTGGGAGAGGGCCTCGTACCAGGCGAAGACCTCCTGCATGAGGATGGGCGACGACCAGCCGTCCAGAAGAATGTGGTGATGAGTCCAGATGAAGCGGTGGGTGTCGTCGCCGGTGCGGGCCAGGGTGAGGCGCATGAGGGGCGGCTTGGCCAGTTGGAATCCCCGCTGGCGCTCTTCGGCGACCAGGGCCTCCAGGCGTCGCGTCTGCTCTTCCGGGGAGAGTCCCCGCAGGTCCAGCAGGCGCAGGGGCGTCTCCACCTGGCGGTGCACCACCTGGATGGGCTCCTTCAGCCCTTCCCCGGTGAAGCCGGTGCGCAGGATGGGGTGGCGTTGGACCGCCCGTTGCCAGGCCTGGCGGAAGGCGTCCAGGTCCAGGGTTCCTCGCAGGGTGCACTGGAACAGCTCCACATAGACGCCGGATTCCGGCGCCAGCAGGCTGTGGAAGAACATGCCCTGCTGCATGGGGGATAGGGGATAGAAGTCCTGGATGTTGCGCTTGTCCATAGGTTGGCCTTGGTCTGGTTTGCTCTGAAGTTTCGGTCCGGAGTGGTCGGCGGGTTTCGCCTGCATCCGGTGGGGAGCCCTGGGGCCCAGGATGGGTGCATCCCAGGCCCCAGGGAGCTCGCCCTGCGGAACGGTGGATCAGCGCGGCACGGTGATGGAGGTGCCGTCGCTGTCGCCGTCTGGATCGTGGTTGTCCACGGGCTGGTAGGTCAGGCTGGCGTGGGAGACATTGTCCACCGTGAAGGTCACCTTCTTGACCCGGTTGAAGATAATGTCTCGCGTCACCGTGCACTGACCGTTGCTGTCCGTGGTGCAGGAGGTGGCGCCCCCGAAGCCGGCGCTCCAGCTGCCGTCCACCGTGGCGTTGGCCACCGGGTTCTCGGCCGCATCGTGGACCGTGATGGTCACCTCTGCGCTCCAGAACCAGGTGAGGTTGATGCTCGCCCCGTCCAGATCACCCACGTGCATGCTGCTGGCCCCAGGGGTGGGGGTCGGCGTAGGCGGCACGGGGGTGTTGGTGGGTGTGGCCGTGGGCGGCGCTGGCGTGTCCGTGGGTGTGGCTGTGGGTGGCGCGGGTGTGTTTGTAGGCGTGGCCGTAGGCGGCGCTGGCGTGTCCGTGGGCGTGGCCGTGGGTGGCGCCGGCGTGTTGGTGGGCGTCGCGGTGGGCCCAGGGGTGTTGGTGGGTGTGGCCGTAGGCGGTGCCGGCGTGTTGGTGGGCGTCGCGGTGGGGGCCGGCGTGTCCGTGGGTGTGGCCGTGGGCGGCGCCGGTGTGTTGGTGGGCGTCGCGGTGGGCGCTGGCGTGTCCGTGGGTGTGGGGGGCGGCGCAGTGCCGAAGTCGCCATCCACCACCAGGGCGAAGGGCTGCGGCCCGTTGGGCACGTTGAAGCCGCTGATCTCCACTGTCCAGGCGCCCGCCTCCGCGGACTGGACGTAGACGTTCTCCACGTTGTTGGTGCGGTCCTCGTTGCCGCCGGTCACGGACCAGCCACCGCTGAAGTTGTTGCCTTTGTAGACCGTGCCGCTGGGCGAGGTGACCACCAGATCCAGGTCGTTGACCAGGTTCTTGGAGGCGCTCTCCGTGGAGGGGTAGTCGCTCCAGACCAGAGTGACCTTGAAGGGGCTGCCGCCGCTGGCCACGCTGTACTGGAAGCTGCTGGTGTCGCCGGTGTTCAGGCCGGTGGCATCGTCCACGTAGACATGGCTGCCGTCCGTGGCGTTGGCCAGGTTCACCCGGCCCCAGCCCTCATGCACGTTGGGGATGGGGTAGGCGTTGTCGTTCACGCCGTCGTTGTTCTCGTCCAGCAGGTCCACCGCGGAGTTGATCATGGTGGCCTTGACCAGGGCCGCACTGGCGGCATGGCTGTAGGCCTTCTGGTAGAAGTCCCGGATCACCGCGGCGCCGCCGGCCGCCAGGGGGTTGGACATGGAGGTGCCGCCCATGTACTTGTAGTACTTGTTGAAGGGCATGCCCCAGCCATCCCACTGGTAGGAGTTGTTCTTGGGGTTCACCGGATCCCCGTCGTAGCCCTCCTGGTAGAGGTCCGAGTAGCCGGAGAGGATCCAGGTGCCTGGGGCCACCACGTCAGGCTTGATGCGGCCGTCGTCCGTGGGGCCGCGGCTGGAGAAGGGGGCCATCTGCTCCGGGTTGCCGGCGGTGACGTCGCTGTTCAGCGGCTCCGTGGTGAAGCCCCAGCG
>CAYQEB010000105.1:0-1237 GCA_964416395.1 uncultured Caldilineaceae bacterium | reverse complement strand
GCGGAGAAGGTGATGGTCATGTCCGGGTTGTTCCAGATGAACTGGTCCGCCTCGGCGCTGTTGGAGTTGTACTCGCCGTCCACCGCCGCACCCCAGGAGTTGGAGTGGATGCGGGCGCCGTCGTCGTAGGCCTGCTGGAAGAGGTCGTTCAGATCGTCGGGCAGGCCGGTCAGGTAGTAGCCGTCGTCCGCGCCGGCGAAGATCTTGCAGAAGAACGAGGTGGTGGCCCAGTTCTCCGTGGCCTGGAAGACCAGTTTGGCCGCGGGGGCCACGCCCAGGCCGATGCCGTTGGCGTCGCCGTCACCCAGGACGGAGACGGAGACGTGGGTGCCATGGCCGCTGTCCACGTCCCGGGGGCCGTCATCGTCGATGCTGGCGAAACAGGAGTCGGGCTGGCCAGGCCAGTTGTGGATGGCCACGATGCGGCTGGCCGGGATGTCCGGATGGGCCCCTTGGGGGGTGCCATCACCCAGGCCGGTGTCCGCCACAGCCACGATCTGGGTGGAGCCGTCGTAGCCGTTGGCCCGGGCCGTGTTGGCCCCCATGATCACGCCGCCGCCGTACTCGTTGTGCTTCTGGGGCAGGACGAAGTTCTCGATCCAGGCCACGTCCAGCACCTGGGCCACGGCCTGGAGCTGGGCCTCGTTGGCGGCGATGACGAGCTTGCGGCCCGTGCCGTCCACCAGCAAGGAGACCCGCTGTGCGATGGCGTCAACCACCGGGTTCGGATCCACACCCCGCTCGATGCGCACGGTGTAGAGGCGCACGCCATCCCGTTTCAGGGTGGGGCTCAGCTTGTAGCCGGGCTGGAAGATGCCCACCCACTTGACCGCGCTCAGGTTCTGGACCTGGTTGGCCTGGGCCGGGGTCATCCGCACCTTGAAGGCGAAGTCCGGCAGGTACTCCAGGAGCTCCGCGCCGGTGGCCGTCACCTGCTCCTTCCAGGCCTGCTGCACCGGTCCCTGGAACTGGACGATGTAGTAGCCCAGCTGGTCCGGGGCGTAGCCGGGGAGGGTCAGGCCCTCGGGCAAGGACGGGAAAACGTTGAGCTCAGGAACCAGGGTGCCCACCCGCAACAGGATGGGGGGGGGCGCCTGTTCCTGGGTTTGGGGGCTGGCCTGGCCCACACCTGTGCCCAGAGTCAGGGCCAGGATGAGCGCCAGGACGGTGAAACGGTAGAATTTTGCTCGCATGTGCTCTTCCTCCAGAAATACTCGTTCGACAAAGTGTGAAAGTT
>CAYQEB010000104.1:11482-15160 GCA_964416395.1 uncultured Caldilineaceae bacterium | reverse complement strand
GGGCCGAGAAACCGCCGCCGAAGACCCCCAGGCGGGCGTAGATATCCTGCTCCTCGGGCGCTAACATGCGCCAGGAATGCTCGAACACGGCCTGCAGGCTCCGATGACGTTCAGGCAGGTCCTGCCAGGTCGCGCGCAGGAAATCCAGCCCCCGCTCCACCTCCGCGAGGATATCCTCTAGCGCCATGGCCCGCATCCACGAGGCCGCCAGCTCGATGGCCAGGGGCAGGCCATCCACCAGCTGACAGAGTCGCTCCACTGCTGCTTCCTGCCCAATGCCGTCGAAATCAGGCCGCACCTGGCGGGCCCGGGCCAGGAAAAGCTGGGCCGCTGGGGGCGGCGCCTGCCCGCGGGAGAGGGGCGGCCCGGGGCGCGATTTTCCTCCATACCCCGCCTGATCCCCCTGGCCTGCACCCTGCTCCGCGCTTTGATTCTCCGCGCCTTGAAACGCGAACGGCAGTCCCCCCAGCTCCAGCACCGTCTCCGCGTGCAGGTTCAGCCGCTCCCGGGAGGTGGCCAGCAGCTTCACGGCGGGGGAGCGGGCGAGCAGAGCAGTCAGCCAGGTGAGATTTTCCGCGCTCAGGAGGTGCTCCATGTTGTCCAGCACCAACAGCATCTCCCTTTCCTGCAGAAAATGGAGCAACTGCGCCTCCACGTCCGGGCCGCTGCCCAGCTGAAGCCCCAGCGCGACGGCCACCGCACGGGCCAGGCTGGCTTCCTGGTCGGTGGAGATCAGGGGGACCAGCCAGGCGCCTTCCAGGAAGTCGGAGGCATGGATCCGGGCGGCTGTGAGGGCCAGCCGGGACTTCCCCACCCCACCGGGACCGACGATGGTCAGCAAGCGGGTCTCCTGCGCGGTGGTCCAGGAGCGAATCCGGGCCAGCTCCCGCTCCCGGCCGAAGAAGGGGGTGGAGGCCGAGGGGAGGTTGCTGCTCGAGGCGTCCCCCAAGGCGCGGATCCGCTCGTAGAGGCGCGCCGTCTCCACGGAGGGCGCCACGCCCAGCTCCTCGTACAGGACGCGCCGGCACTTCTCGAACTGGGCCAGGGCCGCGGTCCGTTGTCCGCTGTAGACCAGCGCCCGCATCAGCTGACGGTGGGCCTCCTCCCGCCAGGGATCCAGCGCCAGCAGCCGGGTGGCCGTGTCCATGGCCTGCCCCAGCTCTCGTCTACGCAGGTGTTCGTCGAGAAGACGCTGGAGCGCCCAGAGGGCCAGCTCCCGGTAGCGAGCCCGCTGGGCCAGCATCCACTCCTCGAAGGCGGGCGCGTGGCGCGGGGAGAGGCCAGCGAGGAAGTCGCCCCGGTAGAGGGAGACGGCCTCCTGCAGAGCGTCCGCATCCTGGCCCTGTTTCGTCCACGCCTCGAACTGCTCCACATCCAGCCAATAGGGCTCGGTGAAGTTGAACGCCACATGGGTCCGGGTGATGAGGAGGTGGTCCCCCACCTTTTTGCGCAGGTTGCTCAGCGTCTGGCGCAGGTTGTTCCGGGCGTCGGCCTCGGGCATCTCACCCCACAGGAGGCCAGCCAGGGCCTCCCGCCCATGTGGGCCTGGATTGGAGACCAGGTAGGCCAGGAGCGCTGGCGCCTTCGCGGAGATGAACCCGCCGAGCAGGGCCCCGTCCCGCCGGATCCGCACCCCGCCAAACAACCGAATCTCGAGCCGTGCAAGCATGCCGTCCGAAACGTCCTGTGCGAATAAACGCTCTACAAATGGTCACTGTGTAGACTGGTCCAGACATAGACTGGTCCAGACAGCGTAGCACACCCCACGTCAAATGGAAAGCCATGACCGAGAAACGCCTTTTGCGCAGGCACAGCTTCCTGCTCACCCTCTGGGAAGAAGCAGGGCCCTACCCGAACGGCCCGCCCGTCTGGCGCGCCAGCCTGGAAGACGCCTGGACCACGGAGCGGTACGGGTTCAAGGACCTGTGTGAGCTCACACGTTTTCTGGAGCAATGGACGGGGTCCTCTTCCGCACAGCCCGGCGAGAAGGATTGAACCAGCACACCATCGAACCAATCACCATCGAACCAATACACCATCGAACCAGTGCACCCCTGAACCAGCACGCCGTCGATCCACGATTTTCATCCCTGGAAGGAGGAACCCCCTCATGCGAAACCTTCTCTACACATTGCTCCTGTTGTCGGTGATCGTCCTCGTGGCCGGATGTGGCGGCAAGGCGACGGATTCGCCGGCCCAAGCTCCAGGAAACCAGCCCCCCTCATCGGCCAACTCCACGGAGGCCTCCGCCTCCCAGGCTCAGCCCGCGCCCCAGGTGCGCGGGGACGTCCCCCTGCTGGAGGACGCCGCGGGGCTGAGCGTGACCTCCACCCCGGAGGGCTACTCCGTGCTCTACACCTCTGGCAGCGACATCGACGCCGCAGCCACCTTCTACCAGGCCCAGATGCCCGCCCTGGGCTGGACCTACCACGCCGATATCTCCACCCAGGTGGGCGACGTCAGCCGGGTGCTGGCCTTCACCAAAGAGAACGAGGAAGCGGCCGTGTCCCTCACCAGCGCGGGCGCGAGCATCCAGGTGAACGTGGCCATCAGCCCCCAGAAGGCCAGCCAGGCCGATGTCAGCGAGGCAGTGGCGGCGGCGCCCTCGCCCACGGACACGCCCCTGCCACCCACGCCCACTCCACTGCCCCCGCCACCCACGGACACCCCCCAGGCCCAGCCACCCGCCAGCGTTGACACCGGATCCGACACCGGATCTGACACTGGGCCCGACATCCCCCTCATGCCCGACGCCGCCGAGGTGACCCGAGCCGCCCAGGGCGACCAGCGCATCATCACCTACAGCTCGGCGGGGACGGTGGATGACATTGTCCAGTTCTACTCGGACGAGATGCCCCGCCTGGGGTGGGAGCACCTGGGCAGCGAGTCCTCGGCGGGCACACCCGGCGCGGCGGTGCATTTCGTGCGCTCCCTGGCCCAGGCCAGCGTCTCCATCGTGGACCTGGGCCTGAAACGGCTGGTGACGGTTGCCGTCACGGGGGCCGCACAGGCCCCGCCGCCTCCGCCCCCCTCCACGCCCGCCGCATCACCTACGGAAGCCCCGTCCCAGCCGGCCCAACCCGCAGGGCCCACCGCCGGTCGGGACGACATCCCCGTCATGGCCGACGCGGTGGGCCTCCAGACAGGCGGCGGCGAAGACGACTTCTCCATCATCTACACATCCCCCAGCCCCCTGGACACGGTGGTGGCCTTCTACCAGGCCCAGATGCCCCCACGAGGTTGGGCGTTCCAGCCCTCGGGCAGCACCCACGTGCCGGGCGTCACCGCGGTGCTGTACTTCGAGAAGGCGGGCGACGAGGCGACGGTCACCATCACCCTCCAGGGCTCTGTCACCTCCGTCGAAGTCGTCATCCACTGAGAGAGCCTTATCCACAGAGCAGGCCACCTGGCGACGGTGTGTCCCCAGCGCGCCGTCGCCAGGAAATCCGCTCCATCCCCCTCACCCCGCTGTCTTCCCCGTTTTCTCTTTTTCCCTGTTTTCCCTGTCCACGCCTTCACGTCCACCCCCAGATGGGCTACAATGGGCGGCGGAACGAATCGGTATCACGCCTTGCGTCGTCGATCCCCTGCGCCGGGAAAGGGCAGGAGCGACGGCCTGTCTCCAGGAGGAGCCCATGAAAGGAAAGCGTCTGGCCGAACTCACCTGGGAGGAAGCCC
>CAYQEB010000104.1:8632-11382 GCA_964416395.1 uncultured Caldilineaceae bacterium | reverse complement strand
CACGGCCTGGACCGGTTCCTCATCCTGGACGGGGGCGTTTCCACCCATGCGCCCCTGCTCATCCTGGCCCGGGACCTGCACAACGAGCTGGGCGTCCAGGTGGCGGTGACGAACATCCTGGGATTGGGTCGAGAGGTGGAGGAGGCCCTGGCAGAGCAGGAGTCCGGCGGCCACGCGGACGAGATGGAGACCTCCTGCATGCTGGCCATCCGTCCGGAGTTGGTGCACATGGAGCGGGCAGTGAAGGAGATCCTGCCCCCGGCGCCAGGGAGCTACGGGCCTGGCGGAGTGCGCAAGATCGCCCTGGCTGGGAAGATGACCACGAAGAGCGGCGTCAACGGGGACCCCACCCTGGCCACCCCCGAGAAGGGCGCCCGGCTCCTGGCCGCCATGGCCCAGGACATCCTGACCTTCCTGGAGTTCTTCGGACAACGAGGGTAAGGGAACAGGAGCAGCGAAGACAGGGGGAAAGCATGGAGCGATCCCGCAAACCGCGCGAGGACATCTGGAGCGAGTGGTTGAGCCGCCGCCGAGCTGGGGACAACCCGGAACAGCTTCAACGCATCCTGGAGACCTTGGCGCCCATCCGAGAGAAGGTCCTGGATCGGGCGGAGCTGGGGGAGGGGGAGACCCTCCTGGATGTGGGCTGCGGAGATGGGCTCATCGGTTTCGGCGCCCTGGGCCGCACCGAGACGGGCCGGGTGATCTTCTGCGACATCTCTCCGGATCTGCTGGCCCAGGCCCAGGCGTTGGCCCGGGAAGCAGGGCTCCTGGCTCGCTGTCGTTTCCTGGAAGCCTCCGCTCAGGAGCTTGCCCCTCTGTCCGATGCCTCGGTGGATGTGGTGACCACCCGCTCGGTGCTCATCTACGTGCCGGAGAAGGCCCAGGCCTTTCGGGAATTTCACCGGGTGCTACGGCCCGGCGGGCGGATTTCCCTGTTCGAGCCGGTGCATCGCCACTTTCAGGCGCAAGACGAGGACGAGCCCCGTTTCGGTCCCTATTCGGTGGCGCCGGTGGCGAAACTAGCCCGAAAGGTCAAAGCCGTCTATCGACGACGGCAGCCACCGGAGGGGAACCCCATGTTGGATTTCGACGAGTGGGATCTGCTGAAGTGGGCCCAGGAAGCCGGTTTCCAGGAGGTGCATCTGGAGCTGCGGGTGGATGTGCAGCCCTTAGCCCAGGGGATGGACTGGAACGTCTACCGGCAGACCGCGCCCAATCCCCGGGCCCCCACCCTGCAGGAGGCCATGGACCAGGCACTCTCCTCCTGGGAGCAAGCAGCTTTCGTGGCCCATCTGCGCCCGCTGGTGGAGGCGGGGAAGGGGGTGCAGCGGCTGGCCGTGGTGTATCTCTGGGGGAAGAAAAGTGGGGATTAGGCGGTTCGGTGTTCGGCGGTTCGGCGATTGGATGCTGAAGGGCCATCCCCCCATCCGGTCAGCCGTTCACGCCTCCCCCTCCAGCGCCTGGATCCGGGCCCGCACCTCCTGGGGAATGGGGGCTTTGCGGCCGGCCCGGTAGTCGTAGACCACGATGAGCCCATCCCCTTCCGCGGCCACCCGCTGGTGACGGTGGCTCACCACCCGGAAGGCCATGGTGAAGCGATCCTGGCCCATCTCCGTGACCCGCACGCCCACGGAGATGGTGTCCGGGTAGGTGAGGGGGAATTTGAAGCGGCAGGAGGCGCTGCCCAGGATGGGGCCGACGCCTGTCTCCTTCATCTGGGCCATGAGCTCCAGCCGTTCGAAGTAGGCGATGCGTCCGCTCTCGAAGTAGCGGAAGTAGACCGTGTTGTTCACGTGCTGCATGGCGTCCATGTCCCCCCAGGCCACGGGCAACTGGATCACCACCGGGTAGCCGGCCAGGAGCTCCTCCATCACGCCTCCTCGTCCTCCCCATCCCCCATGAGCTTGCGCCGCATCTCCTGGAGCTGAAGCTGGGCCGTGTGGTTCAGGATGTACCACATCCCTTTCCAGGTGTCCGGCTCCAGGAACTCCTTGGGGGACGTGCCCTGGAGGTTGCGCCCCAGGTCCAGGATCAGGGCCGTGCCGGGCAGGGACTCCAGCCGCTTCACCAGCTTCTCCCGCATGGAGCTGGTCTCCGCCTGGACCATGCAGTTCATGATCACCCAGAGCCCCTTCCAGGTGTCCGGGTCAATGAGGTCCTTGGGCGAAGCTCCCTGGAGGTTACGCTGCAGTTCCTGGAGGATGTCCATCTGGACGCTGGGGGTGAAGCGGCCGATGTTCTCCTTCAACAGGGAGAGGAAGGCCTGGGGGCTGAAGGGCGGGGGCGAGTAGTCGGGCTGGAGGCGGCGCAGCTCCTCGGCCAGGCGGTTCAGCTCGGCCAGAAGCTGGTCGAACTCCTCTTTCTGGGCCGGGGTGGGCTGCGGGGCCCCGGACCCGCCGGGCGCTTTGCTCTGGCCCCCACCCTTGGAGGCCCGGGAGGATCGCTGGCGCTTTGACCTGGGGGCCGCTGATGCCCCTCCTTCAGCCTGGGCCAGGTGCTGATGCACCCGGCAGTAGTCCGAACCGGGCAGGGCCTTGTTCTTGCAGCGAGTCCCCGCCTTGGTGATGGCTGCGCACTGTTTCCGTTCTTCGCTCATGGCCTCCCCCGTGAAGAAAATGTGCCCGTGACGAAACCGCACCGGCGTTGAAAATGCAGGGTTGAGAATGGGAATGGTGTCTCTGGGTCCGGAAGCTGGGGCGCTTGGCGCTGATTGTAAACCGTTCTCACCCGGGATGCAACCCGGTCAG
>CAYQEB010000104.1:0-8532 GCA_964416395.1 uncultured Caldilineaceae bacterium | reverse complement strand
CCCCTACGTCTCCTCGTCGTAGAGCAGATCCGCCTTGATCTCCTCTTCTTCCTCCAAATTTCCACCCAGGGCCCCAGCCAGCACCCCCACCGTGGCCATGAAGGCCGCGTGGCGCATCAACGCGATGCCCTGCAAAGGGACGCCAGCCCAGCCGCTCACCGTCTGCACCGGGAAGAGCAGGGCGATGAGGAAGGTGGTGACGAAGAGGGTAAGCCAGAGAAAGACGATCCCCATGAGCAGGGTGCCGAAGATGACCATGCGGCTGCGGACCAGCTGCTCCCGCCAGCCCACCTCCCGGGAGATCTGCCCCAGGTTCTGCCCGGCGAAGACGAAGGCCGTAGCCCCCACCATGGTGATCAGCGCCCCCAGGAGCAGCACCGGCGCCGAGAGGTGGGTGCCCACCTCCCAGGACTCCGCGCCCAGGAGCAGAAAGAAGATGGAGACCGCGGTGGCCGCGGTCATGCGGCCCATGCGCAGGGGCAGACGCCAGGGAGCATAGTCCCAGATGTCCATCCAGATGCCCTGGGGATCGGTCCAGAAGGTGCGCCAGTGGAAGGAAAGCCAGCTCCAGCGGACCTGTTCCTCCTCCAGCCGGGCGTCCGCCACCTCCTCCAGCCGGGCCAGCACCGCGATCTGCTGCCCCTCGGTGAAGGGAACGCAGGCCAGGGACTCCGGCGCCTCGGGCGGGCGCATGGGCCCATGCTCGTCGTGGCCCAGGCCCCAGAGGTGCCCCAGCATGTGGAGGGCCAGCCCGGCCAGCCGCTCCGGGATCTCCCCGGTGGGCCCCAGCAGCGCGCTGGACATGACCGCCACCTCCAGGGCCGAGGAGGGCACCCCCAGGGTGGAGATGCGCTGCCGGGGACGGAGATCGTTGGGCGCCACCACCAGGCTGAAGTCCCAGCGGAAGTGGATCTTCTCCTGCAGGCCCAACTCCAACAACTCCAGGGGATCCAGTGGGCCGTGGGGCGGGTAGCGGTGACGGCGCACCAGGGGCATCTCCCACCGAAACTGGGGAAAGAGGCCAGCCAGGAGGCTCCGCACCCGTTCCAGGGCCTCCTGGTAGGCGTCCAGCAGGGCCAGGTCCTGGACATCCGCGGGGATGACCCAGCCCACTTGAATCAGCGGCTGCTGGGGCTCCAGAGCCTGGGGCGCTGCCGGCTCCTGGGCCAAGTGCTCCGAGAAGGTGGTCATGGACGGACCTCGGCCAGGGTCATCACTGGGACACGCCCCTGGCAGCCTCGGCCTCCTCCCGCACCAGGGCCACCGGGTCCCCCACCCGGATGGTTCCTCCCTGGATCACCCGGGCCGTGATGCCGCCGTGTCCGCGCATGGCGTTGTAGCCGCCGGGCCCCAGGTTCTCCTCCATCTGGGAGCAGGGATGGCAGAGGCCGGTCATCTCCAGGATCACCTCCCCCACCCGAAAGCGCCGTCCCTTGAGGGCCAGCAGGTTGATGCCCTTCACCACGATGTTGCGTCGGGTCAGGCTGGGGTCCACCTCCGCGCGGCCCAGGTAGGAGGCCACCGCAGCCAGGTGCTCCGCCTGGATCAGGGTCACCTGGCGCTTGCTCTCCGGTCGGCCCTGGTAGCGGTCTCCCAGGAGGCCATCACCGGGCCGGGCCTGGGCCTCCGTCACCACCTGGATGGGCGCGTGCATGGCAGGGCGCAGGCCGATCCAGGTGACTTGGCCCACCTGGGGCAGCCGCGCCAGCAGCTGGGGGATGGTCTCTTCGTTGTCCAGGATGCTCATGGATGGCTCCTTTCAAAAAGGCGAAAGTGTGGGGGTGAAAGGCAGGGTCGGGATGGACGGCGATCCCGTCTCCTAGAACGCGCAGCCGCTGGGCAAGGGCTCCTCCTGGGCCAGCTCGGGGAAGAGCTCTGGATCCCCGGGCGCAGGAGTGAAGCCTTCCTGGACCGATCCCTGGAAGAGGGCGCCGCCGTAGCCGCTGGTGTTCATGTGGGCCCGGATGAGCACCTGGGTCTCCGGCTGAATGGGCGCCGGCCCACCGGAGCGGACGAAGGGCTGTTCGCCCACGTGGCTGTGCAGCAGGATGCGCCGGTAGAGCAACCGTCCGTCCGGGGTGATCACCTCCCACCAGTCCGCGTACTGGTCGCAGCCGGTGTCCGGGCTTTTGATGCCCACCGCGAACTGGTAGGCCCCTGGTTGGCCGCTGACGTCCACCGAGATCACGTCCGCGTAGCCGCCCTCCCCGGCCGGCGCGCCCCCGGCGGTCGCGGCCGCTGGCGAGGGGGTGCCAGCAGGGGTCTCCGCCCTTTCGGAATTGGATTCCGGGTTGGATTCCGAGGTGGGTTCCCGTGTGGGCGCCACGGTGACATCTCCTTTCGCGGTGACGGCCGGAGCAGGCGACTCCGGCGTGGGTGGGGTGGTCGGTCCGTCCGAGGAGCAGGCCCCCGCCAGGCCGGTCAGAGCAGCCAGGGCCAGGACGAACAGGACGAACCGGATGGGGTTCCGAGCAAGGTGCGAAATGCGTTTCATGGCGCTCCTTTGTAGAGCCAGAATGCAGGTGTAGAGCAAGAATGCAGGTGCAGAGCGGCAATGCAGGGCAGGAGACCTGGGGTGCAGCCGAAAAAGGGTGGGCGGGGGAAGCAGCGGAGCTTGCTGTCCACTGGCCTGGTCGATACTGCATCCGATGATACTGCAACTGACCAGGCTTGTCCAGACCGGGGCGAAGGCTCGGAAGGGCCTCAGCGCGGGACGGTTCCAACCGCTTCCCCTGCGCCCGGGCCGAAGACGCCATCCATCGAGACGGACCGAGAGGAGGCCAGAAAAAGCCAGGTCGGTTTGGACTTGCCCCGGCTTTATGATATGCTGGCCACAGCAGCGACTTCCCCCACTGCCGGGCCCAGCAGCAGAACGCTGATGACGCCTCGGCCCTTTCGCCCACCCAATTCGCCACTTTCCAGCCAGATCACTTTTCCACCAAGTTCGCTTTTCCTGCAAGGTGATGTCCGTTCGCCTCCGTGATGTGAGCATCGTAGGGATCGGCCAGGTGGCCGTCCAGAAGAGGGCCCAGGAGGGCCTGCGGGAGTTGGCCGCCCGGGTGGTGCGCCTGGCCATGGCCGACGCCGGGGTGGACCGGGTGGACGCCCTCTACGCCAGCAACATGCTCAGCGACGAGCTCCAGTCCCAGAAGCACCTGGCGGCCCTCTTCGCGGACGAGGCCGGCCTGGCTGGGGTGGAGGCGGTGCAGATCCGGGCGGCCACGGCCAGCGGAGCGGCCGCTCTGCGGGTGGCCTATCTGGCGGTGGCCAGCGGCGAGGTGGACCTGGCGGTGACCGTGGGCGCGGAGAAGATGAGCGACGGGGTGCCCACCCCCGCCCTGGCCAAGGCCCTGGACGCCCGCAGCGAGGTGCCGGACGGCATGACCCTGATCAGCCAGAACGCCCGGCTCATGCACCTCTACTTCCAGCGCTACCGGCCGCCGGAGGACGCCCTGGTCAACTTCCCGGTGAACGCCCATCGCAACGCCCAGCACAACCCCTACGCCCTCTTCAAGGACAAGCCCATCACCCCCCAGGATGTGCTCAACTCCCGGCTCATCAACCCGCCCATCCGCCTGCTGGACTGCTCCCCGGTCTGCGACGGGGCCGCCGCGGTGATCCTGGCCCCCCGGGATCGGGCCCGGGAGTACACGGATCACCCGGTGGATGTGCTGGCCTCCAGCGTGGCCACGGACCGCTTCCGGCTGGACGACCGGGCGGATCCCCTGGACCTACAGGCGGCCCGGCGCTCGGCCCAGCTGGCCCTTCAGCGGGCGGGGCTGGAGCGCAGCCAGGTCAGCTTCTTCGAGGTGCACGACGCCTTCAGCATCATGGCCTGCCTGCTCCTGGAGGCGGTGGGCTTCGCAGCGCCGGGAGAGGGGTGGCGCCTGGCCGCGGAGAACCAGATCGCCCTGGACGGGGCCATCCCCATCACCACCATGGGCGGGCTGAAGGCCCGGGGCCACCCCATCGGTGGCACCGCCCTCTACCAGGTCTGCGAGATCGTCCTGCAGCTCACCGGCCGGGCCGGGAAGAACCAGCTTCCCGCCCCCCGCATCGCCCTGATGCAGAGCATCGGCGGCGCGGCGTCCACCGCCTTGACGCACCTTTTCCGCGCCTGGGAGTGAACGGAGAGCAGAGATCAGGCCCAGGGCCTGCCCGGTCCCGTCCCCGCACTCCCGACTTCCAATTCCTGTCCACCGTTTCCGTCCACCGTTTTCCGTCCACTGTTTCCGTCTTCCGTCTTTATTTGAAAGGAGCAACCCCATGCTGCACGGCCTCATGATGGACATCCCCTTGACCCTGGACCGGATCCTGGAACACGCCAACCGGGTCTATCCCCACAAGCGCATCAAGACCAAGCTGCCCGACGGCTCCTGGCACGAGTACACCTACCACGACCTCTACCGGCGCTCCAGGCGCCTGGGGAACGTGCTCGTCAAGCTGGGGGTGGAGCCAGGGGACCGGGTGGGCACCTTCGCCTGGAACAACTACCAGCACATGGAGCTCTACTTCGGCGTGCCCGGCGCAGGGGCGGTCTGCCACACCCTGAACATCCGCCTGCCTGGGGACCAGCTGGCCTACATCATCAACCACGCGGAGGACAAGCTCATCTTCGTAGATGGCACCCTGCTTCCCCTGATCCAGCCCCTGCTGGGCCAGCTGGAGACGGTGGAGCACCTGGTCCTCTTCAACGCCCCGCCGGGGACCGCGGCCAGCATCCCCAACGCCCTGGACTACGAGGAGCTCATGGCCGACGCGGACGACGACTTCCAGTGGCGCTGCACAGACGAGCGCATGGCCATGGGGCTCTGCTACACCAGCGGCACCACCGGCCTGCCCAAGGGCGCCCTCTACAGCCATCGCTCCATGTTCCTCCACACCTACGGGGAGAACCTGGCCAACACCCTGGGCCTGACCGAGGCGGACGTGCTCCTGCCTGTGGTGCCCCAGTTCCACGCCATGGCCTGGGGGCTGCCCTACGCCGCGGCCATGTGCGGCACAGAGGTGATCATGCCCGGCCCGCACCTGAAGCCCGCCCCCCTGGCCGAGATGATCGAGGAGGAACGGGTGACCGTGGCCGCCGGCGTGCCCACCATCTGGAACGGCCTCTACCACGAGCTGCGCCAGAACCCTCGGGACATCTCCAGCATCCGGGCCCTGATCGTGGGCGGCGCGGCCATGCCCCGCGCCCTCATCGAAGAGTACGAGAAGAACCTGGGCGTCAACGTGGTCCACGCCTGGGGCATGACCGAGCTTTCGCCCCTGGGCTCCGTCTCCAAGCTGCTCAGCCACCACCAGGATCTGCCCGACCACGCCAAGTGGGACATCAAGGCCAAGCAGGGCTACCCGCCGGCCGGCCTGGAGATGCGCATCGTCAACGACGCGGGGAAGGAGCTGCCCTGGGACGGGACCACCATGGGCGAGCTCCAGGTGCGGGGCTTCTGGGTGGTGCGCCAGTACTTCAAGATGGAGCCCAGCCCGGAACACTTCACCCCGGATGGCTGGTTCCGCACCGGAGATGTGGCCACCATCAGCCCGGACGGCTTCATGCAGATCACCGACCGCACCAAGGACCTGGTCAAGAGCGGCGGGGAGTGGATCTCCTCCCAGGACCTGGAGAACGCCCTCATGGCCCATCCCCAGGTGATGGAGGCCGCGGTCATCGCCATCCCAGACGAACGCTGGTCCGAGCGGCCCCTGGCCTGCGTGGTCACCACGCCGGAGAGCGGCCCGATCACCCCCGAGGAGCTGCGGGCCTTCCTAGCGCCCAACTTCCCCAAGTTCTGGCTGCCCGACGTCTTCGTCTTCGTGGAAAGCATCCCCAAGACCAGCGTGGGCAAGTTCGACAAGAAGGTGCTGCGCCAGCTCTACGCGGAGGGCAAGCTGGGGCAATGAACCCCGAGGAGACTCCAGGCCAGGCCCAACGCCATTCCACACATCCTACAAGGAGGTAGGCATGTCGAATCCTCACCACGATCCCTACAGCACCCGCATCGGCGACCGGGAGCTGCGGCCGGAGAGCCTGATGATGAGCTACGGCTACCGACCCGAGCTCTCGGAAGGGGCCCTGAAGTGCCCCATCTTCCAGACGTCCACCTTCGTCTTCAACAGCGCGGAGGAGGGCAAGGCCTTCTTCGAGATCGTCTACGGCCGACGTCAGCAGGGGCCGGGGGAGGAGCTGGGCCTCATCTACAGCCGCCTGAACAACCCAGATCTGGAGATCCTGGAGGAGCGGCTCTCCCTCTGGGACGGCGCGGAGAAGTCCGCGGTCTTCGAGAGCGGCATGGCGGCCATCAGCACCACCCTGCTCACCTTCCTCCGCCCCGGGGACGTGGTGGTCCACAGCGAGCCGGTCTACGGGGGCACGGACTTCCTGCTCAAGCAGATCCTGCCCCAGTTCGGCATCCGGCCTGTGGGTTTCCCCGCCCGCAACGGCCAGGAATCCCTGGAGAAGCTCCTCCAGGACCGGGAGATCCGCCGCCACCTGGCCATGATCTACGCGGAGACGCCGGCCAACCCCACCAACGACCTGGTGGACATCGCCCACTGCGCCCGCATGGCCCAGGAGCACTCCCGGCCAGGGCGGCGGGTCCTGGTGGCGGTGGACAACACCTTCCTGGGCCCCCTCTACCAGCAGCCCCTGAAGCACGGCGCGGACCTGGTCCTCTACTCGGCCACCAAGTACATCGGCGGCCACAGCGACGTCATCGCCGGGGTCTGCCTGGGCCCCCAGGAGCTCATGGCCCAGGTGAAGACTATGCGCACCATCCTGGGCACCATGGCCGGCCCCTGGACAGGCTGGCTCCTTCTGCGCAGCCTGGAGACCCTGAAGCTGCGCATGGCGGCTCAGACGGAGAACGCCCGGCAGGTGGCGGATTTCCTGGCCAGCCACCCCAAGGTGGAGAAGGTCTACTACCTGGGCCACATCCAGCCGGACCACCCCCAGTACGAGATCTACCAGCGCCAGTGCACCGGCCCCGGCGGAATGATCTCCGTGGACATCGTCGGGGGAGAGGCCGAGGCCTTCCGCTTCCTGAACCACCTGCGCCTCTTCCACCTGGCCGTGAGCCTGGGCAGCACCGAATCCCTGGCCCAACACCCGGCCACCATGACCCACTCGGACGTGGACCCGGAGGAGCGGCAGGAGATGGGCATCACCGAGAAGATGGTGCGCCTCTCCATCGGCGTGGAGGACGCCGGCGACCTGATCGCCGACCTGGAGCAGGCCCTGGCCGCGGTCTGAGCGCCACCGCCCGCCCTTGAAGACACCCCCAGAGAAACGAGCATCGCCGTGGCAGAACGCACACCCAAGCAAGCACCCGAGCAAGTTGGCCGCATCAGCCGCTCCCAGGCTCTGGAGCTGATCCAGGGCCTGGTGGCCATCCCCTCCCTCAGCCGCCAGGAGGCGGAGGCCGCGGCCTGGCTGGTGGAGCAGATGGGCCAGCTGGGCTACGACCGGGCCTTCGTGGACCCGGCCGGCAACGCGGTGGGGGAGCTGGGCCCCGAGGGCGCGCCCCGCACCCTGGTCCTTCTAGGCCACATTGACACCGTCCCCGGGGCCATCCCCGTGCGGGTGGAGGAGCAGGAAGGGCGGCCGGTCCTCTACGGCCGGGGCAGCGTGGACGCCAAGGGCCCCCTGGCCGCCTTCGTGGCCGCCGGGGCCAGCCTGGGCCCGGCCTGGGCGGCGGAGCGAGGCGTGCGCCTGGTGGTGGTGGGCGCGGTGGAGGAGGAGGCCGCCACCAGCAAGGGCGCCCGCTTCATCCGGGACCGCTTCAACGGCCAGGGTGAGCCGATCCCAGAGGCCTGCATCATCGGCGAGCCCAGCGGCTGGCCACGGGTCACCCTGGGCTACAAGGGGCGGATCCTGGCCTGGCTGGAGGCGTCCCAGCCCATGGCCCACACGGCCGGGCCGAATCCTGGCGTGGCCACCCTGGCCGTGGAGTTCTGGAACCGGCTCATGGCCTTTGTGGAGGCCTTCAACCAGGGGCGGGAGCGGGCCTTCGACCAGCTTCTGCCCAGCCTGCGCCGCCTGCACACCTGGACCGACGAGGCCATCCACGACCGGGTCCGGGCGGAGGTGGGCATCCGCACCCCCGTGGACTTCCAGCCCCAGGAGCTGGTCCGGGAGCTGGTGGCCTGGGCGGCGGAGCGAGCGGACGCTCCTGCACCAGCCCTCTCCCCCCTGCGGCCAGGGGACGCCCAGGGGGCGGTCTACCGGCTGGCTGGCCCAGGCGCCCAGATGGAGCTGGGCTTCCACGCCTACGAGCCGGCCTGGCGCAGCGACCGACGCACCCCTCTGGTGCGCAGCTTCCTGGCCGCCATCCGCCAGGTGGGCCAGACCAGGCCCGGCTTCGTGGTCAAGACGGGCACCAGCGACATGAACGTGGTGGGCCCGGCCTGGCAGTGCCCCATCCTGGCCTACGGCCCGGGGGACAGCCGCCTGGACCACACCCCCCACGAGCACCTCTTCCTGGACGAGTACTGGCTGGCCGTCCGGATCCTGGCCCAGGCCCTGGACAACCTGGCCTC
>CAYQEB010000103.1:4512-15184 GCA_964416395.1 uncultured Caldilineaceae bacterium | reverse complement strand
CGGGACAATAACCGGGGCAACGAAAAGAGGCCCACCCGCAACGGGTGGGCCTCTTTTCCCTTCCTGAGCCGGACGCCTGAGCCGGCGTGCCCTCAGTAGACAGGCAGCGCCGGGTCGATCTCCTGGGCCCAGGCGTTGATCCCGCCCTCCAGGTTGAGGGTGCGGAAGCCCAGAGCGCCCAGGATCGCGCAGGCCTCCGCGGAGCGCACGCCGGAGCGGCAGTAGATCAGGATCTCCCGGTCCCGGGGCAGCTCGTGGGCGATCTCCGCCACCGTCTCGTGGGGGTGCAGCCGATGGGTGAAGGGCAGCCGGGCGATCTCGGCCTCGAAGGGTTTGCGCACGTCCAGGACGTAGGGGCGCCATCCCGCGTCCAGCTTCGCCTTGGCCTCCTGGACGGAAATGCGGGCGAAGGTTCCGTTGGGGGAGGGCGCCGGCTGGATGCCGCAGAACTGGGCGTAGTCGATCAGCTCGGTGACCGGCTGGGCGTCCGCCCGCTTGCGCAGACGGATCTCCCGGAAGCGCATGGCCAGGGCGTCGTACAGCAGCAGCCGTCCGGAGAGCACCTGGCCCAGCCCCAGCAGGATCTTGATCGTCTCGGTGGCCTGGATCAGGCCGATGAGGCCGGGCAACACCCCCAGGATGCCCCCCTCCGCGCAGTTGGGCACCATGCCCGGGGGCGGCGGCTCCGGGTAGAGATCCCGGTAGGTGGGGCCGTCCTGGTAGTTGAAGACGGAGGCCTGCCCTTCGAAGCCAAAGACCGAACCGTAGACGTTGGGCTTGCCCAGGATCTCGCAGGCGTCGTTCACCAGGTAGCGGGTGGGGAAGTTGTCCGTCCCATCCACGATCACCTGGTAGTCGGCCAGGATCGCCAGCGCGTTGGCCGAGGTGAGAGCCTCCTCGAAGACGTCCACCTGGACGTGGGGGTTGATATCGGCCATGCGCTCCACCGCGGACTGGACCTTGGGCCGGCCCACCGAGGCGCTCCCGTGGATCACCTGGCGCTGCAGGTTGGATTCGTCCACCACGTCGAAGTCCACGATGCCGATGCGCCCGACCCCGGCCGCGGCCAGGTACATGAGCAGGGGCGAGCCCAGCCCGCCAGTGCCCACGCAGAGGACCCGGGAAGCCTTCAGGCGCTGTTGCCCCGCCATGCCGATCTGCCCCAGAATCAGGTGCCGGGCGTAGCGGGCGATCTCCGCTGTGGTGAGGGTGGGTAGCGTGTTCACAGTGTCTCCTTTTTGGAATGCCTGGAATGCCTAGAATGCGTTCTCTCGGGTGAGGGCCTTGCCCACGATGAGCCCGTGGATCTCGTGGGTGCCGCCGTAGGAGTAGGAAGCCTCCAGGTTGAGCAGGTGGCGCACCACCTGATGCTCCAGATCCGTGCCGTTGGCGGCCAGGATGGAGCGGGCCATGCGGGCCACCTCCAGGGCCGCAGCGCAGTTGTGCCGCTTGATCAGGCTGACGTCGAACCGGGGCAGAGGACCCTCCTCCCAGCGCCGGGCCAGGTGGAGGATGGCCAGCTCCCCCAAGGCCACCCGCTGGGCCATGTCCGCCAGCATGGACTGCACCAACTGCTTGGAGGCAATGGGCACGCCGAACTGGTAGCGTTGGGCCGCGTACGTCAGCGCGATCTCCAGGCAACGCCGGGCGCCGCCCATCACACCGCTCAGGACCGTCATGCGGTTGTAGTCCAGGCAGGCGTTGATGTCCGTGAGGCCCCAGGCGTGGGGCAGCATGGCGCTGTGGGGCACCCGCACCCGGTCCAGGTGGACTCGACCCACCGGCGCGATGCGCATGGCCGAGGCGGTGGTGATGGTCTCCACGTCCAGGCCCGGGGTCCCTTTCTCCACCAGGAAACCCCGGATGGCGTCGTTGCGCTCGCCGGTCCGGGCCCAGATCAGGATGACGTCCGCCCGGGGTCCGTTGGTGATCCAGCTCTTGGCGCCGGTGAGCAGCCACTCGTCCCCCTGGCGGGTGGCCTTGGTGGAGACGGCCCGGATGTCCGAGCCAGCCTGGGGCTCCGTCAGCGCGAAGGCGGCCACCGCCTCTCCCCGGACCAACGGATCCAGCCAGCGGGCCTGCTGAGCCTCGCTGCCGAAGCGCACCAGGGCCTGGATCACCGAATCGTGGACGGTCAGGGCGCAGCGCAGGCCGCCGTCCCCGTACTCCACTGCGTGCATCACCGCGCAGGTGGCCAGCTTGGAGCCAGGCGGTTTCCCGTCCCGGCCCACCAGGGAAGCGCCCAGCGCGCCGGCCTGGCCCAGCCGGCGGAAGAGCTCGTCCGGGAAGCGCCCCTGGGTGAAGGCCTGGGTGGCCTGGGGCTGCCACCGCTCCACCAGCTCCAGGACCCGTCGACGCAGCCTGGCGGCCTCTGGGTCCAGGGCCGTCTGCCAGCCCGCGAAGGCCTCCACCTGGGCCAGGCGGTCCTCGGCCTGGTGGGCTTCCTGCAGGGTGCGGACGCCCTGCTCTACCTGCACCTGGCCGCTCGCCCCTGCCAGTGTGCCCGGGTTCAGGTCGCTCCCCAGGCCGTGGAACAGATCGTGGAAGGGGTCATCCAACGAACTGTTGGGGGCTGTGTGATCGGAGGGAATCTTGTCAGAGTTGGAAGGTTTCATGGGATTCTTTCGGTTCCTGTCGTTGAAGGGATGAGCGGCGGGCGGCCTCGTCGTCGGTCTCGAAGAGCTCCACCACCGTGGCGTGGAGGTGGGCGCCCCGGGCCGAGGTGAACCGGTGCACGAAGGCCAGGTGGTCGGCGACGATGTAGGCCCGGCTGACGATCTCGCCCCGCTCGAAGGAGAAGTAGGGGCGGCTGAACTCCACATCGAAGCGAAGGAGGCGACGGCTGAGGCAGCGACGCAACAGCCGTTTCCGCTCGCTGCAGTCGTCCAGGGCCAGGTTCTCCCGGGCGGCCTCCACCAGCTCGGGCGTCTCGGTCCAGGCCCACTGCTCCGCCACCTCGGAGAGGTGCCGATGGATGCGGAAGGGCGTGGCAGTCTCGGCCAGGAGAGTTCCCGCCGTCTCCACCACAGCCAGCCGGGCCGGGAGCAGGCGCTGGGGCGAGGCGGACTCCACCTCGTCTTCCTGGAAGCGGGCCAGCAGGGTCTCGGGCAGGGGCGCCGGCTCCGCGCCCAGAGAGATGGGGTCCAGGATGGTCACCGGGCGCAGGATGAGCCGGGCCACCGCCAGCTCCTGGTCGTCGGTGAAGAAGCGCAGATCCAGTTGGCCCCGCTCCCCGCGACGCAGGATGCGCAGCCCGGCCCGCACCCGGAAGGCCGGGCAGTCGAAGAAGACGACGGGATCCCGGTACTCCAGGTGGAAGCCCATCACCACCAGCCCGGTGGCCTGCCGGCCGATGAGCTGGGGGAAGGGCATCAGGTAGGCCCGCAGCCAGCGGGCCAGGGCGTTCCAGGTGAGGGAGGCCACCACCCCAGGCTGCAACTGCACTGCCGAGAAGGTGCTGGTGTCCACGGTGTGCTCCCATTCGATGGCTCGGGGCATGGCCTACCCTCCTGCGATGGCGGTGAGGATGCCCAGCTCGTCGTCGGCATCCAGGGGGCGGTCCAACTCGTCGATCTCCAGGACGTCGCCGTTGAGGTAGAGGCGGTGCACCGAGCGGACCTGGCCGTTGCCCTCAAAGAGGACGGGTTGCAGGTCCGGGTGGCGCTGGACCAAGGCGTTCAGGGCTTCCGGGATGGAGCGGGCGTCCACCTCCACCTCGCCTTCGAAGTCGGTGTAGCGTCTGAGGTTGCCGGACAGGACGATTTTCATACCAGTTCTCCTTGATAGTGGATGGTTCGGTGGCGTTTGCGTTGGGCGGCCAGTCGGCGCTCCCGTTGCCAGATGACCCGGGCGCCGATCTCCGCTTCGATGGCGGGCTGCCCCCCGATGATGGGCACCAGCCCGTAGAAATCCCGCAGGTAGCGTTCGATGCCGTAGGGTTCGAAGTAGCCGTGGCCTCCGGAGAGGCGCTGGGCGATGTCCGCCACCTCCAGCGCGGCCTCGGTGGAGATGTACTTGGCGATGGAGACCAGGGGATCGTGCAGGTAGCCCATGTTGGCCCGGCGGGCCTCGGTGCGGGCGAAGACCCGGTAGGCCATGGAGCGGGCCCGCTCCACCGCCATGTACATGCGCCCGATGGCCGCCTTGAAGGTGTCGAACTCCGAAAGGCGGCGGTTGTAGCGCACCTTGGGCTGGGTGTCCTGGATGACCCGGTCGATCAGGGATCGCATGCGCCCCAGCAGCCAGGCAGCGCCCGTCACCCGGCGCTCGTTGATGAAGATCTGGCCGTGGCTCAGGCCGTCGCTCGGGGTGAGGATCCGGTCCTCGGTGAGCACCACATCCTGGAAGTGAAGCTCGGCCAGGCCGATGGAGCGCAGCCCCAGGCTGCGGACCGGCGTGACCGTCACCCCGGGGTCGTCCCGCTCCACCATGATGGCCATGGTGTCGCTGCCGTCCTCGGTGGAGGCGTAGACGATCCAGGCGGTGCAGCTCAGCCCGCCGGTGGAGGCCGCCTTGTGTCCGTTGAGGATGTAGCGGTCGCCCTGTTTCACCACGTTGGTCTCGAAGTTGAGCGCGTCCTTTTCCTCGGTGTAGAGCCAGCCGATGAAGGCCTCGCCTCGGACGGCCGGCTTGGCGTAGCGTTCGATCAGGTGGGGCCGCCCCTGCAGGCCCGAGTGGTGCACCAGGTTGGTGGCCGTCTCCCGGTAGGAGAGGAGCATGGGCAGGCCCGAGTCGTCGGCCAGGTAGCCGATCTCCTCCAGGGCGTGCCCCCACTCCTCCCAGGTGCGCCCCTGGCCACCGATGGACGGGTCCGCGGTGAAGCCGATAAGCCCCAGACGAGCCATCTCCCGCAGGGTCTCCACATCGAAGGTGGAGTAGGTCTGGTCCCGGTAGGCCGCGGTGGGGTTGATCTTCTCCCGGAAGAAGTCGCCGAAGCGCGCTTCCACCTCCTGGGCGATGGCAGCATGGTCGATGGACAGGTTGACGGACAGGTTGACGGACATAGGCAGATCCCTTCGTGGTGGGGGTGCGATCTCGAGCGCAGGCCGGGATGCCAGGCCGGGATGGAGGCGGTAGGCCATAGGAGGCCCACACCCAAGCCGGTTCAAGGCAGGCGGAAAGGGCCAAACGACGAGATCGACGCCTTGGGTGGAGAGCAGAATTCGGTTTTCGGTTAGGAGGGTGTGCACACCGGGGTGTTCGGCGGTCCAGACACGTTGGACCGGATCCCGTGGTTTCCTGTCACGGGAGGGCAGTGGAGTGGGCCGAGGACTGGCGGGATCCGGTGGCGTCAGCTGCCGGGACGTGGCGGAGGGTTGGCCGACCCCGAGGGCGGATTGGCCCATCTCAGGGGCGGAATATCCCGGATGCAGCGGCGCCAACGGTCGGCGACAGTGTCTGGATCGTCAACACAGGCCCATTGTGGAGCGGATCCTGGAAACCATCAGTAAGTGCGGTTACGCAGGCCGACTCAGGGCTTGTTTTCCTCCAGGATGACCTGCCCCTGGGGAACCCATCGCGTGGAGGTCTCCCAGATCCTCACCGGGGCGCGCTCCTCTGAGCCGGCCGCCTCGGACCCTGGATGGCCAGCCCGGCCCGTCAGGGTGTAGGCCGGCGGCGGGAAGGGAGCGCTCGGTCGATAGAAGGCGAAGTTGAGGCGAAAAAGCAGGGCGAGGAGGCCGTCACCGTCCACCAGATTGGCCACGTAGCGGTCCATCCATCGCCGGTGACTGAACCCATCCAGGAGGTGGCAGTCACAGAAGAAGGCCAGGGTCCCGATCTCCCCGTCCAGGGCGATGACCTGCCCCCGGTGGTTCTCCGACAGCCAGCCGCCGATCTCCCGGTATTGGCCCTGGGTGGCCCAGTTGGTGTGGATGGGCGCCTCCGGCAGGGGTGCCCCGTCCCGGAGCAGGATGGATGCCATCCCCAGCCCGGGGAGGGCGACAAAGAGGAGGAAAGCGCCTTTCAGCAGAAGTTCCCGCCTGCCCGGCTCCCGGGTCTGGGACCAGAGCGCCCCGAGCCCGAACACGCTCACCAGGATGGCCAGGCCCACCGTGGGCGTGTAGTACCAGTGGTAGGGGGGCACGGAGAGGAGCGTGTATCCGGCGAAGTGGGCCAGGGCGGACCAGCCTGCCAGGACCAGCACTCGGACGGAGCGAGCCCCCCTGGTGGGCAGGAGGATCAGCCCCAGAGGCAGGGGAAAGAAGGCCAGGGCTCCGACCCAGGGGCGCGCTTTCAGATAGAGCCCCAGGCCGTTGGCGAAGCTCCACTGCTCCCAGGATTTCCGTGCGATCTTGATGAAGAAGGTGTCGGGCAGGAGGGAGCCCAGGTGGATCCAGGAGTAGAGAAACCACGGGGCGCAGACCAGGGCATACAGGAGAGCCACCCGGCGTTTCTGTCGGGCGTCAGGGGTGAAGGCCCAGAAGAGCAGGAAGAAGAGGACCCCCTCGGGCCGGGTCAGGGTGACCAAAGCCAGCAGCGCCCCCATCCAGCCCCACTTTCCCGCCGCGTAGGCGTAGAGGGCGGCCATCAGCAGGGTGAGCAGGAGGAGACTCTCCAGGCCGATGGTGGAGACGAGCAGCGGGTTGAAGAGGACAGCGCCGGATGCCAGATAGCCGAATTCTTCCACCCCGAAGAGCCTGTGGGAGAGCCGGGCCAGGACAAAGGTCAGGCCCACAAAGCTGGCGCTGGCCAGGACGACGGCCGCCGCCTCGCTGGGGCCGGTCACCAGGGCCACCCCGGCCAAGAGGAGGACGTTCAGCGGAGACGTGGCCGTGTTGCTCACGTGGCCGGGATAGAAGCCCCAGGTTCCGCTGCCCAGCAGGGTCTTGGCGTACTGGAGGGTGATGAAGGCGTCGTCGATGAGGGCGCTCCGGAACAGACTCGTGTAGGCGAAGACGAGCAGGGTGAAGAAAACCCAGAGCAGGAGCTTTCGGAAGCGGGCAAGCCCTTGGAAGAGGGCGGCGAAGGCTGGGAAAGGGCGAGTCATGGTCTGGGTTGGCCTGTCCGGTGATGGCCTGGGTCGGGAGGGGATGGTTGGCCCCATCGAAATCGTACGCGAAAATCGTATGTGGGCGCGGCTGGCGGTGTCAAGGGGAAAAAGACCCGATTCCCCAGGCCCTGTGATCCACCCCACAGCCCGTCTGTGATCCAGACCGAACAGAGCCGTCAATTTTATGTTATAATGGAAGACACCGAATCTGTCGGCGTCTTGTGCTGCACTCGTCCGCTTTGCTTCTGCGTTGGGCTTCCCCTTTCCGCCCTCCCGTTCCAAGGCCTCGCCCCATGCCCGCTTCCTCCCGCCTCGTCTACGAGACCTTCGAGATCCTGGTCGGTGACCGCACCGAGAGAGGCTACCCCGTCACTCTCCTGGACTCCCCTGCCGGGAACGCCCAGGGCGTCAGCCTGCTGGACGGAAACGACCCCGGGCTGCGCCAGGCCCTGGAAGCCCTGGAGCGCCGGGCCGGGGATGGGCAGCTCCTGCGCCAGGTGGGGGCGCACCTCTTCCAGGAGCTCTTCCTGGACGACATCGAGGAGCGCTACCGCACCAGCCTGGGCATCGCTCGTAGCCGGGACCAGGGACTGCGCATCCGCCTGCGCCTGGCCCCCCCAGAGCTGGCCGCCCTCCCCTGGGAGAGCCTCTACGACCCGGACGAGGAGGCCTTCCTGGCCATCTCCGCCCAGACGGCCCTGGTCCGCTACGTGCCCATGGGGGTGCCGCCCCGTCCCATCCAGGCCACGCCGCCCCTGCGGGTGCTGGTGGCCATGGCCAACCCCACGGACACAGATCCCCTGGACGTGGCCCGGGAGCGGAAGGCCATCCAGAAGGCCCTGGCCCGCTGGGTGAAGCTGGGCGTGGTGGAGTTGGAGCTGCTGGAGCGAGCCACCGTCACCTCCCTGGACCGGGCCATCCGCCGCTTTCGGCCCCACGTCTTCCATTTCATCGGCCACGGCCTCTTCCAGGACGATCAGGCGCTCCTGGTTCTGGAGGACCAGGCGGGCATGGCCCAGCCTCTGGACGATGCCACCTTCCGGGAGCTCTTCCTGGACGTGGACGAGACCCGGGTGGTGCTCCTCAACGCCTGCGAGACCGGCGTCACCTCCGGCGTCCAGCCCCTGGTGGGCTTTGCGCCCCGGCTGCTCCAACGTCAGTTGGCCGGGGTGGTGGCCATGCAGTTCCCCATCGCGGACAGGGCCTCCCAGCTCTTCGCCTGGGAGTTCTACCGTCATCTGGCCCTGGGCCACCCCCTGGAGCAGGCCGTTGCGGAGGGACGCCGGGCCATCTTCCTGGCCCTGGGGGAAGCCGGGCCGGACTGGGCCGCACCGGTTCTCTTCCTGCGCACGGAGGAGGGGACCATCTGGGACCTGGCTCTGGAGGAGAAGGTGGCCCGGCAGGTCACGGAGAGCCGCCTTTCCCGCTTCGCCCTGGCCCCGCGCCTCTCCCTGACCATCGCCGCGCTGACCCTGGTGGCCATCCTGGGCCTCCTGGCCTTCCGGACCATCTCGCCCCCGGCTCCGCCGCCCCCCACACCCACCCTCACCCCCATTCCGGCCAAGATGACCGGCGCTTTCAAGGTGGCGGTGGCCCAGTTCGGCGAGCTGGACGAGCAGGGGCAGGTCCGGCCCGACGCCGAGGCGGCCCAGCTGAGCGACTGGCTCTACCAGACCCTGGAGCGGGAGTACGCGGAGCAGGTGGCCATCCCCGGCCTGGAGATCTGGCACGATGGGCCAGCGCTGAAACAGGCCAGCAACGTGACCATCGGCCTGGTGGCGGGGGCCAGCCCCGAGGAGCGCATCCAGGCCGCGGAGGCCATGGCCCAGCGCCTGAACGCGGACGTGATCATCTACGGTCACCTGGCCGGCCCGGCCAATCCTCGGGACCTTTTCCTGGAGTTCTACGTCTCGCCGGATCTGGAGTTCTCGCCGGATCTGAACCGGGGCATCGATCCGGTGGTGGGCCGTCACCGCCTGGGCCAGCCCATCCCGGTGACCTTGCCCCTGAGCACCCTGGCCGGTCTAGAGGCCAACGACCGGCTGGACGTCCGCACCCGGGCCCTGGCCTGGCTGACCATCGGCCTGGCCTTCGATCTGGTGAACCCCAGCCGGGCCCGGGCGATCTTCCGCCAGGCGGAGGAGCGTCTCCAGGACTGGCCGGACGCCCCCGGCTCGGGCAAGGAGATCCTCTACTTCTTCATCGGCCAGGAGGAGTTGCTCCTGGCCAACCTGGAAGCGGCGGAGGCCTATTTCCGCCAGGCCCTGGCCATTAACCCGGCCTACGCCCGAGCCACCATCGGCCTGGGCGGGGTCTACTACAGCCGAGCCCAGGAGCTGCCCCCCGAGGAGCGGGTGGACGTCGACTTCACCGAGCAGGCCCTGGCCTTCTACCAACAGGCCCTGGAGGAAGCGCCCAGCTCCTCCTGGCCGCCCACGGAGGCCATCGCCCTGGTGGCCCTGGGGATGACCCACCGGCTCCAGGGGGAGACCTTCAACGCCCTGGGCCAGTTGGAGCAGGCGGACCAGGCCCTGGACCAGGCCCAGACCACCCTGACCCGCGCCGTCCAGGCCCTGGAGCCCCTGGAGCAGCCTCGCTTCCTGGCCCACGCCTACCTGGTCCTGGGCGCCACCTACCACCTGCAGGCCAATCTGCGTCTGCGTCAAGGCCGGCAGGCCCAGGCCACGCCTCTGCTCCAGGAGGCATTGGAAAGCTACGGTCGATGCGTCGCCCAGGCGGAGCTGGCTCCCCTGGACAAAGTGTTGACCCAGTTCTACGTGGCCGAGCGCTGCCAACCGTATCAGCAGCAGGTCCAGCAGGATCTGAGTTCTCTGGAGGAGGAATCGGGATGAACAAACGAAACCTTGTGTTGGCAGCCCTGTTGCTGGGCCTGTTGGGGATCCTGGCGGCCTGTGGCGGGGAACCAGCTCCGCCCGCTGTGGACGTGGACGCCACGGTCCAGGCGGCCATCGCCGCCACCCGCACCGCGGAGGCCGATGTGGCCGATCAGGTGGCTGCCGCGTTGATCGCCACCCAGACCGCGGAGGCCGAGGCCCTGCCCGATCTTCCCACAGCCACCCCCACATCCGCACCCACGTCCACGCCCACAGAGTCGCCCACCGAGTCGCCGTCCCCTCCGCCACCCACGGCCACCCCCACCGCCCTGATCGTGGACGTGCCTGCACCCACACCCCTGCCATCGCCCACACCGTTGGTCCTCTTCGTGCCCCCGGCCCAGGGCAGCCTGGGAGACCTGGTGGGTGACCTGCTCATCCCCCGGGACGCGCTGATCTCCACCAGCCCGGTGCGCTTCGGCGATAAGATCGATGTGCGCCTGCAGGTGCGGGAGCCCAGCGCAGGGGAGTTCGACGGCGCGGGCATCGACCGGGTGGAGATCAGCATCACGGACCAGGACTCCGGAGAGCTGGTCTACCAGCACACGGAGTTCAACTCCTGGTACTGCGCCTTTGGCGGCGGGGAGCCCCTCTGCAACCAGTTCTTCCCGGCCCAGAACGGCTACCGTTGGCCCGACGGCCAGCCCATCCGGGATGTGGAGTACGAGATCAACATGGTGGCCATCCCCGCGGATGGGAACAAAGACCAGGGCAACTGGCGTTTGACCTTCCAGGTGCAGCTGCCGGAAAGCGCCACAGTGCCGGAAAGCGCCACAGTGCCGGAAAG
>CAYQEB010000103.1:0-4412 GCA_964416395.1 uncultured Caldilineaceae bacterium | reverse complement strand
GCCCTGCCGCTCCTGGAGCTGGCCCAGATCGGTCCAGGCAGCCTGGAGCCCACAGTGACTCAGGCCCTGGTCTTCCAGGTGCGGGCCTTCGATCCCAGCGTGGGCAACTACGATGGAGCGGGCATCGACCGGGTGGAGATGGCCATCCTGGACGAGGGAGGAAAGGTCGTCCATCAGCGAACCGAGCGGCACGCCGGCTACTGCGCCTTCGGCGGGGGCGAGCCGGACTGCAACGTCTGGCCCTTCCAGGAACAGGGCCAACGTTGGCCCGACGGCGCCTCGATCCAGCCGGGGCGCTACACCCTGCGGGCCACAGCCTTCACCCAGCAGGGAGCCCAGGCGAGCCTGGAGACTTCGGTCCAGATCCAGTGGCCCTGACCGAGCAGGCCTTGTTCGCCCATCCTCAGTGGGGCCGTGACTTGCTTCGCGGAACGTGGAAAGGGGGAAGTCCCATGAGCACGTTGCACATTCGCCTCTTCGGACAGTTCGCCGCCACCTGGCGGGATCGGTCGGCCACGGTGCAGGAGATCCGGCTGCCCCGTTCCGCCCAGGCCCTGCTGGGCTACCTGCTCCTGCACCGGCAGCAGCTGGTCCCCCGGGACGTGCTGATGGAGATCTTCTGGCGCGACTCCTCCCCGGAGCAGGCCCGCAGCTGCCTGAGCACCGCCGTCTGGCGGCTGCGTCGGCGTTTGAAGGGCTCCGGACAGGAAGGGGGCTATCTCCTGAGCACTCCCGAGGGGGAGATCGGCTTCAACCCGGCCAGCTCGCACTGGCTGGACGTGGCGGTCTTCGAGGAGGTGCTGACACGGCTCTGCGCCGGGGAGGAGGAAGCCATCACCCCGGCCCTGGCCCAGGAGGCCGAGGAGGCCCTGGCCCTCTACACCGGGGATCTGCTGGAGGGGTGGTACGCGGACTGGGCCCTGCGGGAGCGGGAGCGCCTGCGTCTGCTCTACGTGCGGGGCCTGCAGCGGCTCATGCGCTGGTACAAGGGGGTGGGGAACCTGGAGGCCAGCATCCTCTGCGGCCAACGGATCCTGGAGAAGGACCTGCTGCGGGAAGAGATCCACCGGGAGCTCATGCGGCTCTACGCGGCCAACGGCCAGCGGGCCCAGGCGGTGCGCCAGTACCAGGCCTGCCGCCAGGCCCTGATCCGGGAGCTGGAGATGGAGCCCATGGAGGAGACCCGCCGCCTCTATCAGGCCATTCGCCAGGAGCCCGTCCCTGCCTGGACCCTGCCGGTCAGCCTCCTCCAGCAGGCCCGGCTGCCCGACGGAGCGGCGCAGCTGGACGATCTGCTCCAGGACCTGCTGCAGGTGCAGCAGCAGGTCCTGGAGGCGAACCAGCGTCTGGAGGCGGTGATCCGGACCATCCAGGCCCTGGACCGGAGCGTCCTCTGAAGGCCTGGGCGGTCGCGAGCCTCACTCCAGCGCCAGCTGGTAGCGGACCGTGTACCGGCCCAGGGCGGCGTCGATCCGGGCCTGCAGGGCCTCCCGGTCTGCGTCGGGCTCCGGGGTGATCTGGATCCGGGCCAGGGTGCCGTGGCGCTTGTCCGCCCCCACCGTCACCTGGACCTGGGCCACCCCCTCCAGGGCTGCCACCTCCTGGCTGTAGACGTCCTGGATCTCCTGCCAGACCAGCCGGGGCTTGAAGATCTTGCCCACCGCGGTCACGGGCAGGGCCTCCAGGATGCGGATGGCCTTGGGCGCCGCGGCCCGTTCCTGGATCCGCTCCCGGGCGAAGGCCAGGAGCTCCTCCTCCGTGGCCGAGGCGCCGGGCTGGAGCTGGACGTAGGCCACGGGCAGCTCCCCCACCCGGGGATCCGGCCGGCCCACCGCCGCGGCCAGGGCCACGGCTGGGTGCTGGTGCAGGGGCTCCTCGATGATCTTGGGGTCGATGTTGTGCCCGCCCCGGATGATCAACTCCTTGCGCCGGCCCGTGAGCCAGAAGTAGCCCTCCGGATCCTGGCGGCCCAGGTCCCCGGTGTTGAGCCAGGGGCCCTGCCCGTCACCCGTGTCGATCCAGATGCCCTGGTTGTGCCGCTCCTCCCGGTAGCCGGGGAAGACGTTGGCCCCCCGGATGGCGATGACCCCGATCTCGTCCGGCGCGCACTCCCCTTGATAGACCCCCTCCTCGTCCAGGCGCAGGGCCTTCATCTCCTGGTAGGGCAGGCGGAAGCCGATGGAGCCGATGCGTCGCTCCCCCTCCGGCGGGTTCACCGAGCTGACGCAGGCCCCCTCGGTCAGGCCGTAGCCCTCCAGGATGCGGATGCCCGTGCGCTTCTCGAACTCCTGGAAGACCTCCACAGGCATGGGGGCCGCGCCGCAGATGGCGAACTGGAGGGAGCTGACGTCGCTCTGGCCCAGGGGCGCCTGGAGCAGGCCGCTGTAGACCGTGGGCACCCCGCTGAAGAAATTCACCCGGTAGTGCTCCACCATCTTCCAGAAGTTGGGGATGACCCCTTCCCCCCGGTAGCCCTGGGGCGTGCCCAGGACCACCGTGGCCCCCTGGCTCCAGGGGATGAGACCGGTGACGATGACGCCGTTCACGTGGAAGAGGGGCAGGCCGCAGAAGAAGACGGTCCCCGGCCCCACCTCCAGGCTGAAGAGGGAGGCCCAGGCGTCGTAGACCTCGTTGAAGTGGGTGTGCTGGGCCAGTTTGGGCGTGCCGGTGGTGCCCCCGGTGTGGAAGTAGGAGGCGATGTCGTCGGGCTGGAAGGCGCGCCCGCTGACCAGCCGGTCGTCCGGTTGACCCGCCAGGGCCTGCCTGAAGTCCAGGATGCGCTGGGGGCCGGTCTGGTCCACTGGGGGGCGGCTGGCCCGGATGGCCGAGGCCATGGCCGGGGGCAGGTAGTCCGCCAGATCCACCTGCAGGATAGTCTCCAGAGTGGGCACGGAGTCCCGGATGGCCTCCACCTTCTCCCAGATGTCCACGCCGGGGAAGGGGGCCAGGGTGACCAGCACCCGGGCCTCCGCGGCCTGGAGAATGTCCCGGATCTGGCCTGGCTCCAGCAGTGGGTTGATGGGGTTGACGATCCCTGCGGCCTCCCCGCCCCAGATGGTGAAGTGGGTCTCGGGCAGGTTGGGCAGGAGCATGGAGACGGTGCGGCCGGGGGCGATGCCCAGCTCCGTGAAGGCGTTGGCCGCCCGGTGGATCTGGGCCATGAGCTCCCGGAAGGTGAAGGTGACGGCCTGGTCGTAGGCGTTGCCCTGGAGGAAGAAGTGCAGGGCCGGCTGGTCCGGGTTGATGGCCGCGCCCTGGCGCAGCATCTGGTAGGTGGACGGGGGCAGGCCCCGCTCTGCCAGGGGGACCTGCTCGATGGTCTCAACGTCTTGGATGGTTCGGATCTTGTTCATAGGCTGGGGCTGGAGAGATGGGAGTTGGGAAACGGAATACGGGATGGGAGCAGGGGGCGAAGGCGGCCCCCGTTTTACGTCTGGGTCTTCATCGCCAGTGGCGCATGGGCAGGCCGGGCACAGGGGAACGGAAGGTGGGCAGGTGAGGCATGGCCAGGGAGCCCATGTAGACGGTGCGCAGGTCTGGCCCGGCGAAGGTGACGCTGGCCGGGAACTGGAGGGTGGGGCCCACGCAGGCGAACATGTCCTCCGGGGTCAGGGCTCGGTCGGCCAGCTTGGCCACCGCGTTCTCCAGGGCGGGCATGTTCACGTCCTCGAAGACCGTGTGGTGGTCCCCGTCCGGGGTGATGATGACCAGCCCGTTGCGCAGCACCGTGGTGACCCAGATGTTTCCCTCCGCGTCGAAGGTGAAGCCGTCCACGTAGGCGCCGAAGCCCAGGTCCTCTGGCCCGAAGACCTCCTGAGGGCCCAGGCTGCCGTCCGGCTTCACCGGGTAGCGGAGCATGCGTTTGGCCATGGTCTCGGCCACGTAGAGGTAGGACTCGTCCGCGTCCATGCGCACCTCGTTGGGGAAGAGGATGCCATCGGCCACGATGCGAGGGCCCTTTTCGTCCAGGAGGATGATGTAGCCGTCCGGGTCGTCCAGGTGGGCCATGGAGGCGAACCAGGGCATGCGCCGGGTGGAGACGGAGATCCAGAGGCGGTCCTGGCTGTCGATGAAGACGAAATTGGCCGCGCCCAGGGGCTTCTGGCCGTCGATCTCGTCCAGGATCACCTGGTGGCTGCCGTCCCGGTGCAGCTTGTAGATCACCCCATCCCCGATGTTGGCGATGAGGATGTTTCCGTCCCCGTCCATGGCCAGGCCGTTGGGCTCCCCGCCGATCTGGCCCACCGTCTGCTGGCTGCCGTCCGGATCGATGCGGGTGACCCCGCCCCGGTTGTCCGAGGCCCACAGGGCGCCGTCCTTTTCCGCCAGCACGCTTTCGGGTCGGCTCAGATCATGGGCGTAGAACTGGATCTGGGCGAGATCCAGGCGGAAATCCTTGATGCTGGACATGG
>CAYQEB010000102.1:5570-15206 GCA_964416395.1 uncultured Caldilineaceae bacterium | reverse complement strand
ACTCGGGCAAGGAACAGGACAACTCGGGCAAGGGAAGCCACAACTCGGGCAAGGGCGGTCACGATGACAACGACGATGACTGATCCGACCTGACGCTGGCCTCACCCGACTACGCCCCTTTCCCCCTGCACCTCGCCCTTCTCTCCTGCACCTCACCCTTCTCCCCTGCGCCACAGGACATCAGCCGATGCTTGAGCAGAGCAGCGCCATTCCCCAGGTTCGGCCTGGGAGAGAGAGAATCTCCGCCAAGTGGCGGGCCGTCGTCCGAGAGTGGCCTGCTCTGGCCGCCTTTGGCCTGCCCCTCCTCCTCTACGTTCTCACCGCCGCCCCCACCGTCTTCAACCTGGACAGCGCGGAGTTCACAACCGCGGTGGCCAGTGGCGGCATCGTCCGGGCCACCGGCTATCCCCTCTATCTGCTCCTGGGCAAGCTCTGGCTCTGGCTACCCCTGGCCGGGGACGTGGGTCACCGCATGAATCTTTTTTCCGCTTTCTGGGGTGCAGCCACCCTTTTCCTGGGTGACCGCATCCTGCGTCGCCTGGCGGTGGGGCCTTGGTCCCGGCTAGGCGCTTTGGGCCTGTTGGCTATCAGCCCCTATTTCTGGGGCCTTTCCCTCATCGCCGAGGTCTACACCCTGCACACCGGGCTCATGGCCGGGATCCTGCTTCTGCTCCTGCGTTGGGCCCAACACCCAAGCCCCTCGCGCCTGGCCTGGCCGGTGCTGCTCATGGCCCTGAGCGCCGGGAACCACGCGGCCACAGCCCTGCTGATCCCTGGCGCAGTTTGGTTCGTGCTCTCCAGTCACCCCCAGGAGCTGCTCCGGGTTCGCGTTTGGGGTGCGGGGATCTTGGCGCTGCTGGCCGGGGCTGCCGTTTTTCTGGTGCTGCCCTGGCGCTACGCAACTCAGCCGGCCTTCAACTACGCGGGGCTCTACGACGCTGCGGGCGTCTTCCACCCAGTGGACCTGACCACCCTACAGGGCATCTGGTGGTTGATCTCGGGCCAGACCTTCGCTAGCCGCATGTTTGCCTATAGCCTGAGCGAGCTGGGTCCCGAGATCCAGGCCTACGCGGGCCAGCTGTGGAGCACCTTCCTGGCCGTGGGCATCGGCCCGGGGCTGCTGGGCTGCGTGGTCCTCTTCAAACGCAACTGGCGACTGGGCGGCTTCCTGCTCCTCCTTTTCCTGGCCAACGCGGCTTTCTACATCGATTACCGAGTGGTGGACAAGGAGACCATGTTCCTGCCCACCTACCTGATCTGGGCCCTCTGGCTGGGGGTGGGCTACGAGGTCCTGTTGACCTGGCTCCGGGAGCAGAGCGACGGTCCGCTGCGGGTCTGGCATCTGAGGCTGCTTCTGAGCGGAACTGTGCTCCTGGCCCTGCTCCTGCGCTGGCCTCGGATCGACCTTTCCCAGGACTGGAGCACCCGAGAGCAGAGCCAGACCATCCTGGAAACAGTGGAACCGGATGCCCTGATCCTGGGTTGGTGGGAGACCATTCCAGCCCTCCAGTATCTCCAGCTGGTGGAGGGGGAGCGGCCGGATGTGACCCTGATCAACCGTTTCCTCATTCCACCGGAGGCCATGCACCGACTTATCTTGACGGAGATCCAGCGGCGGCCAGTCTACATCAACAGCCCCTCAGTGGCGCTCCTGAAAGAGACCCGGGTGACAAAGGTGGGCTCCCTCTATCGGCTGTCCCCGAGACACCGGGAGAGACAGCGAAACACAGCGATAGAGCTCGGGCATGGAAAACGGACTGGTGAGCGTTGACCGTGTAGCCTTTTGGCAAGTTCAAGGAGAGAGACGATGAAACAAGAACAACGAATGATTCTGTTGCGGACAGGCCTGGTGCTGGCCATCCTGCTCTCTGGCGTAGCGCTGATCCCTTTCATCGATATGCCGGTGGCTGCCATCAACTGGGAGCGGCTGGCCGGGATCTACAACCCGGTACTGACGGTGAACGCCACCAGCGGCGCGCCAGGGAGCATCTTCGCCTTCACAGGCAGCGGCTACCCACCCAACCGCCGAGCCACTATCTTCGTCAACGGCGAGAGTCGAGGCCATGTCTTCACGAACGGGGCCGGAGGGGCCGGCTTCCTGCTCAACACCACCGGCGCGGAGCCCGGTCACTACAACGTGGCCTTGGAAGTGGACATCAACGCCTCGGCCGCGGTGGGCATCGACCTGGTCCCCTCGGATCCGGTGGTCTTCCCGCCCGCGGGCTCAGGTGGCCCCACGGTCTTCGTGAATCCGACCCTCTTCCTGCCCATCATCGGCAAGTAGCAGGCTCCCAGACGAGCCAGGAGAGGTGAGATGAACCTACGCTTCATCCCTGAACGGATTCAGTCGCCGTTCCTGTCATCCGCGCGCAGGAGGGACCGAGGGTGGCTGAGCGGTGTGCGCTGGATAGGGACGCCCCTGTTCCTCTTCGGGGTGACTCGCCTGGGCATCTTCCTGGTGGCCTACCTGGCCTCTGTTCTCGTCAACGAGGCCACCAACCCACCCTACCACCTGCGACCGCCGGACAACCTCCTGCTGGACGTTTTCGGCAGCCGCTGGGACACAGGTTTCTACGTGAGCATCGCGGAGGAAGGCTACCGTTTCCAGGGCGTCCCCCTGCCTTCGGTGGCCTTCTTCCCGCTGCTCCCCTTGCTCATCCGAGGAGGCGCGCTGCTGGTGGGGGATGCGGTCCTGGCTGGGGTGCTGATCAGCAACGGGGCCTTGCTCCTGGCCACCCTGCTCCTCTACCGCCTGGCAGCGGACAGCTGGGGCCACCGGGTGGCCGAGCGCACCGTCTGGTACCTGCTCATCTTCCCCACCGCTTTCTTCGGTGCGGCCCTCTACACCGAATCCCTCTTCCTTCTCCTGGCCGTGGGAAGCTTCTACTTGGCTCGCCGGGGCCTGTGGGAAAGCGCTGGATTGCTGGGGCTGGCCACCGCCCTGACCCGCTTCACCGGATTGATCCTGGCCCCGGTGCTGCTGGTGGAATGGCTGGACCGCTGGTCTCAGGCCCGACAAGGACGAGGAAGGCGCCCCCCGCTCTGGGCCTTGCTGACGCCGGGGTTGGTCCCCTTGGGCACCTTGGCCTACATGGCCTATCTGGACCGCGTCTTCGACGACCCGCTGGCCTTCGTCCACGGGGCTGCGGCCTGGGGGCGGGAGCCGCGCTCGCCTCTGGAGACCGTGGCCGAGCTCTTCCGCCAACCAGCCGAGGGCTGGGGCCAGGCCCTCCTGGCAGGGCGCGTCCACGTGGACAACTGGATGGATTTTCTCCTGGTGCTCCTCTTCCTCGGCCTGGGATTGGTCCTGCTCGGGCGGAAGCGCTGGAGCGAGGCCACCTTCGTGCTCCTGGGCGCAGCCATCCCGTTCAGCTCGGGCTTGCTCATGAGCCAACGCCGCTACGTGTGGGTGCTCTTCCCCGCCTTCATCCTCCTGGCCCAGTGGGGTGAACGCCCCTGGGTGGACCGGCTGATCACCACCCTCTCCCTCCTGGGCCTGGCCCTCTTCACCGCCCTCTTCGCCAACGGCTACTGGGTGGGGTAGGAAGGGGGCCGGCGGACACGGGAAAAGCCCCGCCGATGACGACGGGGCTTGGATCCGCGAGATGTTCTGACGCTTCGGCCGCCGGTCTCAGCCGAACAGGCCACCCAGGAGCTTGGAACCCAGGTTCAGGATGTCGTCGGTGATGTCGCCATCGCCGTCCATGTCCAGCAGCTTGGCCAGCCCGCCCAGCTGGGAATCCGCCTGCCGGCGTTCCTGGCCCAGCAGCTGCGCGATGCCCCGGGCGTCCAACCCTTTCTCCCGCTGGGTCTTACCCAGGCCGCCCATGACCAGAGGGGCCAGCATGGCCAGGAGCTGCCCTGCGGAGCCCGCGTCCAGGCCGGTGCTGCTGCCCAGCCCCTTGGCCACCAGCCCCTGCTTCTCGCCCAGCACATGGCGCAGAATGGCCTGGCCGTCCTCCTGCACAGCCCGGTCCCCCAGCACCTGGGTGACGTTCTCCAGCACCCGACCATCGTGGTCCTTCTCCAGGGCCCGAGCCAGGGCCTCCGCGCCCTCCGGGGAGGCCGCGTTCTTGCCCAGGGCGCTGATCAGCATGGGCAGGGCCGCGGTCACCGCCTTCTGGGTGTTTCGCTCGTCCGCGCCCAGCTGCTGGCTGATCTGCCGCATCCCCTGGTCACCCAGCATCTGCATCAATGTTCCTGCCAGTGAACTCATCTCTCGCTCCTCTTTGGTCCGTTGATCGTCAGCCCCCCGGGTCACAGGCCGGTGAGGCGGGTGAGCCGCGCTCACCCCAGCCCCAGAGTAGCCCTGGAAGGTTACAGCGTCCATTACGCGAGGAGAGCGAGGCGCGGGGGTCAAGGGAGGAGCAGGACGATGCTCGGCAGTTGGGCCAGCCAGCGCCCCAGGGCTGGCTGGCGCGGCAGGGACGAGCCAGGGTCCTGGAGGAGCTGTCGCAGGGAGCGCAGGAGACGTCCCCGATCCAGACCCAGGCGGCGGCCGTCGAAGACCCACCGCACTGCACCGGGGCCGGTGGCCAGGGCCATGTCCCGCAGGAGCTGTTGCTGAACCGCCCAGGGATGGAGTTGGGTCCAGGGCAGCAGATGGTAGCGCCGCTCTCGGTGGATCAGGTCTACGGTGATCAGGGGATGACCACCCAATGCCACGCCTGCCACCCGCTGAAAAGCCATCCGCCCCACAAAGTTCGGGTCACGGTTCGCCAGGCGATGGGCCAAACGTTGGGTCAGCCGGGCTCGGGCTGCCCGGGCGGGCCCCGCGAAGCGGTCCTGGACCACGCGCTGGAAGCCAGCCACCCGATGGAAACGATTGATGAAGCGCACCAGATCCGGGCTGGCCTGGGCCAGGCGAGATGCCCAAATGCCCTGGAGCATCCCGAACCGGGCCAGTGCGCGACGGGCCTGGGAATGAATAGCCTGTGGCCCGGGCAGAGGGCGAGATCCCCTGGGCATAGTCCGGGACGTCCGCGCCGCCGGGCTGGACCGAACCGGCTGCCAGGGCAGCCCCGGAACCCAGACCACCGGTCTGGACCGGATCGCCCAGGGCCTCCGGAGCCGAGGACGAATCCTGGGGCGAACCTTGGGCCGCCTCCGCGGACGTCGAGGCGGCCGGGGAGCCACAAGGCGGGGGCGACGACGGCGCCGAGGAGCATGGGAGACAGGAGAGCGAGAGATGGCGGAACGAGTGGGACGCAGGCTCGTCCGGCGGGGGCTCCGGCGGAGACGTCTGCGAGGGCGACGTCGAGGGCGGCTTCGAATTCTCATGCTGTTTCCCCTTTCTGGGGTGCGACACTCCGAGCCGTCACCGGTGACAAAGGACGGGGCGCTTTGGAAAAGGGCCAGGGGATTTCTTCAGCGAAGGGCCCATCAAAGGGGCCCATCAAGCCCGGCGGCACCCACCAGAGCGCACCAGGTGGATCTCCACCCGGCGGTTCAGGCTGCGGCCGCGGGCCGTGGCATTGGAGCGAATGGGGCGAGCCGGCCCGGCGCTGCTCACCCGCAGCTGAGGTGGCCAATCCGCCAGGCGAGGGGAACCGGCAACAGCCACCAAGGCCGCCTCGGTGTTGTCACCCACGATGCCGTCTACAGCCAGGCCGCGCCGGCGCTGGAAACGACGAACGGCCTGACGGGTTTTAGGGCCCAGGATACCGTCCACCGCCAGGCCCGCGCCCATGGAGCGGTTCAAGGCGGCCTGGACCCAGCGCACGTAGGAGCGACTGCGGCGCATCTGTTTCAGCAACTCCTTGGCCGCCGCCAGGGCCCGTTGCAGCCCCAGGCGGCCGAAGCGGGCTGCGTCGCCGGTCTCATCCTCGTGGCCCTGGACATGAACGGACAGCAGATCACAGGCTGGATCCAAGCTGGGCAGCACCCGGTCCATGATGGTGAAGGCCAGATTGCGCAGGGTGCGCCGGTGAGCGGTGCTGAGCCGGGCGCTGCCGGCTCGGAAACCGGAAAGGAGGATGCTCCCTGCCGGTGGGGGTTTGGGCAGGATACCATCCGCTTCCTCAGCCCAAGACTCGTACAGATGCTCTCGTTCCAGTTCAGCCAACATATCGAACCTCCTTTCCGGATGTGCTGCCGCCTCACCCAGAGGTCAGAGAGCGACAGGCCGAAGGGTTGCACTTCAATACGGTCTAGATCCACTCGTACTCCCGGGGAGCGGGAGCCCGGCGGCCGTTGGTGGGCCGGGACGGACGACGCCGAGCCCCGGGTCGGGGAGCAGCAGGCCCCAGAGCTTCTGCGCTGGTGAGCCATTCCTCCGCGTCGTCGGCGATGTCGTGGAGCAGGGCTTCGAACTCGGGGCGAGAGGCATTGAGCACGTGGGGTTGGGCCAGCCAGTGCAGCACTTTGCGGCCAGCGATGGCCATGCGGTTGCGCTGGGAGACGTTGACAGCGGCGCGGTTCATGTGGCGTCTGGCCACGTCCTCGATCACGTCCCAGGCCGTGTCCGCGCCGAAGAGCTTGCGGATGTCCGGCTCCCCGAAAATGCGGAAGGCCTCGTCCAGGAGCTGCATCATCTCCACCCGCAGCACATTGACGTGTCCGTTGGAGGCCCCCTTCAGATTGTTGCGCAGGTCCAGCCCGGCCCGGCGCACCACAGCCACGCTGCCGTAGCTGCTGCGGTCGGATTGAGGGCGAATCACCTCGGAGATGCGTTTGTCCCGATAGTATCGGGCCACCTGGGTCATGAAGTTGACCAGGTGGGTCTGGAATTCCTGGTTGGGTTTGGCCCCGGCCGGGGGCGGGACGCGGGTGTAACCGAAAACACGGCGGTAGGCCTGCATACGATCCTGGGCCGTGTGGCGCAACACCTGGCGCCGGTCGTACTGGTAGAGGCCGAAAGCACCTCGTCCTGACGAAAGACGCACCGTCCCCGCCTTGAAGAGCTCCTGCAGCTTCAGCATGGTGCGGAAAACGCCGATCTTCTCGTGCTGATAGATGTAGTACAGGTCCCCCACCGCGATGATCCGCTCCGCGGTGACCGTCTCGTCGTAGGGGGCCAGGCCGTAGGTGATGCGGGCTTCTCCCAGCTCGTCCACAGCCTCGTCACCGATGCCGACCAGCTGAGCCAGGCCGTTGTCTGGGGGTGGGGGCTGTTGCATGTCCTGGGCCATGGCCGCCTCCATCAGGGCGTCCAGCTGGCTGGTGATCTCCTGGGCTGTCTCTGGATCCTGGATGAGCTGGGAGGAAAGCTGCTCCACCATCGTCTCCCGCAGGGCCGCAATCTGAGCCAGGAAATCCTGGTATTCTCGCGTGGTTGTCATGGCTGATTCTCTCCTTCATTCATGGTTCTTCCTGCCTCGGTGACGTTCAACTCGTCCCGCCAGGTTTCGCTCCGCCGCCTTTCTTCCCGCCGCGAGGCCTGGTGGACGCCTGGCCCCGTCGTTGAGTCGAGTTGTGGGCTGGCTTGGCCGCGAAATCCCCTCTGGACAATCGGTGGCTGGCGAGCTCCCCATCCGGGTTGATGACCAACAGGATCAGCTCTTCCTCAGGCGCCATCTGGTAGCAACGCCGATACTCCATGGGGAAGCCCACCCCGATCCGGGTGGTGTCCAGGCGCCAGATCACGGCCTCCATCTGCTCCCCCGTCTTTTCCCGGCGCAGGAAGACCTGTGCGCCCAGATCGAAGCTGCTGCCCTGGATGTCCAGGCGGATGGGACAGACCATGGAGTCATCGTCCTCGCTCAGCACCACGCTGGTGATGGTCGGGGCCCCTTCGCGCTGGACCTGGGTGATGCGCTGGAAGACAGTGTCGGCCAGGAGGGTGGCCTCGTGCAGGCCGCGCTGCACCCGGTCCGTGTGGAAACCAGGCGTGGGATTGCTGCTGTCGCCTTCGGCGATGGTCAGCGCTCCGCGGAGCAGCCGACGCAGCTTGTCCATGGTGGGCTGCAGGGCGGTGACGCCGTCTTTGCCCCCTTCTCGGATCAGGCGCAGGGCCTCGTCGCTGGCAAATTCCTCCACCCAGTTGAGCAGCTCGGCCACAGTCATGGGCGGTTCATCGTCCGGGAAGGTATAAGGGTCACTGTCGGGCATGTGGATGGTCCGGCCCGCAAAGACCAGCTCGATGCTCTGGCGCTCGGCTTCGTTGATGAAGACCGAGTCCAGGAGGAAACGCAGCTCTTGCACCGATTCAGCCAGGGTGTTCAGGTCCCGGTGGACCAGGACCAGCTGGGTGCCCAGGAAGACGTCCGTGCCTCGGCGGTCGAAGTAGTGTTGCTGGGCCTGCCAGGTGGTGCGCAGGGCAATGACATAGTCGGTCAGGACGAGGAAGTTGGTCAGGTTCTGCTCCTCCTCGATGGTGTTGACCCGATCCCGATCCAGGCTCAGGCGCCGTCGCAGCCGGCCCAGCTGACCGCCCACATCCTCCGGATCTGTGCCGCCCTCCAGGTTGAACTGCTCTCCCAGCAAGGAATCGAAGAAGGCGTTCACCCGTTGCACTCGGGGCCCGCCCACCTGGCCGATCTCGTTGACCAGGCCGGTGAGATCCGAGGTGATGATGGCCCGGCTGGCCTCGATGTCCTCGCTGTCCGCACTGGCGGAGAGGGGCAGCAGCTCCTCCACCAGGGGCAAGCACTGTTCCAGGGCCACCTGGGCCCGGCGGTAGAGGCTAGCCTGAGCGCCAGTGACCGCGCCCATGTCTGTCTGCACGGTGAAGGAGTGGGGCCGCCACTCCCAGCGCTTGCGCCCGCCCTCCTCCACCAGATGGAAGGAGCTCGCGAGGGAGGCCTGGAAACCCCGCGGGTCCGTGACCCGAGGCCGCCAGCCCAGGATCTCTCGCAGGGCGTTCTGCACCGTGGTGCGCAAGGGCGTTCGGCTCTGGCTGGATCCCAACCCTCCCGGGGTTGTTTCGGCCAGGTCCACATCTGTGACCAGGGTGGGGAAGACTGAATTGTGGCTTGGCATGGTTTCTCTCCTCGGCTATCTCGTTCAAAGTCTCTCGTTCAAAATCTATCTCGCTCAAAGTCTGTCTCGTTCAGGTCTCTCGGCTCAAGCTCCATCGGTCAAAGCGATGCTCCCTCCCATCGATTGGCCTGTTCAAACTGCGTCGGGCCCTCTCGACTCATCGCGGCAAGCGAATCTGCTGGCTGACGACCGAGTTCTGGACCAGGATCGGCTCCCCGCCCGGGTTCGAAGCCAGCTCCTGCCAGCAGGTCAACAGGTCTTGGCGCACCTGGGCCATGGCTGGCCCTGCCTCCCCCAGCCCAGAGCGGACCGTTTCCACCCAGGCCTGCCACTCGCCGCTCTCCCGCTGTCCCAGACGCACCAGGGAGTCCAATCGCCGGTAGGAGATCAGCTCCAGGTAGCGCTGCTCCAGGCAGTTGAAGTGTCGGTGACAGCATCCCAGAGCCTGCCAAGAGGCGCTCCTCCCGATCTCTCCCGCACTCGCTTCTCTCCCCTCCAAGAGAGCGGCCAGGCCTTGCTCCAACCAGCCCAACATGTCGTCCAGGCCATCGCCGAAGTGATCCGCCAAGGCCCGATCCTCGTACCGAGGTTTGTCCTCCACCACAGTGGTGCGCACGTTGCGCAGGATCTCCCCCAGCTCCAGCAAGCGCCGATAGAGGGCATGGATGCTCTTTTCCGGTGTCATCTGGGCTCCTTGAAAGATGGCAAGTGAAAGAT
>CAYQEB010000102.1:0-5470 GCA_964416395.1 uncultured Caldilineaceae bacterium | reverse complement strand
AGTGAAAGATAGCAAAGAGAAGGCCTCAAAGTGGAGGATGCCGAGTGCCGGCGCGTGCTGGGCGGCCTCCGGGGAAAAGCCTGCCCGGTCAGCGGCGATCCAAGGCCTGGTAGAAGTGAGCCACGATCCGGCCCGGGGACGCCAGCCGTCGATCCAGGGCCAGCCGGGCCGCGCCCACCAGGAAGCGGGCGGGTACGATGCCCGGATCCACGCCAGCCGCGATACGTTGGGCCGCCTCCTCGGTCATGCGCTGGTGGTTCTCTGTGAAGCGAGCCACCTGGGCCAGGCTCTTATCCCCCAACTGAGGATAGGGTTGGAAGCAGATGGTGTCCACCACCAGCCGGTTGGCCTGGGGGAAGCTGGCCAGCATGGCCTGAGGGATGGTGCTCCGCTCTGGGGACGGGTAGAGGCGTCGCCAGAGCCGACGGAAGCCAGCGGCTTCCTCGGGGAAGCCCATACGCCGCAGCAGCTCCAGACTGATGAAGGTGCGCAGGTAGGGCGTAGGATGCACGCCCTGCGGGTTGAAGCCCTGAGTAGTACGCCGGGAGCGGGCCAGCACCCCCAGCAGAGAGGCCACGATGGCCGGCCCGCCCAGGAGAAGTCCTCCCAGATCCGCCCATATCTCCTTGTGCCAGCGGGCCCAGGTGGCCGCCACAGGCCGGGGAATGTTCGCTACTCTCAACCGCCGGAAGATCCGCTGGGGCACATCCTGCCACAGTCCCAGATCGCTCTGCAGGTTGTGGCTCACTTCATGGTGGATGGCCCCCAGGGTCCAAGGGTTGATCAGACGATGGTAGGGCAGCTGGATCACCGGGAAAGGATTGGCCCGCTTTCCTAACCGACGCAGGGTGACGCCCCGGCGGTAGGTGGCTGGGGTGGATCCGGTCTCCATGTAGGCCAGAGGTGGCGGCGACGGGATGGAGCGGGCCGTGCCCAGTCCCATGTAGACGGCCTGGTAGCAGTCCAGACTGATGCGGTCCGCGGCCAGGAGCCAGGAAGCGAAGGGGGTCAGACGTTGGCCAAAGAGCTCCAGATAGAAGTCCCAGATCTTCTCGATGGCCTTGACCTGCGCCAGGGTGCGCTGCTTCCGGGCCAGAAAGCCGGGAATGGATCCCCTTTCGCCAGCATCTCCCCGAGGATCCAGCTCCTCTGCGGCGGCCAGCAGGGGACGCCCCAGGCGGACGAGGAGCTGGTTGGCCGCCTGGATGTGGGCCGGGGATGGGCTGGCTGGCCCTTTGCCGAACTCGTCCAGGCGGAAGGGGCGCAAGGCCGCCGCACCCCGTTTGGTGTTCACCGCCTGGGCCCGGACAAAACGGGCCAAGGATGGCGGGTTACCGGATGGCCGCTGCCCCTCGTCGCGCCGCCTACTCAGCGCCCTGGAGAGACGAACAACGGGGCCAGGAATCCTAGAGACGGGCATCATGGTCCCACCGCTCCTCACCCCAGGAATCGGGCTGGCCTGTCCGGGGGGCGGACACGGGCCGAGAAGAGGTCGGCTGGCGGCTCCCACCCCCTTGCAGCCCAGCGTGGATCTGTGTGGCCAGCAGGGTGGCCGCGCTGCGTTCGTCCACAGGACGGCCAGCCTGGGCATGGCGCGCCAGCTGGGCCACCGTCCGGCCCAGAATGTAGGGCAGGCGGAGCAGCAGTCCTCTGCCCTGCCGGGATCGACGCAGGAGCCGGGTCATGCCGATGACGCCCTGGGTCAGCCCAGGGATGGCTGGCCAGAGGGCTCGACACTGCTCCGGGGCCAGCCGCAGGGCCGTGGGGACCATGGCCGCCACCAGCCCTTCCGCCTCGGCTTCCCGGCGGGTCTCCACCGCGCTGCGAGCCAACAGGGCCAGGAGTTCCTGGGCGTCCCGTAGCTCACCGGAGCAGGCAGCGGGGACGTCTGGCGCAGCGGACAGGTCCTGCTGTTCCATGGCCGGGGTGGTGCTGGCCTGCAATCCCCAGCTGAGGCCTGCCCGGGCTGCCTGTTTGGCCAGGCGACGTGGAGTCTTCTCCCGATGAAGCTCCGGTGGATCTGAGCGCCTCGGTCGCTGGTTGGGTTTCCGGGTGGGCTCGGGCGCGTCCTGGATCGGATCCAGGTCCCGCTCCCAATCCGAGCTGCCTTCATCCAGCAGCGGATCATCGACCAGATCCGCCTCCAGCTCGTCCATCTCCAGCTCGTCCATCTCCAGATCGTTGTCGAACAGATCGCCTGCAGACAGCGGCTCCTTCCTGGCCGGGCTGGGCCGGTATGGCTTCTTGTGTTCCAGCCCGTTGGGGACAGAGGGATATCGGTCGTCCATGGCGTTCCTGCCTTCCTCTCGTGGTATGGATCGTCAGTCTCGAGACACCGGGGCCGGAACGGCCTACAGCACGCAGTAGCGAGGACGCACCAGGCGGCGACGGCCGCGGCGGCGAAGTACGCGGCCGCGGGACGTTCGACCGGGGGAACCGCGACGCCACCGTCGACGCATCGTTTGCGCACGCCGGCGGCGGCTCAGGATGCGGGCCATGTTGCCTCCCAAGACCGCGGCGGTGCTCACCGGCGTGATGGGACGTCCTCGTTGGGCCATTTTTCGCAAGTCCATAGCGGTGCGAGCCACCGTGCGAGGGATGCGGCGGATCAGCCGTCGCGTGCTGGGCCGGCGCAGGAAACGGCCAGCCATGCGCACGCCTCGGCTGACCAGGGGCGCCACCTTGGGAATGATGGAGGTGGCTGCTTTGATCAGCCCACCCAGAAAAGGGTCATCCTCGTACTCTTCTTCGTGCTCGAATTCATCCTCGTACTCGAACTCGGGTTCGTACTCGCCCAGGAAGGAGGAGATAAGCGGACCAGCCAGGCTGGCCAGCGCACCCAGAAACTCATCGGCCTCCGCCTCGCTCTCCGCCTCCGCAGCCAGCTCGGCCAGGGCCTCCATCTCGGCCAGGAGCTCCGGATCCCCGCCCTCTGCCTCAAACTCGGCTTCAAAGTCCCCCTCGTACTCGAAATCCGCCTCGTACTCGCCTTCCCGGACGGCCCGCTTGGCCACCTTGAGCGCGACCCGAGCCCCCTTGGGACCGGCTACGCCCCGGCCCGCCACCTTGGCGGCCTGGCAGGCCAGGCGCTTCCGATGCTTGGGCCGCTTGAGCGTAGGGCGAGTCACCAGCAGATCCGTTTCCTCCTCCTCGTCCATAAATCCGTCCAGTTCCAACAGTTCGTACTCGGCCAGTGCCATGGGAAATCCCTCCTTGGTGGATCGGTCCAATGCCTGTGGGAAAGGTGAGCTAGGCTCGGAGCAGCCGACGGCCGCGCCGCAGTCGGGAGCGCCGGGGTAGGATGCGGCGGCGGGCCGCCCGTCCACGACGGCTAGCCACCCGGCTGGGCTTGGCCGCCTTGGCCAGGGTGCGAGGATTCTTCAAAGTCTTTGCTGTGGCCTTGGCCATGATGGCCGCCACCTTCTTGCGAGTGATGGGCTGGCCACGCTTGGCCTGGCGCTTGACAGCTGCCGCCGTCTTGACCACGATCTTGGGGATAGCCTTGATGGCGGCTTCGCTTTCCCGACGGCTACGGCGACGCCGACGACCACGACGGAAGAGGCTGCCCAAGGCCTTCACGCCTTTGGAGATCAAGGGCATGGCCACGGGAATGAGGCTGGCCAGCGCACCTAGGAACTCGTCACCCTCCTCCTCGAACTCGTAGAGCTCGTACTCTTCTTCGTACTCGAATTCATCTTCGTACTCGTCCTCGAACTCGGATTCGTACTCGCCCAGGAAGGAGGAGATAAGCGGACCAGCCAGGCTGGCCAGCGCACCCAGAAACTCATCGGCCTCCGCCTCGCTCTCCGCCTCCGCAGCCAGCTCGGCCAGGGCCTCCATCTCGGCCAGGAGCTCCGGATCCCCGCCCTCTGCCTCAAACTCGGCTTCAAAGTCCCCCTCGTACTCGAAATCCGCCTCGTACTCGCCTTCCTGGATAGCCCGCTTGGCGATACGTCGGGCGATCATCGCGCCGCGCCGCCCGGCGATGGCGCCTCCCACTTGGGTAGCGGCCTTGCGGGCCAGGGACTTGACTACCGGATTTTTCAGCAGGCGGGCCAGGCCACCGAGGAACTCGTCACCCTCCATGAGTTCGAGTTCGCCCTCCAGCTCCCACTCCTCCTCGCCCAGGCCCTCCAACTCCAGCTCATACTCGCCCAGGCCATCAAACTCCATCACAGCAAAATCACCGTTCACGTTGTTTCCTCCTTCTTCGAATAGGTGGGTAATGCAGTCGGAGACACAATCCCACCCACCATATCCCGGGAGGGAGAAAAGCGACAGTCGCCGTTTCTCAGGACGCACAGATGGGTTAGCATGGCCAGGGGTCGCTCAAACAGGTGATTGCTGTCCTGGACAAACCTCTGTATAATGGGTCGGCGGAGTCAACGCGCCTCTGTTGAGCCGTCTCGCTGCATTCCATTCCCCGCGATGTGGAACCAACCACGCTCTCCACCTCGCCTTCGCCCCTCTCTTCACCGCCCTCTTTCGGTCCTCAGAGCAACACGGCGCCTGTGCTTGAAGCCCCATGTTCGACGTTCAAAAAGGAAAGCCACAATGGACTGCCAGACGAAAAAGGCCAGGTCTGTGAAGCATGCAGCCGCCCAACACGCGATTGCTCTGGAACGCATGCTGGGCGCCTTGCTGGATCATCTGCACCCCCAGGCTCTGGAGGACCCCGCTTTCCAGGCCGGCGACTCCCGAGAGGTCATCCTGGATGTGGAGATGGGCGGCATGCGTTACGTGCTGATCCGCTGCCCGGCGGAGCCCGCTCCACCGCCTGTCCACCTGAGCCCTCGGGAACAAGAGATCGCCCGGCTGGTGGCCAGAGGCCACGCCAACAAGACCATCGCCGCCATTCTGGAGATCAGCCCCTGGACGGTAGCCACTCACCTGCGACGCATTTTCGGCAAACTGCAGGTCAATTCCCGGGCCGAGATGGTGGCCCAGACCATTGAGCTAGGCTATTTCCAGGAGGATCAGCTCCGGGCCTGGGAGACCATTGAAAGAGGACGAACGCCGGATAAGGCTCCAGCCCCCAACGAGATCTAACGCCATAGCCCGGAAGCAGGGCCAGCATCGAGCCTTCGTCCCCACACCGCTCCCGAGTTCCCTTTCCCCCTCCCACCTCCCTCCTTTCCTCCGGACGACCGCTATCACCCATCTTCCCCAAAGAAAAAGCCGGCGCCGTGACGACGCCGACTTCCCCCTTCGTTTGGATGTTTCCCGGCCCGGCCGGTCCGACGGCTAGCCCGTCCGTCTCCGCCCCAGGAGCAGGGCTAGACCGACCACCCCGACCACGGCCAGAGGCGCTAGGAGCTTGCTCCCGCCCACCCGGATCTCCGCGGTGGCAGGTCGGGAGGCCTCCTCCTGGGACTGAGCCAGCATGGCCGCAAAGCGCTGGCGACGGATGCCGGCCACCTTGCGCATGGCCAGCTCCAGCAGGCCGGGGAAGGCCAGGGCCACCCCCACC
>CAYQEB010000101.1:12051-15235 GCA_964416395.1 uncultured Caldilineaceae bacterium | reverse complement strand
CCCTGACGCTTGCGGTCCTCCATGGCGGCTTCGGAGCGTTTGTCGTCGGCCCGGGCTCCCCGCTCCGTGACCCGAGCCGAGGCCACCTCCGCGATGATCTGGTCCAGGGTGGTGGCGTCCGACTCCACTGCGCCGGTGCAGGTCATGTCCCCGATGGTGCGGAAGCGCACCCTGCGCACCTGAGGCGCCTCCCCATCCAGGGGACGCACCACTTCCGAGACAGCCAGGAGCATGCCCTCTCGCTGGATCACTGGCCGACGGTGGGCGAAGTAGAGGCTGGGGATGGGGATCCCCTCCTGACGGATGTAGTGCCAGACGTCCAGCTCTGTCCAGTTGCTCAGGGGGAAGACCCGGAAGTGCTCCCCCGGGTTCTTGCGCCCGTTGTAGAGGTTCCAGAGTTCCGGCCGCTGGTTCTTGGGATCCCACTGGCCGAAGACATCCCGGTGGGAGAAGAAGCGTTCCTTGGCTCGGGCCTTCTCCTCGTCCCGGCGGGCGCCCCCCAGCGCGGCATCGAACTTGAACTCGGCGATGGCGTCCAGCAGGGTGACGATCTGCAGGGCGTTGCGGCTGGCATTGGGGCCCCTCTCCTCCACCGCTCGCCCCTGGTCGATGGAATCCTGGACGCTGCGGACGATGAGCCGAGCGCCGATGCGTTCCACCAGCTCGTCCCGAAAGGCCAAGGTCTCGGGGAAGTTGTGGCCGGTGTCGATGTGGAGCAAGGGGAAGGGGAACTTGCCCGGGTAGAAGGCCTTCTGGGCCAGGTGCACCATGACGATGGAGTCCTTGCCCCCGGAGAAAAGAAGGACCGGGCGTTCGAACTGGGCGGCCACCTCCCGCATGACGGTGATGGCCTCCGATTCCAGCTGTTGCAGATGGGTGCGGCGGTAGGAGTTCATGGCCTGCTCTGGGGAGAAAGATGATGGGACACCCTGAGGGGCGTCGGCGATTCGCCCGGGGGTGCTGTCTTCGGACTCACTGGCCGATCACATGCCGGGTGTCCACGATGAGCCGGGTCTGAGCAGCGATCCGTTCCCAGTCGTAGGCGTCGTGGTCCGTGGCGATGACCACGCAATCGGCCTGGGCCAGCGCCTGGTCCAGATCCTGGACTGAGGACATCTCCAGGCCGTCGTGGCAGAAGGCCGGGACGTGGGGATCGTGGTACTGCACGTCTCCGCCCTTGGCCCGCAGAAGATGAATGATATCCAGGGAGGGTGACTCGCGCAAATCGGACACGTTGCGCTTGTAGGCCACTCCTAGGACCAGGATGCGGCTTCCCTTCACCGGCTTGCCGGCCTGGTTCAAGCCATCCTGCACCTTCTGAGCCCAGTAGCGGGGCATCTCCGTGTTCACTGCGCTGGCCAGCTCGATGAAGCGAGCGTTGTACTTGGCCACCTTCAGCTTCCAAGAGAGGTAGTGGGGATCCACCGGGATGCAATGGCCGCCCAGGCCAGGCCCCGGAGTGAATTTCATGAAGCCGAAGGGCTTGGTGGCCGCGGCCTCCAGCACCTCCCAGGCGTCCAGCCCCAGTTTGTCGCACATGAGGAGCAGCTCGTTGGCCAGGGCGATGTTCACCGAGCGGAAGGTGTTCTCGAAGAGCTTGGTCAGCTCCGCCACGTCCGGGGAGGAGACGGGCACCAGCCGTTCCACCACCCCGGCGTAGAGGGCGGAGGCGACCTCCAGGCAGGCTGGGGTGACGCCGCCGATGACCTTGGGCGTGTTGGCGATGGTCCAATCCCGGCGACCAGGGTCCACCCGCTCCGGCGAGAAGGCCAGGAAGAACTCTTCCCCCACCCGGAGAGACCGCCTCTCCTCCGGCCCTTCTTCCAAGAGGGGCAGCAGAACCTCGCTGGTGGTTCCGGGATAGGTGGTGGACTCCAGCACCACCAGCATGCCCGGATGGAGCTGGTCGGCGATGGCTTCCCCCGCAGCCACGATGTAGGAAATGTCCGGGTCGCCGGTCTTGTTCAGGGGCGTGGGCACGCAGATGACCGCGGCGTCGCACTGGGCCAGCCGGGAGAAGTCGGTGGTGGCGTGGAGGCGGTTGGGCGCTCTCTCCTCACCCCTCCCCCCGCCACGGACGTGGCTTCCCCCTCCCCTCTGCACTCCTGGAGAGGGGAGAGGGTGGCGAGCTGTGCGAACCGGGGGAGGGGTGAGGTCAGGGGGTAGAGGTTGCTCTTCTCCGTCCCTCGCTCCTGTGACCCGAGCCAGCCGCTCCGATGGCACGTCCTCGATGTAGCTCTGGCCCTGGTTGATGGCCGCCACCTTGTCCGGGTCCAGGTCCACGCCCAGGGTGGGGAAGCCAGCCTCCGCGAAGTGCACGGCCAGGGGCAGGCCCACGTAGCCCAGGCCGATGACGGCCACCTGGGCCCTGCGTTCCTGGAGCTTGGTGATGAGCTGCTCTTTGATGGGGGGCATGGGGGCTCTCCTGGACGGACCTCACCCCTCCCCCCGCCACATCCGTGGCTATCCCCTCCCCTCTCCACTTGTGGAAAGGGGAGGGGGTGGCGAGTGAAACGAGCCGGGGGAGGGGTGAGGCCAAGCGAAGTCACTGCTCGCAAAAGCGCTCCTGGTAGACCTCCCAGTGCTCCTGGAAGACCTGGGGCGCGATGGTGTACAACATCTCCAGCACGAACTGGCCCATGCGCCGGATCTCCCACTGGGCGGCTTTGTCCACAGCCCGCAGCCAGAGGAAATGGCTCCAGGCCGCGAAGTTCATGGTGGCCACGATGCGGGTCTCCGCCGCGTTGGGCAGCAGGAAGCGAGCGTCCTCTTTGCGGATGCCCAGGGCCCGCAGCTCTCCGTAGACCTGCTGGAGGTAGGCCCAGGCTTCGTCCAGCTTGGCTTGAGCCGCCTGGTTCCGAGCTATGGCCGGGGGCACCACCGCCTTCCAGCCCCCCTTGCTCAAGTCCACGTAGCGCTGGCTCTCCTGGCTGAAGCTGGCCAGCCGGTGGCGCACCAGTTGATGGGTGCAGGCTCGGCTGATCCCCTCGAAGAAGAAGGTGGCGGAGCCATGGTGCAACAGGTGCTCCGGGTCGTCCACCAGGGGCTGGGTGAAGCCCAGGAGGGTGACCCGCATGGGCCCTTCCTCCCGGGGGTGAAGAAGGGTGAAGACCTCGTCCCTACCCCTTCCCCTCGCCATCGATGGAGAGGGGAGGGGGCGGCGAGCATCGCGAGCCGGGGGAGG
>CAYQEB010000101.1:10539-11951 GCA_964416395.1 uncultured Caldilineaceae bacterium | reverse complement strand
GGGGGAGGAGTGAGGTCCTCCGGCAGCTCCGCGTAGACGCTGGGGGCGATGGCGCGCAGGAAGGGCAGGGCCTCCAGGGCCACGCCTTTGCGGAAGAAGTCCAGCCAGACCCGGGTGTTGCCGCTGACCAGCCAGCTGCCGTCCGCCTCCTGGGTGACCTCGCAGTGGCGGTTGATGGTGCGCCAGCCCTGGGGTTCCTGGCTATCCCGCACCCGCACGGTGGCCACCACATGCTCGATGATGTCCTCGTGGCCCTCCCGCACCCGGGCGGCGATGAAGCCCGGTGCGACGCCCATGCGCTGGGTGCTGCGGTAGCAGACCCGGCCGGCGAACTCGATGAGGTTCTCCTGGGGGGTGCTCTTCCCCTGCCAGAGGGTGGCCAGGTCACTCACCTGGGCCAGTTCCTGGGGATCCAGGGCTGGATTGGGCTGGGTGTAGGCGACAAGCTCCATGGGCATGGGGCAGTTCCTCTCTGGAAGGTTGCAGGGCGCTCCGTCGCGCGGGAAAGGCGTTGTGCGTGGGAAAAGGAAGGTCTCTGCTCGGTGCAACAGGGGTTGGGGGACCGTCCAGGGGTCCATCTCGAGGCGTTCCCAGCGTTGGCTCCATTCTATCGCATTGATTCTATCGCATTGGCCGTGGAAACGAAAAACGTTCAACGCTCAGGTGCGCACGGGCCAGAAAAAGGCCTGGCAGGTCGACTGGAAACCTGCCAGGCCCTGGTGATGTGACACCGACGATGTGACCCGACGATGTGACACCGACGATGTGGTAAAGATGGTGTGACAACGATGATGTGCCAAAGATACTTGGGGCAGGGAGTCCGCTACCGGCCCAGTCCGCTCAAGGCGCCCAGGCCCAGGCCCGCTCCGATGCCGATGGCGCCCAACACGACGCTCACGATGACCACAATGATGATGTAGGCCACGATGGTCAAGGCGGTGTTGGTGTTGTCCATCTCCATGGACTCCCGGGTGGCCACGAAGAAGGTGACCAGGCTCCAGAGAGCGCCGATGATGCCGATGCAGGGGATGGCGCTGATGATGTTGGGAGCGTAGGCGTAGCCCAGGGCTCGTCGCACCCCTTCCGGCGTGCCTCGGCCGTTGAAGAAGTTGACGCCGATGTACCAGATGGCGTAGGCGCCGATGAAGAAGATGGCCACCGAGGCGATGAAGCCGACCACGGCGTTGACGATGGCGCCGACGAAGGAGCCGAAGCCCCCGAAGGCGAGGGAGACGAAGGCGTTGATCAGAAAGCCCAGGCCGGCGTTGATGGCCGCCACCAGGAGCACCACGGTCAGGGCCTCCTGGTCCAGGGATGGGTCGTCCCGCACCTCTCGGTAAAAGGCTGCGTCCAGCTTCACCGCACGGATGATGCGTTCAATCACGGTTCTTCCTCCTTCCTTGATGGGGCCT
>CAYQEB010000101.1:1553-10439 GCA_964416395.1 uncultured Caldilineaceae bacterium | reverse complement strand
GTGGGGCTGTGGGTGGGTTGAACGACAGGGAGCCAATGGCTCAATAAGTCCGTGCTGGGAAGGCCGGTGGGTCTCTAGGCTCTGCCAGGCATCATCGCCCACCCAGGAAGGCTCGGCGCACTTCCGGGTTCTCCAGGAGCTCCTGGGCCGAGCCCTGGTAGCTGTTCTGCCCCAGCTCCAGGACGTAGCCCCGGTGGCTGGCCTCCAGCCCCTGGCGGGCGTTCTGCTCGATCATGAGCACGGTGAGACCGATCTCCTGGTTCAGGCGTTGGATGTTCTCGAAGATGGCCCGGGTGATGAGGGGGGCCAGGCCGGCGCTGGGCTCGTCCATCATCACCATCTTGGGCTCCAGGAGCAGGGCGCGGCCGATCTCCAGCATGCGCTGCTCCCCGCCGGACATGGTGCCGGCCATCTGGTCCCGCCGCTCAGCCAGGCGGGGGAAGAGGTCGAAGACGTACTGGATGCGCTCTCGGATGCGCTGCTGGCTGCGCTCCAGGAACATGCCCATCTCCAGGTTTTCGTAGACGGTCATCTGGGGGAAGACGCTGCGCAGCTGGGGCACGATGGCGATGCCGGCCTGGAGCACATCCTGGGGGCGGCGGTTGGTGATCTTCTGGCCGTCGAAGAGGACCTGGCCCTGGCGCACCTTCACGAAGCCGTAGATGGCCTTGAAGACCGTGGACTTGCCAGCGCCGTTGGGGCCGATGACGCAGACGATCTCGCCAGGGTTCACGTGCAGGCTCACCCCTTTGAGGATGTCGAAGTCCTGGTAGCCAGCGTAGATCTCCCGCACCTCCAGCAGGGGGGCGGGGCTGGCCTGGGCCTGGGCGCTGCTCTGGGGAGTGGCTTGTGCGTCCATGGGGTTCTCCTCGCTCATGCGCCGAAATAGGCTTCGATGACCGCCTCGTTCTCCATGATCTCCTCCGGGGCGCCCTCGGCCAGCTTCTCCCCAAAGTTTAACACGTAGACCCGGCTGCAGAGGTCGGCGATGAAGTTGATGTTGTGCTCGATGAGCAGGAAGGTCTTGCCTTGCTCCCGGTTCAGGGTGCGGATGCGGTCTTTGATGATCTCGATGAGGGTGGGGTTGATGCCCGAAGTGGCCTCGTCCAGGAGCAGGATGTCCGGGTCGGGCATGAGGGCCATGCCGATCTCCAGGAGCCGCCGCTGGCCGCCGGAAAGGTGCCCGGCCAGCTCGTCGGTCAGGTGTTCGATCTGGAGGAACCGGATGAGCTCTCGAGCCCGGCGTTCTGTGTCCGGGTGGCTGGGCCGGAGCATGTCCAGGAGCCCTTCGCCCCGCCACTGGCGGCTGATGAGCATGTTCTCCAGGACGGTCATCTTGCGGTAGACCCGGATGACCTGGAAGGTGCGGGCCAGGCCCATGCGGGCCACCTGGTAGGGGCGGGCATGGGTGATCTCCTGGCCTTTGAAGAAGATCTGCCCCTTGTCGATGGTCTGCAGGCGGGTGAGGCAGTCGAAGAGGGTGGTCTTGCCGCTGCCGTTGGGGCCGATGAGCCCCACGATCTCCCCGGGATAGACCGCGAAGTCCACGCCGTTCACCGCGGCCAGCCCGCCGAAAAACTTGTAGACGTCCCGTCCTTCCAGCAGAGGTTGTTGGCTGTTCATGGATCGCATGCCTCGGTGAGTGGGGCTCGTATCACTCCCGGCCCCGACCGGCCCGACGCAGGAGCCGGCCCAGGGAGGTGCTGCTGGGATCCCCCAGGCTGCCCAGGATGCCTTCGGGCAGGAAGAGCACCAGCAGGATCAGGAGGATGCCCAGGGCCATGAGATGGAAGTTGAGCAGGTTCCCCCAGACCACGTCCTGGAGGAAGTAGATGACCACCGCGCCCAGGGGCGGCCCCCAGACCGTGCCCAGACCGCCCAACATGGACATCATCACCATCTCCACCGTGCGCTGCTCGATGAAGACCACATCCGGGTCGATGTAGGTGTTCTGCCAGGCCCAGAAGGCCCCCACGATGCCGGTGAAGAAGGCGGCGATCATGAAGGCGATGATCTTGTGCACCGTGGTGTTGATGCCCCGCATCTCCGCGCCGATCTCGTCCTCTCGGATGGCGATGAGGGTGTAGCCGAACTCGCTGCGCCGGATCCACCAGATGAGGGCCACTACCAGGCCCATGAGGCCCAGCATGAAGTAGTACTCGTTCACCCGGTTGAGCACCGGCGGCAGATCCAGCCCTGTGCCGCCCCCGGTGATGGGCCGCAGGATGCGGATGATCTCCCGCATGGCCACGAAGGTGCCCAGCATGGCGATGGAGAAGTAGGGGCCCTTCAGGCGCAGGGTGGGCAGGCCGATGATCAGGGCGAAGAGGGCCGCGACCAGGCCGGCCAGGGGCAGGGCCTGCCAGAAGCTCAGCTCCGGGGAGAAGGCCAGGGGCACCCGGGTCACCAGGATGCCCATGCTGTAGGCGCCCAGGCCAAAGAAGACCGCATGGCCGAAGTCCACGTAGCCGGTCATGCCGCCGATGAGATTCCAGTTGGAGGCCAGGGTGACCAGGACGAAGACCTGGGTGGCGGTGAAAAGGGTGGAGCCGGTGACGCCAGTGTAGGGGTAGATGGCCAGGAGGAGCAGCAGGAGCAGCCAGAGGGCCAGGCCGCCCCAGCGGCGGAGGAGAGAGGGACGTGCAGTTTGGGTCAGTGCGCTCATGGTCTACTCCACCTCCATGGGGCGCAGCCCCCCCAGCAGCCCTTGGGGGCGGACGATGAGGATGATCACCAGCAGGACAAAGCTCACGGCCACGCCCAGATTGGTGCCGATGCCCGGAACGTAGGTGGCCACCATCAGCTCGGTGACGCCCAGGAGCAGCCCCCCCAGCAGGGCTCCAGGGATCCGCCCCAGCCCGCCCAGCGCGGTGATGGTGAAGGCCTTCAGGGTGAAGGGAGGGCCCATGAAGGGGAAGATGGCCTGGGTGGGGCTGAGCATGGCTCCGGCCCCCGCCGTCAGGGCGATGCAGATGCCGGCGGTGATGGCGTAGACTTTGTGGATCTCGATGCCCACGATGCGGGCGGCGTCCTTGTTCTGGGCCGCGGCCCGGATGGATTTGCCCAGGCGGGTGTGGTGGAGGAAGAGGTGGAGCAAACCCATGATCAGCAAGGCCAGGAAGAAGATGATGGTCTTGACGATGGGCATGGTCACCCCGAAGAGCTCGAAGGAGCCGTTGTAGGAGACGGGCACGCTGCGGGGATCCGCGCTGTAGAGCACCTTGTAGAGGTTGGCCAGGCTGATGGAGACGCCGAAGGTGACCAGGAGGGCCATGAGGTGGGGGCGCTCCACCACCCGGTTCAGGAGGATGGTCTGCAGGGCGTAGCCCACCACGAACATGACAGGGAGGATGATGACCAGAGAGGCAAAGGGATCCAGGCCGAAAGCCCGGAAGAGGGCCCAGGCGGCGTAGGCGCCGATCATGAGGAACTCGCCGTGGGCCAGGTTGATGACCCCCATGACGCCCCAGATGATGGAGAAGCCCAGCACCATCACCGCGTAGAAGCCGCCGAGCAGGAGACCGCTGGCCAGGGCCTGCAGGAATTGGTCCATGCTGTGTCCTTTGCTGCGTTCTGGGTGGAGGACGGAATGGGTTGGCTTGGCATGGAGCGCCGAGGCGAGCGGGCCGATCCACAAGGCCGGCCCGCCCACCCCGGTGGACAGTCAGAGGATTGGGGCCTCGAGGCCTAGCGCTCGTCCCAGCTGGGCATGGGGTAGATGAGCTCGGCCACAGCCGCCTCCTCCGGGGCCACCACCACGATGTTGCCGTCCTGGATCTGGATGGCGCCCATGGGCTTGGCGACGTTCTTGCCCGTCTCGTCGAACTTGATGGGGCCGTAGAAGGTGACGATGTCCAGGCTGTGCAGGGCGTCCCGCACCGCGTCTGTGTCCAGGGAGCCGGCCTTCTCGATGGCGATCTGCAGGACCAGGGCCGTGGCCGTGGACTCCGCGGCCTGGTAGGTGGGGGGCTCGCCCCACTTGGCCTCATAGCGCTGCGCGTACTCCTCCGCGGTGCCGAAGTACTCGTCCTTGTAGGCCATGGTCCGCTCCCACTGGGTGGGGCCGATGATGTAGTTGGCGTCCGGGCCCATCTCAGAGACGAACTTGGGGTTGCTGGGGCCCACGGTGATGACCATGCCCTTGGGGCTGAAGTTCAGCTCCTTGGCCGACCGGGTGAAGAGCACCGCATCGTTGAAGTGGCCGCCCCCCACGAAGACATCCGGGTTCAGATCCTTGAACTTGGTCATGATGGCGCTCACGTCCGCCACGTCCTTGGGGTAGGTCTCCACGCCCAGGACCTCCAGGCCGTACTCCTTGGCCCACTTCTGGGCGCCCTCGGCCACGCTGGTGGGGAAGGCCGTGTCCTCGTAGGCGATGACCACGGACTTGGCTCCCTTGGCCGCCAAGGCCTCCAGCGCGGACTGGGTGTAGTTGCCCGCCGGGGTGAGGACGGCGAAGAGGTTCTTGAAACCCCGCTCGAAGAGGCTCTCCGAGGCGCCGTTCCCCTCGATCATGATCTTGTTGTACTTCTCGGAGATGGCGCTGGCGCTCTTGGTCAGGCCGGAGCTGTAGGGGCCCAGGAGGAAGTCCACCTTGTCCTCGGTGATGAGCTTCTCCACCAGGCGGGCCGTGGTGTCCGGATCGCTCTCGTCGTCGTACATGATGAGCTCCACCTTGTAGCGCTCATCCCCCACCTTGATGCCGCCGTACTCTTCGTTCACCCAGTCCACCCAGAGCTGGTAGCCCTGGCGGGTGTCCTTGCCTTCCCGGGCGAACTTGCCGGTCTCGCTCACGGCCGCGCCCAGGCGGATGACCTTCATGGCCCCTTCCTCGGCCATGGCCTCGCCCGCAGCCTCTTCCTTGGCTGGGGCCGGCTGGGCCTCTTCCGGCACTGGCGGGGCTGGGCAGGCCGCCAGGAGCAGTGACAGGGTCAACAGCACCGAAAGCAACAACACTGTTCTTCGCATCTGTTTTCCTCCCTTGGAAAATGGAACCTGCTGAAGAATGGAACCTGCTGAAAATGGAATATACACGGGCTGGGAATTCGATTGAAACGGCTGGGAAAATCGGGATGAGTGCTCCCGTTGATGTGGTCAGGTGGGCAGGAGGCTGGACAAGGCCGGGCCAACGGCGGCTCGGCGGACGCTCCCCGGCGGAAATGCAAACGACGCCTGGTGTGGGCAGACGCAATGGACGGATGGAAGTGTCACGGGCAAAGGGAGGAAGAGCTGGCAGATGGAGCCATGGAGCAAACCTGGCTCGGCAGACAGGGCTGGAACAGAGGCCTGCCAGCTCTCGATATCCAGAAAGGCTCACCGCCACAAGTGTGCACGGACTCCGCGGCGCCGGGGGAAGCGTTTCGCCGTGCCCACATTGGGGAGACGAGTGTCCAGGAAAGGGCTCTGTTGTTCGAGGGTGGTACAATCATAAACCAAGGGAAGGGCTCTGTCAATTTCAAAACGAAGGTGACATAAGTGTTGCCTGGGGGCTGAGATTCACCCCACGCACCCCTTGGCCGACGGTCCCTGCCTTTGTTATAATGCAGTTGCGCCGGCCCTTTCTTGCGTTGCTGTCAGGTTTTGTGCTGTTTTTATGCTGTCAGGGTCCATGTCATCAGGAGTTTCATCAGGAGTTGCGCCGTCTTGGATATGAGGATCGGCTTTGCCACCTGGACCATGGGCGATACGCCCTTCCGGGAGTACGCGCCCCTGTTGGCCCGCATGGGCTACCACGGCATCGAGATCGTCGGCGACGATCTGCCCCTCTCGGTGGAAGAGCTCCAGCGCGTCCTGCAGGAAAACAACCTGCAGGTCCTGGCCGTGGCTTCCGGCCACACCGCGGACCCGGCCCACCCCCTCCCCTCCCAGCGCCAGCGGAGCATCGAGCACTACCGGCGGCTCCTGGAGCTCTGTGTGACCCTGGGCTGTCGCCGCTTCGTCCTGCGGGAGAAGATCGGGCGCACCCGTCCCATCGTGGGGCGAACGAAGGAGTGGACCCTCTTTCAACAGACCCTGAGCTCCCTGATCCAGAGCGCCGCCAGCCTGGACGTGCAGGTCTCGGTGCTGCCCATCAACCGCTACGAGGGCTATCTACTCAACCGAGCAGAGGAGGCCCTGGAGGTCATCCGCCATCAGCACCAGCATCACCTGAGCATCGCGCTGAACAGCTACCACATGAACATCGAGGAAGCCAGCATCGCCGGCGCGGTGAAGCGGGTGGGGCCTCACCTGGGCCTCTTCTACGCCGCGGAGAGCCATCGCCGGGTGCTGGGGGAAGGGCGCATTGACTGGCCGGAGCTCTGCCTGGCCTTGAAGAGCCAGGGCTACCAGGGGGATTTCATTGTGGAGTGCCAGGCTCCGGGCGCGGATCCCCTGATGCCTGTGGGCCGGGCCGCGGACTGGCCGGCTCGGGTGCTGGAGTACGCCCAGCGTTCCATCGACAACCTGCGGGTGGCTTTGGCCGCGGTCTATTCCTGAGGCAGCCCCCGTGGCCAGGCCTCCAAACGACATCAAGGAGACAGAACGGACCCATGAGCACGAAATACTACGGCGGACAAGCCGTCATCGAAGGGGTGATGATGCGGGGGCAGAAGAGCATGGCCGTGGCCGTGCGCAATCCCCAGGGCGAGATCGTGGTCCACGAGGAGCCCCTGACGGCCAAGATCTACACCAGCAGCTGGGGCAAGTGGCCCTTCATTCGGGGGCTGACCCTGCTCTGGGACGCGCTGGGCCTGGGCATGCGGGCCCTCATGTGGAGCGCGGACGTGGCCATGCAGGAGGAGGACGGCCCGGAAGTGGAGTTCAGCGGGCCGGTGGCCTGGACCACGGTGGCCGTCAGCCTGGTGTTCGCTATCGGGCTTTTCTTCCTGCTGCCCACCTTCGTCAGCAAGTGGCTGGCCACCTTCTTTGACGACAACCCCGCCGTGGACGCCCTCCTGGAAGGGGGGATCCGCATGGTCCTGTTCGTGGCCTACCTCTGGGCCATTGGCCTCATGCCCGATATCCGCCGGGTCTTCGGCTACCACGGCGCGGAGCACAAGACCATCAACGCCTACGAGGCCGGGGAAGAGCTGACCGTGGCCAATGTCCAGCGCTACAGCGTGCAGCACACCCGCTGTGGCACCAGCTTCCTTCTCTACGTCCTGGTGATCAGCATCCTGCTCTTCGCACCCCTCACCTTCGCCTGGGTGGAGAGCACCTGGCTGGCCCTGCTCCTGCGCTTCGTCAGCCGGATCCTGCTCATCCCTGTGGTGGCTGGCATCGCCTACGAGATCATCCGTCTCAGCGCCAGCCACGAGGACAACCCCTTCATGCGGCTGCTCATCGCGCCTGGGCTGCTCCTGCAGAAGCTGACCACTCGGGAACCGGACGACGGCATGGTGGCCTGCGCCATCGCCGCCCTGGAGCCTGTCCTGGCTGCAGACGGGGTGGCCACCCCTCAAGGCGCGCCGGTTCCTGCCAGCGAAGAGACGCCCGTCTCCGCCCCGGTCCCGTCCTGACGAGCCGGGATCTCCTGCCGGGCCGCTCCCCCGGAGAAGCCCCTCACTTCAGGCGCTCCTCCACCACCCACTCCTGATCCCTCACCCGGACCACATCCCCGGGGGTCAACTTGCGCCCTCGGCGGGTCTCCACCTGGCCGTTCACCTGCACCTGGCCGGCGCGGATCAGGTGCTTGGCCTCCCCGCCAGAGCGCACCACCCCTTTCAGTTTGAGAAATTGATCCAGCTTGATGGGCGCCATGGGCCCCTCCTCCTGGTTGCTTCCGGTTGTTTCTTTCTCTGGTTGTCTCTCCGCTGGTTGTTTGAGATGGTGGCCGGGCCGAGCCGACCAGGCGCCTGCGCGTCACAGGGGCGCCGGCTCTCGCCAGACGGGCAGGGTCATGCAGCGGCAGCCGCCCCCGCCTCGGCTCAGCTCTGCGCCGGGCATCATGATGGCGCAGCGAGGGTAGTCGGCCAGATCCACCCGGCCGGCCATGATGTCCCGGGCCTGGACGGTGGGGTAGCCGTGGCGTTCCAGCTCCGCGAAGGTGGCCGGGTTGCGCTCGTATCCGATGATCTTGCCCGGCGCGATGGCGAAGAAATTGGCTCCGCTGGTCCACTGTTCCCGCTCCTGGTAGAGGGGGTTCTCCCCGCCGCAGGGGATGGGCGCCAGGTGGATGCCCAGCTCGGCCAGGGCCGTGAGCAGGTCCGGGCGGCTGGTCAGGGAGCGGATGCGCCCGCCCTCGAAGGCGACGTGGATGGCCCGGCACTTCTGTTCCCCGGTGATGAGGGGCGGGAAGACCACGCACTTGTCCACGTCGATCATGGTGAAGATCATGTCCAGGTGGATGGTGGCCCGGCTGCGGGGGATCTCCACCACGATAGCGTCCTGGATGCGGCCGGCCTGGGCGAAGGCCCGGAGCAGCACATCGATGGCCTGGGGGGAGGTGCGTTCCCCGAAGCCCAGAACCACCAGGTCCTCTCGGATGACCAGGAGGTCGCCTCCTTCGATGGTCACGTTGGGCGCGCTGCGGTCCGTGCCGTCGAAGTAGAAGGGGCTTTCCTGGAACTCCGGATGGTGGGAGAAGACGGCTCGGAGCAGCAAGGCCTCCGCCTCCCGCACCCGGTTGGCCATGGATCCGATGACCACGCCGTCGTTGACGCACATGGTGGCGTCCCGCATGAAGAAGGCATTGGGCAGCGGGGGCAGGTCAAAGCGCAGGGGGCTGAGGAACTTGGTCAGGGTGTTCTTGCGCATGGGGGTCCCCTCGATGAGCTGGTGGGCCAGGACTGCCGGCGGGATGGATCGCAGCTCGGGCAGGCGATCCCGGCAGTCGTAGAGGGCGCAGAGGCGCTCCAGGAGATCTTCCCGCACGCTTGGCGCTGCCAGCACCGTCTCCAGCAGCTC
>CAYQEB010000101.1:0-1453 GCA_964416395.1 uncultured Caldilineaceae bacterium | reverse complement strand
ACGAAAGTAGCCGATGTGGCGTATTGGCCTGAAAAATGCAGTGGCATATAGTGGATGGCAACGCTTGACTTTGCTCCCAGGGCTCCAAGGCAAAGGAAGAGGCCTGGGGTGAGATTGTAGGGGAAAAGACAGAGGAATACAATCCAGCCGGGTATGATGAAGTCGGTTCCAATCGTTGGCTACCACTTCCCCGAGGAGAGAACCATGTTCAAAGTGACGTTGGAAGAGTTCATGCGGTTGGTGGCGATGCGCCAACAGAAGAAGCGCTCCCGGAGCGATCGGGAGTCCAAAGAGCGTCGGGCCCGGGAGAGGCGCCAGCGGGAGCGGGTGCTCCGCCCGGACCAGGAGATCGTCTTCCGGGAGCGCAAGCACGATCGCAAGCTGGCCACCTGTCCTGGCTGTGACGAGGTGGTGGATGCGGAGATCCTGCATCCCCGCTCTGGGCTCTGTCCGGTCTGTCACGAGATGGAGCGCTGGCGCTGGCAATAGCCCGGGGGCATACACTGCCTCCAGGAACGAATCGAATCACGTCTTCGAAGGCCGGGAATGGACTCCCGGCCTTTTTGTTTCCCCGTTTTTCGCCACTCCTCGGATCCAGCACCCTCCTCTCGGCAAGGCATGTCCTAAGTTCTATTGAGGCCTTGCCCTTTCTCCGCTATGTTCAAATCAGGAGAACTACAACATTCGGCGGAGCTTTCGCCGAATCGGAGACGGGCGGCCAGCCAGCCATGTAGGGGCAGATGAACGTAGCGGAAATGTACTGCGAGATGTACTGCGAGGTGCAGGTATGTTAAAGGGGTTCAAATATATTGTCTTCTGGTGGAAACGCAAGCGGGCCGGTCAAAGTTTGGTGGAGACAGCGCTGATCCTGGGGCTTTTGATGGTGCTCCTCACCGCGAGCCTGGACGTGGGGCGTGCTGCGTTCATCTACATCCAGTTGGCTGCTGGCGCGCAGGCTGGCGCCCGTCGCGGCATCACCACCACTGATCTAGCCTTGATCCAGGCGGATGCCAAGAGCAAGCTGGACGGGCTTGACTTGGACTCGGTTGGTGTCAGTGTGACGCAAACCGACAAATACACACAGGTGACCTTGTCCTATAGCTATCAGCCTTTGATTCCCCTGTTGTCCAACATTTTGGGAGACGACGCCATTCCTCTCTCCACCACGGCGCGAATGCGCACATTGAAAGGTGCGTTGGCATACGAGGATGACGATGATGACGAGCTCGATGACGACGATGACAACAGCGATGATGACGACGATGACGACAGCACCGGTGACGATGATGATAGCAGCGGTGACGACGATGATGATGACGACGATGATGACGATGATGACGACGACGATGATGATGACGACGATGACGACGATGATGACGACGATGATGATGACGACGATGACGACGATGACGATGATGACGACGATGACGACGACGATGACGATGATGACGAT
>CAYQEB010000100.1:4412-15409 GCA_964416395.1 uncultured Caldilineaceae bacterium | reverse complement strand
CGCGGCGTCAGGGCGTCCAGGCGCCAGGACCGCAGAGCGGTTTGAACCGCTCCCGCTGGCTGGCTGGGCTCCTGGGCGGGGCCGCGCTCCTCCTCTACGGGATCACCGCGGCCCCCAGTATCGTGGCCCTCTACGACGACAGCCTGGAATTCCAGCTGGTGGTCCCCACCTTCGGCATTCCTCACCCCACTGGCTATCCCCTTTACGTGCTCCTGGGCGGTCTGTGGAGCCGTCTGCTCCTGCCTGTGGGCAACTGGGCCTGGCGGGTGAACCTCTTCAGCGGGCTGGCCGGGGCCGGGGCCGTGGCGCTGCTCTTCCTCCTGGCCCGTCGCCTGCTGGGGACCGAGCCTGGCCTTCGCTCCCTTCTGGCCGGGGTGACTGTGGCCCTGGCCTTCGCCCTGAGCCCGGTCTGGTGGAGTCAGGCCACCCTAGCCGAGGTCTACGCCCTGCACGGGCTCTTCGTGGCCGCCATCCTCCTGACCGGGGTGGCCGCTCTCCAAGCTCCAGCCCAGGAGGGGAGCGATCCGCCTCGTCTCACCCCTCTCTTCCTGCTCCTGGGCCTCTCCTTGACCCATCACCGCACCACCTTGCTTCTGCTCCCGGGCCTGGCCCTGGCCCTGCTCTGGCGCTTCCCGGGGCTGTGGCGGCCCCGCAGAGCCTGGCTCCCCTGGCTTCTGGCCCTGCTCTTCCCCCTTCTCCTCTACGCCTACATCCCCATCCGGGCGGCCATGGGCGTCCGAGACCTGCGCGGGGACTACGTGAACAGCTGGTCTGGCTTCTGGGATCACGTGCTGGCCCGGGGCTACACCGGCTTCTTCCAGGACAACCCCCTGGCGGTGGCCCGGGGCCCGGGGGAGTGGCTGGCCCTCTTTCGGGCCCAGTTCGGCTGGCCCCTGCTCCTCCTGGGCCTGCTGGGATTGGGGCTGGGCCTGGCCGGGCGGCGCCGTCCGGCGTGGGCGCTCATGCTCCTGGTGGGGCTCACCCACCTCCTCTTCGGCCTGGCCTACCGGGTGCCGGACGTGGAGGTCTTCCTCATCCCCGCCTTTCTGGTCCTGGCCCTGGGCGTGGGGCAGGCCAGTTTTTCTCTGGCGGAAAGGGTGGAGCGTCGCCTCCCCCCGGGGGCCTCCTCAGCCCTAGGGGCGCGCCGTCTCGCCTGGGCCCTCCAGGCGCTGATCCTGTTGGGAGCGTTGACGGGGTTCGGTGGGCGGGGTCCGGCAGTGGACCGCAGCCAGGAGTGGGCGGTCCACGACTACGCGGTGGCCATGGCTAAGGTGGATTTCCCGCCGGGGAGTCGAGTGGTGGGGCTGGAGGGGCAGATGACCGCCTTGAAGTACATGCAGGCGGCCGAGGGACTGGGACGCAACGCGGTCCCGGTGGTGGCGGACGATCCGGCGCTGCGCCGCCAGCTGGTGGCCCAGTTCATGGCCCAGGGTCTGCCCGTCTACCTGACCCAGGAGCTGGCCGGCATCGAGACCCTCTACAGCTTCAGCGGGGAGGGGCCCCTGGTGCGGGTCTGGCCCCGGGGGGAGGCCCAGCCGGGCAGACCGACCCATCCCCTGGAGCGGAGCTTTGTGGAGGGGGCTCTGCTCCTCACAGGCTACGATCAGGCCGTCCTGGAGCAGGCAGGAGGACCGGCTTTGGAGCTGGCCCTCTACTGGCAGCCCACCCAGCCCCTGGAGCGCACCTTCAAGCTCTCTTTCCGCTTCCTGGATGGGGAGGGACAGCTTCTGGCCCAGGAGGATCGTTTCCCCCTGGGCCAGGTCTACCCGTCCTGGGCCTGGCTGCCCGGAGAGACGGTGCGGGATGTCCACATTCTTTCCCTGCCCGGGGATCCTCGACAGCAGCCCCTGACCCTGCGGGTCATCCTCTACGACGCTGCCACGGGCCAGGAGTTTGGCCGTTGGCAGCAACCCCTTCCTTAGCTTTTTCCCGGACCTCAGCCCAGGTCTTCGAAGGCGTAGCCCATGCCGTGGTAAGTCTGGATGTAGCGGGGTTGCCGGGGGTTTTCCTCGATCTTGCGGCGCAGCCCGGAGATGTGCTTGTAGAGGAAGTCCATGCGGTGGGTGTGCTCCTCGCCCCAGATGTTGGCCAGGATCTGCTCGGGAGTCATCACGTAGCCCTGGTGCCGGACCAGATAGGTCAGGATATCAAACTCGGTCTTGGTGAGCTTGCGCAGATGCCCTCCGGCCAGCACCTCCCGCCGGTCCAGGTTGATCACCAGGTAATCGTCCGCGTAGGCCAGGCGGGGCTTCTGGGGCTCTTTCTTCTGCTCCCAGCGCAGGAGGGTCTCCATGTAGGTGAGGAGCAAGGGGCTGGTGGGGGATTCGGTCAGCACGTAGTCGGCCCCGTTGCGGTAGCCGCTGATCATCATGTCTCGGCCTGCGCCCACGGAGATGAGCACAATGGGGATGGGGGAGAGCTTCCGGATCTGCTGACAGAGCTGGAAGCCGTCGACGTCCGGCAGATCCACGTTGATCAGCACCAGGTCGGGCCGGAGCAGGCGCAGCTGGTGCAGGCAGCTCTGGCCTGTCCGGGCCAGGCGCACGTTGTAGCCGGCTCCCTCCAGGAAGCAGCGCATCTCCTGCCGCCGCTCCGGGTCACCCTCCACCAGCAGCACCACCTGCCCGGGCTGTGCCGCTTTCCTGGTCTCTTTGGAAAAACCCTGCGCCTCACATGGCATGGTTCCTCTCGTCCTGTTCATCCGCATATTCAACATCTGGATCTCCCTTTCCCATACCGGATTGAGCTTCTGTTGGCGACGATGTTTGGCATGGCCCGGGGAGAGGTCGCAGGAATGGGGGAGAACCTGTGACCCCTCCCGGTGCTTGCCGTCTCATTTTCGGGCATCTGCGTTACGCTCTGTATTACGCCGATCCAGGCTGGGACCCGGATCGGGGGTGGGATTTGAGGGGCTGACGGGGGGCCCAGGGGCTCAAAAACGCCCAAAAAAACATTGGGCGGGCCCTTCGCTGTGAAGGACCCGCCCAATCGAGAGGAAGGAGGGGATGCTGTCGTGATTTGAGGGGGGTGGACGGCCCAGGGACCGCCCTCCCCGGAAGGGTGAGCTTAGCTCACGAAGCGTGGCTTGAAGCTCATGAAGCGGAAGTCGTTCTTGTAGGGCGACTCACCGACCCGCTCCACCTTGCCGGTGCCCAGCTTGAAGCGGTAGCGGTTGGTGATGGGGTCCGGCACCCGGTGGACCAGGGAATTGGCCGCGCTGCCCGGGTAGAGGAAGTCGGCGAAGATCACGCCCGGGGGCACCGACTCGCTGACGATGGCCACGGCCCGCACGTCCGCCTTACCGAAGCGGATGTAGCCGTTCTCCAGGAGCCAGGTGAACTGCATCTCCTCGGGCTTGACCTTCACGAAGCCGCCGGTCTGGATCAGCACTTTGTCGTTGAACAGGCGCACGTAGTCGCCGCTCTCGATGCCCAGGTCGGCTGCGTCCTCCGGGTTGATCTCGATGAAGGGCTCGGGCCAGCGGTTCTCCGTGTAGGGCTTGCGCAGGTCATCGAAGTGGGACTGCCAGACCTCGTTGATGCGCCCGTTGGTGATCCAGAACTCGCCCTTGGCCCGATCCGGCTTGATGTAGTCGAAGAAGTCCGCGAAGAGCTCCCAGGGCGTCTTGATGAGCAGGGCCTTGCCGCTCTGGCTGCGGAAGTGGGTCAGCCACTTGGAGTGGATGGCAGGTCCCTCCGGCGCGCCCAGCTTCAAGGTCACGTCGTGGATGCGCTTGGTGCCCACGATGTCCCCGTTCTCCACCCGGATGGGCGTCTGGATGCCGGTGGTGCCCAGCTCCCGCAGCTTCTCGTAGCCGGTCTTGCCCTCCTGTTTGGCCTTCCAGACCAGGGCGTTGTAGTCCAGCAGGCCGCCTCGGCTGAAGCGAGCCGCCTCCTCGAAGATCTGGTTCTCGTCCTCCCAGTCGAAGCCCTCGAAGCCCATCTTCTGGGCGAAGCGGCTGATGGCCCACCAGTCGGGCTTGGCCTCTCCCGGCGGATCGTAGAACTTCTGGTAGAGGCGCAGCCGGCGTTCGCCGTTGCAGCGGGTGCCGTAGTGTTCGCCCCAGGCCGCGGCCGGCAGGACGATGTCCGCGATCTCCGTGCCGATGGGGACCACCGGGTAGATGTCCGAATCCACCACCACCATGCCCCCGCTGTCCACCCGCTTGATCAGGGTGTCGATGATCTCCTGCTTGTCCGTGCTGGTGATCTGGTGGGGGCTCTCCACCGTCATCTCCCGGAAGCGCCGGGCCAGCTCCTGGCTGGCGGCCATGGCCCCGGTCCAGGTGGTGCCGATGACCCAGGCAAAGCGGACGTGGCCCGCCTCCACCCAGCGATCCAGGTCCATCTCGATCTTGCGGCGGCCGGGGAGCTTCTCCGGGGACTTGGCCCGGGGGTAACCGGCGAACTTCTGCCAGCCCCGCTGGTGGCCGCCCAGGCGGGCGATGCGCTGCCCCGGCCGGTTGCCTGCGCCGCAGAGCAGGCCCATGGCCGCGTAGCTGGCGGTGTTCAGATAGTTGTTGCTCCAGTAGTTGCCCTTCTCGAAGCCGAAGCTGGCCTTGGGGCGCTCGCCGCCGGCGCCGGTGAGCATCTCCGCGGCCTTGATGATCTTCTCCTTGGGCACGCTGGTGATCTCGCTGGCCTTGTCCAGTTCGGCCCACTCGTAGTTGAGCAGCCAATCCTTGTAGCCTTCGAAGTCTGTCCCCAGCATGCCCCAGGTGGTGCGCCACTGCCAGGGGGTGTTGCGGGTGCCTCGGCCCATGCCGGCGTCGATCTCCCACTTGCTGGCGATCCACTCCTGGATGAACTCCTTGTCCTCCCAGCCGTTCTCCAGGATCACCCGGCTGATGGCCAGGTGGAGCAGGGTGTCCGTGCCGGGGATCACCTGCAGGAAGAGGCCGCCGTTGGCCTCCGCGTAGGCCACGCCGGCCGTCCGGCGGGGCACGGCGAAGATCAGCTTGGGCCCCTTCATCAGGTACTCGGTGAAGAGGACCGTCTTGGTCTCGAAGGGGTCCGTGCCGGAGATGAAGACCACATCGGCCATCTGCCAGTCGTCGTAGCTGGAGTTGAAGTTGATCAGGCCGCTGTCGTCGAAGCCGGCGGTGTCGTTGCCCATGGCCGGCTTGTCGTGCTGGGAGAAGGCCGGGGTCTTGATCACACCGAAGGCCAGCTTGGTGATGGCGAAGGTGTTCTCGAAGAACTCGTAGGAGTAGGTCTTCATGGCCCAGGCCGACTCACCGTAGTTCTCCAGCACGTGCTTGCTCACCGCGGCCATCACGTCCAGGGCCGTGTCCCAGTCCACCCGGGTCAGCTCGCCGTTCACCCGGATCATGGGGTAGTGGAGCCGCTCCTTGGTGGGGGCCTTCTCGTTGAAGCACTTCAGGGCCAGGGTGCCGCCCCGGATGGAGTGGTTGCCGCCCCGGTTCACCACCTGGGTGTCGAAGTCGGGCACCACCACCACGTGGTGGTCCTCGCCGTCCACCTTGACGATGTTGTGCTGGTTCGGGCTGATCCAGGGGCCCAGCACGTTACCCGGGAAGCTGGCGCCCAGGGCGTTCTCCTCTGGGTTGGGGCCACCAGGCTCCGCGTCCACAGGCCAGGTGTACACCTTGTAGCCACAACCCACGATGCAGTAGGCGCAGCCGGTGGTGTAGACCTTGGCGTCCTTCGGTGGCAGAGGCACAGAATCTTTGGGTGTATATTCTAATGGCATGGTTTCAGTCCTCCTCAGGCCGTTGGGTCCACACTGTTGTCGTAGTAGCCGTAGATCAGCCCCATCACCCCGGTGGCGTAGATGTCATCGCCGTCCACCTCCAGGATGATCTGGGGCAGGCCCTGGGTGGCGTGACCGCTGACCACCATCCCGTGGCGGGTGAGGTCGAAGGTGGTCCAGTGCAGGGGGCAGGGCCCCGCCACGCCAATGTCGGCCTGGAACTTGCCTTCCAGAGGGCCGCCCATGTGAGAGCAGAAGCTGTTGAAGGCCACGATGTCCTGGTCCGGGCCTACGCCGCCGCCGGCCGCCTCGCCCAGCTTCACCAGGAAGTTGGCCGCGTTGGGGTGGTCCCACGGATAGCGGAAGGGGATCACGTCACCGGTCTTCAGCTCGCTCAGGCTGGCGATGCGCTGGCGAGGGTACTCGGCTACCAGGGCCTGGACCTGGGCGGGCATGCCCCGTCCTCGCAGCCAGCCGGGCATGGCCAGCATGGTGAGCGCGGCGCCGGCCCCGAACAGGAACTGGCGGCGGTTCATCAGGAAGGCCGGATCCGTCGCCCCGCAGGCCTCCTCGGCCGGAGGATTGACAGCCCTGTTTTCATCATGCTGTTCTCGGCTCATCTTATTCTCCTTCCTCAGGCGCCGGGAAGACCCCGTAGGGGGGCAGCTCCGGCGGTTCGTCGGTCACAGGATCGCCACACATGCTCTTCAGGAAAGCGACCAGGTCACTCTGCTCTTCCTCGGTGAGATCCAGCGGGTAGATCTCCGGGTCCTTGTTGGGCGTGTCACCGCCACCGGCGTTGTAGAAGGCCACCACCTCTTCCAGGGTCTGGAAGACGCCGTTGTGCATGTACGGGGCGGTGTAGCAGAGATCCCGCAGGCTGGGCGTGCGGAACTTGCCCTTGTCCTCGTCCTGCTTGGTCACGTAGTAGAGCCCCAGGTCCTGATCCGTGGTGCGGTAGACCTCCTCGGGAACGCCCTTGGCCACCTGCTCGTAGCGGAAGGTGATCTGCTTGAGGGGGCTGTTGTAGAACTCAGGGTTCTGGGGGGTCCCGATGGCGTGGTAGGTGCCGTCGCTGGCCAGGGGGCCGTTGTGGCAGGCGATGCAGTTGGCCTTGCCGTTGAAGAGCTCGTAGCCCCGCTTGGCTTCCTCAGAGATGGCGTTCTCGTCCCCCTGGAAGAAGGCGTCCGCGGGCACGTTGCGGCTGACGATGGTGCGCTCGTAGGTGGCCACGGCCTTCAGGGCTGCATCCCAGGTGGGGTACTCGAGGCCGAAGACCTCTTTGAATCGCTTCACGTACTCGGGGATCTGGGCCAGGCGTTCCTCGGCCAGGGCGCTGTCCAGGTTCCCGGCCACGGCGCCGCCCCAGGCGCCCGCGTTCTGCTTCTCGATACTCTTCTTGGCCCCGTCCCAGTTGTATCGAGAGTAGTAGGCTACGTTCAGGATGGTCTGGGCGTTGCGCCAGTGGCTGGTGCCCGCTCCGCCGAAGGAAATGGCGGTGGGCACGCCCCAGCCGGTGCTGGCCGGGTGACAGCTGTTGCAGCTCATGGAGCCGTCACCGGACATGCGGGGGTCGAAGTAGAGCATCTTGCCCAGCTCCACCTTCTCTGGCGTGATGGGGTTGTCCGGTGGCGCCACGACCGGGGGCAGGGGCGCCAATGGCGGATAGGTGTCCTGTGCGACGACCTGGGCCGGCTGCTGTCCGGACAGGATCAGGGCCAAAGCCAGGGCCAGCCCCATACCTAGCCAGAACACCAGCTTCCATGGTCGACGGGCGGCGACTGTTGATAGGCGTTTGAACATGGTCTGTTACCTCCCATTCCCCAAGCTGGCTAGGTATTCCACGATGGCGTTGATCTCCTCTTCGCTCAAGGTCTCGGCGAAGTTGGGCGGCATGACGTTGGCCGGGCAGGCGCCGGACGGGCAGTTGGGCGCGATGTCCGCGTTGGGGTCCACGATGGACTGGTGCAGGTACTCCTCCACCGTCATATCCTTGACCCGCTCGGCCACCTCGGCCGCCACGTTGCTGAGATCCGGCCCCACCTGTCCCATGGCCCCGGGCACGCCCGGAATGACGTGGCAGGCGGCGCAGCCCCCCTTCTGGAAGCCTTCCAACGCCAGCTCGGAGGGCCCAGCCGCTTCCTCGGCCGGGGCGGTCTCCTCCTCTGCCGGGGCGGCTTCCTCGGCCATGGGCTCCACCTCGGTCGAGCCCAGCGGCACGATGCCGTAGTCCGGCAGGGTGGGCTCTTCCACAGGGATGGGCTCGCTGCTCAGGCTCTCCAGGAAGGCCACCAGCTGGCCGATCTCTTCGTCGGTCAGGTTCAGGGGCTCCAGGCCGGCAGTCTGGTTCGGGCCGCCGCCCTCGTTGTAGAAGCGGACCACATCCTCCAGGGTGGCCAGGCTGCCGTTGTGCATGTAGGGGGCGGTTCGGCTCACCTCTCGCAGGCTGGGGGTGCGGAACTTGCCCCAGTCTTCGTCCATCTTGGTCAGGGCGTAGCGGCCCACATCTTCCCGCAGGCTGCGGTAGTTGGGCACGCCGAACAGGTAGAAGAAGCGGCGGAAGGTCAGGTGGCGCTCCGGATCATTGAACATCTCCTGGTCCGTGGCCACGCCGATGTTGTGGAAGTCGTTGTCGGTGAAGAGAGGACCGCTGTGGCAGGTGCTGCACTGGGCCTTGTCCTGGAAGAGGGCCAGGCCCGCCTTGGCGTCCTCGGAGAGGGCCTCCGTGTCCCCGGCCAGGTACTGGTCGTAGGGGGTGGGCGGCGAGTTCAGGGTCTGTACGTAGGCGGTGATGGCCTTCAGCACCTTGCCGAAGCTGGGTTCGCCGCCGAAGGCCTTGTCGAAGAGCTCCACGTAGGCTGGCACCTGCTTGAGCCGCTCGGCCATGAGTCGCCCATCCATGGACATGAAGTGGGCTTCCGTCAGGTGATCCCGGACCAGGGTGGGCATGTCACCCCCATCCATGCGCCCATCCCAGTAGAGCCATTCCGCGTAGGCGGTGTTCAGCAGGGTGGGCGTGTTGCGGAAGTAGCTGGTGGAGGGGTAGCCTCGGCTCAGGGCCTGGCCGTCGGTCCACGCCTTGTCCGGCTGGTGGCAGCTGGCGCAGCTCAGTGAGACGTTCCCAGAGAGGCGGGGATCGAAGAAGAGGTACTTGCCCAGAACGATGAGGGCCTCGTCGGCCGGCTCCTTGGGCAGCTCCTGGAAGGGCTCCAGGACCGACTCCGGGGGCAGCTCCACCGGAATGCTCTCCGGCGCCATGGCCTCCGCTCCGGTGAACTCGGCCATCTTGTCCGTGCCCAGGGCGGCCAGGTAGTTGACGATGGTGTCCAGGTCCTTCTCGCTCAAGGTCTCCCCGAAGCTCTGGAGCATGACCCCGGCCGGGCAGGGGCCGTTGGGGCATTCCGGAGCGATGAAGGCGTTGGGATCCAGGATGGATTCCCGGATGTACTCCTCGGCGGTGTAGCCCTCCTTGCGGGACGCGGCCACCGCGCCGATCTCCGAGAGGTTCGGGCCCACGGTCCCTGTGGCCCCGGGCACCCCGGCGATGGTGTGGCAGTTGCCGCAGCCGCCCTTGTTGAAGGCGGCCACCACATCCTCCGGCGCCTGGATCTGGGCCACGGCCACCGGCTCCCCGGCCGGCGCGGACGTGGTCTCCGCAGCCTCGGCCGGGGCCTCCTCGCTGGCGGCCTCCGCCGTCTCGGCCTCAGGGGCGGCGGCTTCCTCTGGGGCTGGAGCGGCCTCTTCCGCCTTGGCCTCGGTCTCGGCCACGGCCTCTGCCGGCGCCCCCGGCTCTGTGGCCCGGACGTCGGTCTGGAAGTTGCTCACGGCCATGTAGACGAGCACGATCAGGACGACCGCGCCTACAATCGGGCCGATGATCTTGAGAGCGGAGTTGTCCTTGTTCATGAATGCACTCCCCTCCTATTCAAGACTGCTTCGTGTTCGGTCAACACGATTTATCCCTCCTCACTGCGTGACAGATGGGTGGATGCAGAAAACGATAAACTGCCCGGGGAATGGACAGATGGTCAACCACAAGGTCGGCCAGCGCATCCGTGCGGATAGATGTTGGGAAGGTGGATGGCTGAAGCTATGGGGTGCGGTGCGCGCAAAAAGAAAAACGCATTGGACCCAGAGGTCCACCTGCAGTTTGATCCAGTATAGAAGAGGAAAGGACCGCCCTCACATGACATCTGTCCCGAAAACTTAGGACAGATGTCCCCTCCCCTTTCGGGCCCTCCGCTGCCGCCTCTTTCATGGATCGGCCCGGGGAATGCGCAGCACCTGGCCCACCTGAAGCAGGCTGGAGGAGCTCAGGCTGTTGACCCGCAGCAGCTCCTGCCAGTCCACGCCGTAGCGGTAGGCGATGCCCACCACCGTCTCCCCAGGCTCCACCTGATGGATGCGCTCCTGGGTCCCGGCTGCTGACCTGGCTGCCGAAGGAATGGCCAGGACCTGGCCGACGCGCAGGATGCTCGTCTCGTCCAGGCCGTTGGCCGCGGCCAGCGCCTGCCAGGAGAGGCCATGCCGAGCCCCGATGCTGGCCAAGGTGTCCCCGGGCTGCACGGTGTAGCGGGCGGGGGCGGCCTGGGACGTCGGTTCGACGAGGGGCTGCGGCCCACCGGGGACGCGCAGGGCCTGGCCGATCTGGAGCAGGGAGCCTTCCTCCAGGCCATTGGCCCTGGCGATCTCCTCCCAGGGGACCTGGAAGCGCAGGCCAATGGTGAAGAGGGTGTCCCCTGGCCGAACCACGTAGATCCGGTTGGCGGCCTGGTCCGGGGTGCGGTTCGACATCGGGTTCGCCATTGGGAGGGGGGCTGGCGCCCCTGGCTGAGCGGGGGGCGGGCTGGTCGGGGATCCGACCCCCTGGCCGCCGGTGGTGAAGTCCACCACCACGATCAGCCCCTGGCCCTGGGCTCGGGGAAAGGCGGCCACACCCATCTCTCGGTAGTGGGGGTTCAGGATGCTCTGGCGGTGGGGTGGATCCGTCATCCAGAAGCGGAAGGTCTCGTCCAGGGTGCGGTAGGCGGCCCAGATCTCCCCGGCCCAGCCATCCAGGAGGTAGCCGGTGCGGGCGATGCGCTGGCCCACCCGGCTGCCGTCACTGCCCAGGTGACCGTAGCGGCCGGAGGCGAGCATGTCCTGGATGTGGGCGGCGGCGGCCTGGCTCAGGAGAGGGTGCAGGGTCAAGGGGGGTAGGCCGGCCTGGGCCCGAAGCTGGTTGATGCGCCGGGCCACCTCCTGGGCGGCCGGCGAGGGGTCGCCGACGGGATCACCCTCCGCCC
>CAYQEB010000100.1:0-4312 GCA_964416395.1 uncultured Caldilineaceae bacterium | reverse complement strand
AAGAGTGCTATAATGTGGGCGTCGATGGACAGCGGATCGTTCACCGGCGTCCAACCCATATCGGTGGGGCGATCGATGCGGATCGCTCCGTGGCACCATTTCAATCAAAGGAGATTGAGCAAATGACTGTCAGATCCAAGCCGCGCATTGTGCAGACGGACAATCCCCTGGTCTTTGCGCAACAGCAAATCGACATGGCTGCCGAGCTTCTCAAGCTCCCCAAAGCCGCACACAAGCTCCTCCGCTCTCCTCTCCGGGAACTTCACTTCCAAATCCCAGTGAAAATGGACAACGGCGCCACTGAGGTCTTCCCGGCCTACCGCGTCCAGTGGAACGACGCCCGGGGTCCCTCCAAGGGCGGGCTGCGCTTCCATCCCAAGGAGACGTTGGACACTGTGCGGGCCCTGGCGGCCTGGATGACGTTGAAGACCGCTGTCATGGATCTGCCCCTGGGTGGAGCCAAGGGGGGCGTGATCTGCAACCCCAAGGAGCTCTCCCAGACCGAGCTGGAGCGCCTGAGCCGGGGGTACATGCGCGCCCTGGCCCACCACATCGGCCCGGAGGTGGACATTCCCGCGCCGGACGTCTACACCAATCCCCAGGTCATGGCCTGGATGATGGACGAGTACGAGGTCATCACCGGCCACCGGGCTCCGGGGATCATCACTGGCAAGCCTCTGGATCTGGGTGGCAGCAAGGGGCGCTCGGACGCCACGGCCCGGGGCGGCATCTACGCCGTGCGAGAGGCGGCCAAGGTCCTGAACATCGACCTGCGGGGCAAGACCGCCGCCATCCAGGGCTACGGGAACGCCGGCAGCTTCGCCCACAAGCTGGCCGTGGAGATCCTGGGCATGAAGGTGGTGGCGGTGAGCGATAGCAAGGGCGGGATCTACGATCCGGAAGGGCTGAACTACGAGCAGGTCTTCGACCACAAACGGCGGACCGGCTCCGTGGTGGGCTTCCCGGACACCCGGCCCATCAGCAACGAGGGACTGCTGGAGCTGGATGTGACGGTGCTCTTCCCCGCCGCGCTGGAGAACGTGATCACCGGGGAGAACGCCCACCGCATCCAGGCCCAGATCGTGGCGGAGCTGGCCAACGGCCCCACCACCCCGGAAGCGGACGAGATCCTCTTCCAGAAGGGCGTCTTCGTCATCCCCGACATCCTCTGCAACGCCGGCGGCGTCACCGTCAGCTACTTCGAGCAGGTCCAGGATGCCTACAACTTCTACTGGAAAGAGGAAGAGGTGCACCAGCGCCTGGATGAGAAGATGGTGGAGGCCTTCTATGCCGTCCACAAGATCGCCCAGGAGCGGCAGGTCCACAACCGGCTGGCCGCGGACATCCTGGCCGTGGACCGGGTCTACCAGGCCATGAAGCACCGGGGTTGGGTCTAGCGCCAAAGCGGTGACAGCCCGGTTCCCGCCGGACCGTCCCCCGAGCAGGGCCCAATCGCCGGAACAGAGGCAAACGCAAACAGAAAGGAGGCCGACTGAGCGAACCAGTCGGCCTCCTTTTTCGCGTGGCGGGCCGGCTTCCGTCACGGGATCACCGGGCAGGCCCAGGGCGTGTAGTTGTCCACCCCAGGTCGGATGCGGAACTCCGGCTCACCGCGCTGGAAGTTGCCCACGGACTTGGCCACCTTGCCATCGATCCAGAGCTCGATCCAGTAGGGGTGCCCCTTGTCGCCGTAGCGGGCCAGATCCACCGGCAGGCCGTCGATCTTCAGGCGGCCTGTGGGGTCAATGGCCCCCACGCCCCGGCGCACCACCGGCGTCCAGCTCCCGTCCGCCTCCAGGCGATAGATCCGGACCCAGGCCCAGTAGGGCGGGTTGGGCGGGGCGCAGGTCACCAGATTGCCCACCCCGGTGGTGGGCCGCACAGCCCGCTCCCACCACAGCTTGGCCACCGCCAGGACGGTGTTCTCGAAGTACTCCATGCGGACGGTGTGCCACCCCTCCTCCAGGCGGATCTCCGCGCTGTGGCGGGTGGGGGGCATCAGCCGCCACTGATCGATGATCAGCTGATCGTCCACGAAGAGGCGCACCCCGTCGTCCGTCTCCGTGATGAAGCGGTAGCGCCCGGCTTGGAAGTAGACCTCCCGGGTCCAGCGCACGGAGAAGCGATCCGGGTTCACCACCCCTGGCGCGGGGGAGCCCTCGCCCCAGTCGAAGTCGATGGCCTCGTCCTCCCGCACCAGGACGGGCGCGCCGCTCAGCAACTTGTTGTTGAAGTACTCGCCGCGCCAGGCCTCTCGACTCACCTCCGCCTGGAGCTCCTTCGGGGCCAGCTCCCAGCCGAACTGGACCGCCGCGCCGCCGGCCCGCTCGTAGAACTCCAGCACCAGCACGTGGCGGCCGGCGCTCAGCCGCCGATCCACGGTGAAGGTGCGCAGGCCGTGATCCCACCAGCCGTCCAGGATCTTCTCCCCGTCCAGGAAGAGCCGCACGCCGTCGTCACTGGTGGCGACGAAGCGGTAGGTCCCTTCGGGGAAGTCCACCACCTGGCTCCAGCGGACGGAGAAGCCGTCCGGGGGGATCACCCCGGACGCAGGGGAGCCCAGGCCCCAGTTGAAGTCGATGGGCCCCTCGTCCCGCACCAGCACCGGCCGGCCGGTCAGGGTGGGGTTGTCGAAGTACTCCGCCAGCCAGATCACCTCCGTGGCGGCCGGGGGCAGGATCCGCTCCCAGGAGACCTGGAGCAGAGCCACGCCGTCTCGCTCGTAGAACTCCACCGTCACCGTGTGCTCACCGGCGGCCACATCCTGCTCCACGGTGAAGGTGCGGGCCGCATGGTCCCACCAGCCGTCCAGGATCTTCTCCCCGTCCAGGAAGAGCCGCACGCCGTCGTCGCTGGTGGCGGTGAAGCGGTAGCGCCCGGCCGGCAGCTCCACCGTCCGGGTCCAGCGGGCGGAGAAGCCATCCCGGTTCACGTCCGGGTCCGGGGAGCCGAAGCCCCAGTCGAAGTCCAGAAACTCACTGTGCACCGTCACGCAGCAGAGGACCGGTGGGCCCTCCAGCTCTGTGTTGTTCCAGAAAGTCGCCTGCCACGGACTCACGGCCGCCGCTGGGGAAGCGGCGGGCAGAGCGCCCGGCAGCGCATCCGGCAAGGCGGCGGGCGAAGCGGGTGTAGCGGCCTGGATCCCACCTGTGGGCAACAGGATCAGGCCCAGCAGAAGCGCGAACGTCAAGGCGTGTCGGTTCCCGAACATGGTGCACCTCCTTGTGTCAGACCATGCTCTTCTGTTCCTTCCTGCTCCTTCCTGTATCAGGCCCTATCCTTCCCGGCAGCCGAGGGCCGGAGATGGAAGCGGCTTTCACTCCTGGGACGCTCCACCCCCGGGAAAAGTTGCAGCCAGCGAGCCAACGCTCCACGCGAGAAAGGGAAGCGGCCCGGCGGCGCGCTCCCCTTTCTTGGGCAGGCTGGGATGAGATGCGGCGATGTGAGACGCTTGGCGACTACGACTGCGCGGCCGCGGCCTGAACACCCTCCGGCTCGGGCAGCTGACCGAAGGTCACGTGCTTGGTCTTGGTGTCCAGGATGGCGTACTTGCCATCCTTCAACCAGCCCGGGTTGATGACCAGGGTGGTGCCGATGTGGGTCTTGCCCTGGCCGTCCCGAGCCGCGCCACAGAAGGCGAACTTGGGGTGGTAGACCTTGATCACATGGTCGATCATCTCGTGACCGATGTTCTCCTCCCCGTGCCGGTCCAGGACACCCTTCTTGGGCGGCGTGTGGAAGATCAGCATGGGTTCCTGCTTGAAGTGGCGCACGTAATCCAGCGCGTACTCCACCAGCCAGGCCGGGTAGACCTGGGCCAGCTGCTCTTCCCGGCGGTTCTCGCTGATCCCACCGCCGAAGCCGGCCACCGCCAGGTTGTAGCCCTGGAGAGGCAGGGCGAAAGAGCGGTGGACCATGAAGATGTTGGGCTCCACCACCTCGTGGTTCAAGGCTGCCTGCAGGTAGAGCCGCTTGGGGGCGTCCAGCTGGCCGGGCACCACGAAGACCGGCACGTCCAGTTTGCCCATCTCGTCGAAGAAGGCTTCGTAGGCCTTCACCGCCTCCTCTTCCAGCGCGTCCAGGACCGAGCGGGGGATCTGGTGCGGCTGCCCCGTGGCCACCGCCTTGCGGAAGGCCTCGGCCCGGGCGTCTTCACCGATGATGTTGCCGCTGAAGACCACCGCGCCCACCTCCGCCTCCTGGGCCAGCTTCAGGACCTGAGGGACCCGTTCGGTGGCTCCTCGCAGATCCGTGATGGCCAGAATACGCATGGACCTCACCTCCTTTTCCAGCGGTTCTCTGTCTCCCAAAC
>CAYQEB010000099.1:12877-15445 GCA_964416395.1 uncultured Caldilineaceae bacterium | reverse complement strand
TGGCCGTAGGCGTCGGCGTGTTGGTGGGCGTGGCCGTAGGCGTCGGCGTGTTGGTCGGTGTGCTAGTTGGTGTGTTGGTGGGTGTGGCCGTGGGCGTCGGGGTCGGCGGCTGGGGCGGATAGGGCACGCAGGCGAAGGCCTCCATATCCCAGTACTTCCCCTGGATGGGCTGGCCGAATTCGCCGACTACGGCGCCCTTGGCCGTGGTCAGATCGATGGTGACCAGCCCCTGGAAGCGGCCACTGTCCGCATCCCCATCACCGTCGTAGTCGATGCCACCGTAAGCTCCCGCCACACCGTACAAGACGCCATCCGGCGCGAAGCCGATGTCCTCGATGTCGTGCACCCAGGTGTAGCCCTTGTCGCTGGCGTTGCCCACTGGGGTCATCACACCGGTGGCCGGGTCGATGGTCACCAGATAACTCTTGCCAGCGTGGGCGTCGTAGATGCCGTAGAGCACCCCCGTGGAGGGGTGGAAGGCGATCCCGTCCACGTGGGGATCCGGCGCGCCAGCCAGGGGATCCGGGCTGATGGTCAGGTTGGCCAGGGTCGTGGTGATCCCGGTGCTCTTGTCGATGGTGTAGAGGATGCCCGGGTAGCCGTTGGTGCGGGCGCGGACCGCGTAAAGAAGCCCGTCGTTGCTGTTCCAGGCCAGGCCATCCACGTCGTACAGGCCCAGATCCGGGTGGATCATGGTGGTCTGCACCGTCTGTTCGTCGATGGTGATCAGGGGCGTGGAGCCTCGGTTCCCAGCCACGTTGTAGAGGGTGGGGCCGCTGGGGTCGATGGTCAGGTTCTCCCCGTCGGGCGGGTTCACGTACCCCACCACGTCCACCTGCCCCGTGGTCCGGTCGATGAGCCCCAAGTAGTCCCCGCTGTCCGCGATGACGTAGCACAGCCCCGGAGCAGCCTCTGGCGCTGGAGTGAGGCCGAAGTCCACGTGGGTGACCGTCCGGTTGCTCTTGCTGACGGTTACGTCCGCCCGGTGGGAGGGGTTGCCGTCGCTGTCCAGGGTGTCGTCACCGCCCTGGTCCTGGGGGCTGGCGATCAGGCCCACCAGAGCGCCGCCCGAGCGGTAGTTCCGGCTGGCCAGGACCACGCAGTAGTCCCCCTTTTTGGAGACCTTGAACTGGTACCAGCCCGGCGCGCCGGTGACGGGGTGGTTGCTAGTGGTGGTCCGCTTCAGGACATGGCTCCCGGCCTTGACCGCGCTGCACGGGCCTTTGTAGAGCTCCACCCTGACTTCGTTGATGCCGCTGGCGGCCCCGTCGTTCTGGATGCCGTCCCCGTTGGCGTCTCGCCAGACGAAGTCGCCGATGGTGTAGCCCCCCTGGACCGTGGCGATCTCCTGAGCGGGGGCCGTCTGGAGCTCGGTCGGGCCGTTGTCCGCTCTCACCAGAGGGGTGGTGGCCAGCGCAATGAGCAGGATCAGGCCCAGGGCCAGCCAAAATCCCTGGGATAAACCGCGTTTCGCGAAAATGGTCTTCGAGGTGATTATTCCGTTCATACGATAGAGCCTCCTTGCCTCGAGTGCGACGGATGAGTCGATGCAGTTTCCTGACTCCAGTGTAGCCGGGACACACCGCCTCTGCCAGAGACCCTGGACCGCGCCTTCCGGGCCCTTGGTCCTACCTGTTGCCCAGGCATATCCGACCAAAGTCTGTATTCCCCACCGCTGACTCTGAGCGTCTGTCTCTGTCCTGGAATTCCCCGACAAGACCGGGATTCCCCAATCAAAAACGAGGCCCGACCGGTTCGGTCAGGCCTCGAGATTGGTTCGCAGGAGCAGGCCAGGGCTACACCCAGCCAGAGTTACATGCCGGGGCGGGCCGGGGCGTTGTTCAGGATGCCCTCGATGCGCTCCAGGACCTCCGGGCTGAGCTTGATGGTCGCGGCCCGGGCGTTGGATTCCACCTGGCTGGGCCTGCTGGCCCCGGTGATCACGCTGCTGATCTCCGGCCGCCGCAGGATCCAGGCCAGGGCCAGCTGGGCCATGGTGATCCCCAGCTCCTGGGCGATCTGGGTGAGCTGGCGCACCTTGGCCACGTTTTCCTCGGTCAGGTCCGCCTTCATCCACTCCGCAATCTGCCCCCCGCTGGCCAGCCGGCTGCCTTCAGGGATGCCTTCGTTGTACTTGCCGGTGAGGACCCCTTGAGCCAGGGGGCTCCAGACCGTCAGCCCCAGGCCGTGTTTGGCCGCGGTGGGCATGATCTCCGGCTCGATGTGCCGGTCCAGCATGTTGTACCGGGGCTGCTCCACCTGGGGTAGGTAGCAGTTGTAGAGCCGGGACGTCCCCACCGCCTCCTCGATCTGGGCCGCGCTCCAGACGCTGGTGCCCCAGTAGAGCACCTTCCCCTGGTGGACCAGGTCGTCCATGGCCCGCACCACCTCCTCCACCGGCGTCTCCGGGTCGAAGCGGTGGCAGAAGTAGATGTCCAGGTAGTCGGTGCCCAGGCGTTTCAGGCTCTTCTCCACCGACTCCATGATGTGCTTGCGGCTCAGCCCCCGGTCGTTGACGTTCTCGCTCATGGGCCAGAAGACCTTGCTGCTGATGACCAGGTCGCTGCG
>CAYQEB010000099.1:8484-12777 GCA_964416395.1 uncultured Caldilineaceae bacterium | reverse complement strand
TCTGTTCTGTGGACTTCTCTGTGGGTGACAGCTTCCTCTGTGGGTCTCTGTTCGTGATCCCCCACGGTCTGGCATCTCCAGGCTGCTACAGAAATCGTAGCAGCAGGAATTGTAGCAGAGAGCGCGTTGGACGGCAAACAAAAACGGTTTAGACCCGATCCGGGCAAAAGGAACGGGCGCGCACCGCTCCGCGCCCGTCTCCGTGTGTCAGTGATATCTGTGTGCCAGTGATGGTTGAAGAGCGGTGGTTGCAGGAAACCCGGCTAGAAGTCCACCAGCTTGCCCTCGTAGGCGTAGCGGAAGAGCTTCTCCATCTCCTCTCGGCTGGGCAGGCGAGGCGCGGCCAGGATGGCGTTGTCCGTCTCCGCGTGTTCGCAGAGGACGTCCAGGGCCTTCTCGAACTCCTCCTGGGCGATGCCCAGCGCGGCGATGGTGGTGGGCTGCCCCACCTTCTCGGCCAGCTCCCAGATGCGCTGGGCCAGGAGCCGGGCCGCCTCCTTCCGGGAGCCGGCCTCCCCCAGGCCCAGCCGACGGACCAGCTCCTGGTAGCGGCCGGCCTCTCCGTTGGCGGTGAACTCGATGGTGTAGGGCAGGAAGAGGGCCACCGCTCGACCGTGGGGCACCTTGAAGTAGCTGCCGAAGCTGTGTCCCAGGGCGTGGGCCAGGGCCACGTAGGAGTTGCCGAAGCCCAGGCCGGCGATGGTGGCCGCGTTGGCCATCTTCTCCCGGGCCTCCATGTCCTCCTCGCCTTTGGTCACGGCCCGAGGCAGGTAGGTGAAGACCATCTCCGCGGCCTGCAGGCAGAGGGGATCGGTGAAGTCGCTGTGGAAGTTGGCCGTGTAGCCCTCGATGGCGTGGGTGAGGACGTCCATGCCTGTGTCCGCGGTGATGCGCGACGGCAGACGTCGGGACATCTCCGGGTCCACGATGGCTACGGTGGGGGTGAGTTCCCGGTTGCCCAGGCCGATCTTGCGCCGGGCCTCGGTGTCCGTGAGCACCACCATCCAGGTGACCTCGCTGCCCGTGCCCGCGGTGGTGGGGATGGCCACCATCTTGACCTTGTGCAGCCCCAGAGGGAAGAGGGGGCTGATCTCCTCCGGCTCCAGGTCCGGTCGTTCGTAGAGGGCCCACATGGCCTTGGCCGCGTCCATGGCGCTGCCACCCCCCAGCCCCACGATCCAGTCTGGTTCCAGTTCCTTCATCCGTTCCACGCCCCGGCGCACGGTCTGCAGGCTGGGCTCCGGCTCCACCTCCGGGAAGGCGGCCACCTCCATGCCGGCGCTGCGCAGGTGTTGGGCCACCTTCTCCGTGAAGCCCAGCTGATCCAGGGTAGGGTCCGTGACGATAAAGGCCCGCTGGCCCTGGAGCTGCTCCAGATAGCTCAGGGCGTCCTCGCCGAAGGCGATCTCCGGGGATGTGAAGAACCACATGGTTCTGCCTCCTGGAAACGATGGCGCCAGGCTACTCCCGGAATTCCGTGTCCACCTGGGTGGCGCAGCGGACCAGCTCCTGGGCGGCCTTGACGTTCTTCATGATCTTGATCAGGTTGCCGTCCAGCTTCAGCTGCCGGGTCATCAGCCCCTGGATGGGGTCCAGCTGGCCGGTGAGCACCTTCTTCCACTTGTCGTAGCTGGCGCTGATCTTGAACTCCGGATTCTTGAAATTGGGGTCGTTGGTGTAGGCCGCCTCCCGACACTCGCCGTGCCACAGGTCCATGTAGATGATGTCCGGCGGGTTGGTTCCTTCCACCACGAAGTAGAAGTCGCCCTCCCAGTTCTTGGCCGCGTTGCGGTAGGCGTCGCTGCTGTTGATCTGTTCCTTCATGGCCTCGGCCCATTCCTGGCTGGGGAAGAGAATGCCCATACGCTTGCTCCTTTCCAAAGTGGTTCCAAAATGGTTGGGTTTCCGAATCGGTCGAGTTGCTCGGTCCGTCAGCTGGGAGGCGAACAGTTGAATGGCTTTGGGGATCTGCTCGAGCTGTGAACGGGCGATGAAACGGACGATGAAACGGACGATGCAACGGACCCGCTGTGGAGGTTCTCCGAACCCAGGATAGTGAAGGGATGTGCTGGCTGGGTTTCCGGTCTGTCCAGCGGATGTCTCACCCTGCTTTCTGGCCCAGCTTGCGCCGGATCCGGGCCAGGCGATGCTCCAGCTCGGCCACCTGACCCAGGGAGCGGGCGTGGCTCGGCCCCTGCTGCAGGTTGTGCAGGGCCCAGGAAGCCCACATGGCCGCCTGCTCCAGATCCCGGGCCTGCCACTCGCAGAACTTGGCCAGCTCCACGTAGGGCCGGGGATCCGGGCCGGGGACGGTGGTGATCCAGCGCTGCCAGATGGCCGTGGCCTCCGGCCAACGGCCCTGGCGTTTGAGCAGCCGCCCCAGCCGGAAGAAGATCTCGGCCAGCAGATCCGGCTCCCGGCTCAGCTCCAGGGCCCGGCGGTAGGCCCGCTCCGCCTGCCGAAGCTCCCCTCGCTCCTCGTAGAGCCGGCCCAGCCCGGCCAGCTCCACCCCGGCGATCTCCCCCCGGTCCGCGGAGTCGTGGGGCGTGGCGAAATGGCGGCAGATGGTCTCGGCCAGGGCCACCATGGAGACGATGTCCTCCCGGTTGTGGTAGAAGACCCGGCGCATGGGCCCGGCCTGGCCGGTGAGCAGGTAATGCTGGTAGATCTGAGGGATCAGGCGGCCAGGCACGTCCTCTTCCTGGCGCTGGTGGTCCAGGATGGCCCGCTCCAGGCTGCCCAGGGCGCAGCTCTCCAGCCGCTTCCGCCACAGGCGCCGGGCCGGGGAGAGCAGGTCCAGGTGGGGAGCGGCGGGCTGAAGAAGGGGCGGCTCCGCGTGCTGGCTGGGCAGCAGGTGACGGTTCAGCCGGTAGCGGTTGCGCAGCAGCGGGGCGTCGAAGGTGCGGCCGTTGAAGGTGACCAGCCCCTGTCGGGCTTCCAGGAGCTCGGCCACCGCGTGGAGCAGGGCCGGCTCCTCCCCGGGGTGGCGAGCGAAGAACTGACGCACCACGAACTCCTCGCCCCGGGGCCCGGGCTCGAAGGCGCCCACCCCCACCATGAAGGCGAAGACCCCCGCGCCCGAGCCCAGCCCGGTGGTCTCCGTGTCCAGGAAGGCCGCCGCTCGGAAGTCGAACCCCTCCGGCAGGGCCAGCCCCTGGGCCTCCTGGCCCAGCAGCGCCCCCAGAGGACGAACGCCCCGCACCGTCTCCTGGGGAAGGCGCTCCTCCACCAGGAAGCAGCTGCCCGCCGCGTTCTCCACCGTGCGGCCCGAAACCAGGCGCTCCAGCGGCCCAGACGGGCTGTCACCGAAGTCGTCCTCGGCCAGGCCCGGCGGCAGAGCAGGTTCCTCCCGCGTCCGCCGGGAGCGTAGCTCCTGCAGGCGGCGCAGGCGGTCCAGAGTGGAAGGGGCCTTCGTTTCGTCGGGCATTGGGCGGGTGGCTGGGCAAAGGTGGATGGCCGTTCGTCCCATCCATTGTAACCCAGATCCAGGGGGCCAGGGAAATTGCCGGGAAATTTTGCCGGGCCGCTTCTGCCAGGTCCCACCGATCCGCCAGATTGTTTGCCAGAGCTCCAGGCCGAGGGCTATAATGGGGGCAGTTTGCCGCCACCCACGCCATCCACGCTTCCACGGACCAGGAGCCACCTTTGCAAGCCCCAGCCAAGCGCTGGCAACTCCATCCCGCCGCGCCGCCCGCCTTCCTCCAAGCCAGCCCGGAGCACCCTTTACTGCTCCAGGTGCTCTACAACCGGGGCCTGCGCACGGCCGAAGAGGTGGACGCCCTCCTGAACGGCCCGGACGCCGTGCGCGAGAACCCCTATCGTCTGCGGGATATGCCCCAGGCGGTCCAGCGCATCCTCCAGGCTCTGGAGACAGGGGAGACCATCTGCGTCTATGGTGACTTCGACGCGGACGGGGTCAGCGCCACGGCCCTGCTGGTGGACGCGCTGAAGGCCGCAGGGGCCCGGGTGGGGGCCTACATCCCGGACCGGGTGGACGAGGGCTACGGCCTGAACCAGGAGGCCATCCAGCAGATCGCCGGCAAGGCCCAGCTCCTCGTCACTGTGGACTGCGGCATCCGCAGCGTGGCGGAGGTGGCCCTGGCCAAGCGTCTGGGCCTGGACGTGATCGTCACGGACCACCACTCGGTGGGGCCGGAGCTGCCGCCGGCCCTGGCTGTGGTCAACCCCCAGCGGGCAGACTGCTCCAGCGGCTTCCACCGCCTGGCTGGGGTGGGGGTGGCCTACCGCCTGGCCCAGGCCGTGCTCCGGGCCACATCCCAGCAGCCCTGGAGC
>CAYQEB010000099.1:0-8384 GCA_964416395.1 uncultured Caldilineaceae bacterium | reverse complement strand
GGCCTACCGCCTGGCCCAGGCCGTGCTCCGGGCCACATCCCAGCAGCCCTGGAGCTCCCTGGTCCCAGATCAGGTGGCGGAGCTGGAGGCCTCCCTGCCGGACCTGGTGGCCATCGGCACGGTGGCGGACATGATGCCCCTCACCGGGGAGAACCGTTCCTTGGTGCAGCGAGGGCTGGAGAAACTGCGGGAGACCCCGCGGCCCGGCCTGAGTAGCCTCTTCCAGCACGCTGGCCTGCGCCCACCGGCAGTGGACAGCGCCGCCATCAGCTTCCGCATCGCACCCCGCATCAACGCGGCCGGCCGCCTGGAGCACGCCAAGCTGGCCTACGAGCTCCTGCGCACCCCGGACCCGGCCCGGGCCCATGCCCTGGCTCGTCACCTGGAGGAGCTGAACCAACGCCGCCAGAAGCTGACCGCAGAGGCCCAGGCGGCGGCCCAGGCCCAGGTGGCCGAGAACGGACAGGATCCCGCCATCCTGGTGGCCAGCAGCCCGGATTTCCTGCCTGGCATCGTGGGGCTGGTGGCGGGCCGCCTGGCCAGCCAGTTCTACCGACCGGCCGTGGTCATCGAGGAAGGACCAGTGGAGTCCCGCGGCAGCGCCCGCAGCATCCCCGAGTTCCACATCACCCAGGCCCTGGACCAGCTGCGTCACCTGCTGGTGCGCCACGGCGGCCACAGCCGAGCCGCTGGCTTCACCCTGCGCACCGAGCGCCTGCCCGAGCTGCGGGAGGCCCTGGCCGCCCTGGCCCAGGAGGCCCTGAGCGGCCATCCGGACCTGCGCCCCGTCCTCTGGCTGGACGCGGAGGTGGCCCTCCAGGACATCACCTGGGCCCTGCAGGAGCAGCTCACCCGGCTGGAGCCCACCGGGGAAGGCAACAGCCCACCCCTCTTCCTGGCCCGGGGCTGTCGGGTGCGCCGGGTGCGGAGCGTGGGCCAGGGCAAGCACCTGAAGCTCTCCGTGGACGCGGGCCAGGGCTCCCCCACCCTGGACGCCATCGCCTTCCACCAGGGGGCCTGGCGCTCGGAGCTCCGGCCTGGCAGCCGGGTGGACCTGGCCTTTCACCTGGAGGTGAACGAGTGGCAGGGCCGGCGCACCCTCCAGCTCAACGTGCAGGACCTGCGCCCCGGGGAGTAGAGCCATCCCCGCCCGGGGTGGCCTGTCCGATGGCGCACCAACCGATCGAAAACGAGAGCAAGCCAATGAAAACAAGTCACTCAACCGCCCATCCCCCCGATGGTCCATCTTTCCTCCGCCGCCTGAGCACGCCCATGAAGGTCGGCCTGGCCTTCGGCGCCCTGGGCCTGCTCCTGACCCTGGTGGGCATCCTGCGGGGGAACGTGCCCCTGCGCCCCGCCAACATCCTGGTGGCCCTGCTCCTCGGCGGTGGCGTCTGGTTCCTGGTGAGCTGGGCCGTGGCCACCGCGGCAGTGGATGTGGAGAATGACCTGGCGGAGGATCTGGCGGAGGATCTGGAGGGAGCCCTGGCTCCTGGGAAGGCTGGAAGAGGAGAGACTGAAAGAGAAGCGGCTGGGGAAGAGGAGGAAGTCGAATGAGCGCCGAGGAACGTGGGAGCTCCGGGGCCGATCCGGCCCTGGCGCAACGGCTGAGCAACGTTCGGGCTGTGCTCCTGGACATGGACGGGGTGGTCTACCGGGGCCGCCAGCCCCTGCCCGGCGTCCAGGAGCTCCTGGACTACCTGGAGCGCACAGGCCGCCAGTGGCTCTTCGTCACCAACAACGCCACCAAGACCCCGGAGATGTTCGTCCAGACCCTGGCGCAGATGGGCATCCAGGCCACGCCCGGCCACATCCTGAGCAGCGCGCTGGCCACAGCCAGCTGGCTGGCCAACGAATACCCGGCCCGGGGACGGGTCCAGGTGGTGGGCATGTCCGGTCTGCTCCTGGCCCTGCTGGAGCAGGGCTTCACCCTGGCCGGGGATCCCTTCCAGGCTGACTTCGTGGTGGCCGCCGCGGACTTCGACCTGACCTTCCGCAAGGTGGCCGACGCCACCCTGGCCATCCGCAACGGCGCCCGCTTCGTGGGCACCAATATCGACGCCTCCTGGCCCAGCGAGCGGGGGGAGCTCCCTGGCGCGGGGAGCATCCTGGCCCTGCTGGAGACCGCGTCCGGCGTGGCCCCCACGGTCATCGGCAAGCCCTTCCCGGGCATGTTCCAGCAGGCCATGCGCATGCTGGGGGTGGGGCCGGAGGAGACCCTCATGGTGGGGGACCGGTACGAGACGGACATCGCCGGGGCCATCAAGCTGGGCATCCTCACCGCGGCGGTCCTGACCGGGGTGACCACGGAGCAGGGCTTCCGCCAGGCGGATCCGCCGCCAGACATCATCGTCCCCGGCCTGCCGGGGCTCTTGGCTCTCTTCCAGGCCGGGGATCGGCCCCGCTGATCCAGGCCTTTCCTCGCCAGGCCCTTTCCCCAATTTTTTGACCCGGCACGAACAGATGCGCTACAATCAATCCATGCGCGCCATCCATCTACAGCCGCGGGAAGCGGTCGAAACCAAGCGCTCCTTGCTGGATCTTTCCCGAGAGGAGCTAACCGAATACATCACTGGCCTGGGGGAGCCCAAGTTCCGGGCCAAGCAGATCTGGGAGTGGATCTACAAGCGCTACGCGCCGGATTTCCACTCCATGACCAACCTGCCCAAGGCCCTGCGGGAGCGGCTGAGCCAGGAGGCCACGGTCCAACCCTTGACGCCGGTGACCCAGGTGGTCTCCCAGGACCGGGAGACCCAGAAGCTCCTTTTCGCCCTGCCCGACGGCCAGACCCTGGAGGCGGTGCTCATGCTCTACGAGCGGCGGCGCACCCTCTGCATCAGCAGCCAGGCGGGCTGCGCCATGGGGTGCACCTTCTGCGCCACGGCCCAGGGCGGCCTGGCCCGCAACCTGACCGCAGGGGAGATCCTGGCCCAGGTGCTCTACTTCGCCCGCTACCTGGCCAACCCCTCCCAGGAGCCGGAGCTGCGGGTGGAGCGGCCCACCGCGGTCACCAACATCGTCTTCATGGGCATGGGCGAGCCCCTGCACAACTACCGCCACGTCTGGACAGCCATCCGTCGCTTGACGGACCCGGAGGCCTTTGGCCTGGGGGCCCGGCACATCACTGTGAGCACCGTGGGGTTGGCGCCCATGATCGACCGCATGGCCGAGGAAGGGCTGCAGGTGAACCTGGCCGTGAGCCTCCATGCGCCCAACGACGAGCTGCGCAGCCAGCTGGCGCCCATCAACCGGCGCTACCCGGTGGCGGAGCTCCTGGCCGGGGTGGAGCGCTACATCGCCCGGACCAACCGGCGGGTCACCTTCGAGTACGCCCTCATGCGGGGCATCAACGACAGCCCGGAGCTGGCCGTGGAGCTGGCCCAGAAGATCCAGCATCTCCTCTGCCACGTGAACGTGATCCCGCTGAACCCCATCCCGGGCAGCCCCTTCCAGCCCAGCAGCCGAGAGGCGACAGAGCGCTTCGTGGGCATCCTGCGGGACCACGGAATCCCCACCACCATCCGCCTGCGCCGGGGCATCGAGATCAACGCGGGCTGTGGTCAACTGCGCCGGGCTGTGGCCGGGTGAACGCCTGCTCTGTCCCTGCCGCTCCAATGCAAAAGCGCCAGCTTCTCCAGGGAAACTGGCGCTTGCCTGTAGACCGGGAACCCCCGGGGCGCCCCACTTCGGGGGCCGAAGGCCGGACTAGACCTTGGTCATGGTGCGCAGGCAGGAGGTGCAGAGCCGCTTGGAGACCATGCGGCCGTTCTCGAAGACCTTCACCTTCTGGATGTTCAGGTTCCACTTGCGCCGGGTGGCCTTCTTGGACCAGGGGCGGTTGTTGCCGAACTGGGGGCTTCGCCCACAAACTTGACATCGAGCCATTTTCGTTACTCCTTCTGACCTGGGACCCGGGGACGAGCGCCACGGATAATGGAAACAAGTTCTCAGGTGCAAAGTTCTCAGGTGTCGCTGCAATCTGCGATGTTCAAACCTTTGAAATGTACCACACGCCTGGGCGCCTGTCAAAATCATCGCTCTTTTGAACCATCACCTCCTCGCCAAATTTGGAGTGTTTCCACGTGAGCAAGGTACGCATTGTCACCGACAGCAATGCCTGGATCCCCCCGGACATCCGGGAGAAATACCCCATCGAGGTGCTCCCCCACCTGATCAAGATCGGCAGCCGGCGCTTCCCAGAGGGGCCAGACTTCACCGCCGACATCATGTTCGACCGGCTGCGCCAGGCCAGCCTGGAAGGGCGGCCCTCCATGCCCGAGCTTCGGGCCCCGGATCTGAACCAGATCATCGACGTCTACCAGCGCCTGGGCCAGGAGACCGAGGAGATCGTCGCCATCCACATGAGCAGCCACCTGAGCCCCATGTGGGCCCAATCTCGCCGGGCCGCGGAGGCGGTGATGGGGCGCTACCGCATCCGGGTGGTGGACAGCCTGAGCACCTCCATGGGCCTGGGGATCCTGGTGCAGCTGGCCGCGGAGGCCGCGGAGAAGGGCGCGGACATCCACCAGGTGGCCCGGCTGGTCAACGGCGCCATCCCCCACCTCTACGTCACCTTCTTCGCCGAGTCCCTGGCCTATCTGGAGCGGAGCGCCAACCTGGGCGCAGCCCAGAGCGTCCTGGGCACCATGCTGGGCATCAAGGCCATGCTCACCATGGAGGAGGGGCGACTCATCCCCCTGGAGAAGGCCCAGACCCGGGAGGACGTGGTGGAGAAGCTCTACGAGTTCATCGCGGAGTTCGCCCAGATCGAACAGGTGGGCGTGGCCAGCCACAACTACGACCTCCACAAGGAGATGCTACTCCAGCGCCTGGCCGAGAACATGCCCGACCTGCCCACTCACGACCTCCCCTACACCCCCAGCCTGGCGGTCCACCTGGGCCCCAACGCCATGGGGGTTATCGTCTACGAGGGCGCCAACGGCTTCTGGTAGCCGAGGGCCCGGCTGTCTGACCCCAATCCCGGGGACGCCTCCTTCGCAACGACCTGGTTCGCGCCCGGTCACCCACCCCCACATCGGACCGGATGGGAGAAACCACGGTGAAGAAAGATTCCGCTTACCGACGACTGCAACGCATCCTGGAGCTGGAAGAGAAGCAGGGCTGGCGCAACCGGGCCGTCATCGGCGGCGCGGAGGCCCTGCGGGAACGCTGGGTCAAGGACGCGCTGGCCGAGGGCCAGGACCCGGCCACGGTCCAGGCCATCCAGGCTCTGCTCACCGAGTACGCCCAGGCGGATCCCGGGGCGCGACCGGGGTTGGCCCAGCGCATCCGCCGCCTCATGGCCGAAGGCCTGCCCGAGGAGGCCCAGAAGACCCAGCCCGAGTCGGCGTCCACCGCTCCGCCCCCTGGAGAGCCTGCGCCCACTCCTCAGGCCGAAGCCGAGGGGGGCCTGGAGGTCATCGACCAGGTGGGCGCCAGCCGGGATCCCTCCCGCCAGGAGCCGCCCCGGCCCGCCCCCAAGCCCAAGAGCGAACCCGCCCTGGCTCCGCCCACCGGCGTGTTAGAGTCCCCGGTCACCATCCTCCGGGGCATCGGCTCCCAGAAGGCGGAGAAGCTGGCTCGCCTGGGCATCCGCACCATCGAGGACCTGATCTGGCACATCCCCTTCCGCTACGACGACTTCAGCAAGCTGCGCACCATCGCCGAGCTGGAACCAGGCGAGCGGGTGACGGTGGTGGCCAATCTGTGGCAGGTGAAGGAGCGCAAGATCAGCCTGAAACGCCACATGGTCCAGGGCATCCTCAACGACGGCACCGGGACCCTGCGGGCCACCTGGTGGAGCAAGTGGGTCGCCCCCAAACTCCAGGCGGAAGTGGGCAAGACCCTGCGCCTGCGGGGCACCGTGGGCCTCTACATGGGGCAGAAGACCCTGGAGCACCCGGAGTTCGAACGCGCGGACAACAACGACGTGGCCCGAGGGCAGATCGTCCCCGTCTATCGGCTGACCGAGGGGATCGTCAACCGGCAGCTGCGGGGCTGGGTGAACCAGGCCATGAAGCTGGCCCTGCCCCAGGTGAAGGACCCTCTGCCCCGGCGCATTCGGGAGCGCTACGGCCTTCTGGACCTGCGCTCGGCCCTGGAGCAGATCCACAGCCCCAAGAGCCAGGAACAGCTGGCCGCGGCCCGCAAGCGCCTGGCCTTCGATGAGCTCTTCTACATCCAGCTGGGGGTGCAGCGGCGACGCCATCTCTTCCGCCAGGCCACCGCCCTCTCCCTGGCCAGCAGCCCGGAGCTGCTGGATCGTTTCTGGTCCGCCCTGCCCTTTGAACCCACCGGGGCCCAGCGCCGGGTCCTCCAGGAGATCGCCCAGGACATCCAGCGCACCGTGCCCATGAGTCGCTTGGTCCAGGGGGACGTGGGCAGCGGCAAGACGGTGGTGGCGGCCGGGGCCATGTTCATCGCCGCGGCCAACGGCGCCCAGTCCGCGCTCCTGGCCCCCACCCAGATCCTGGCGGAGCAACACCACCGGGGCCTGAGCAAGATCCTGGCCGGCATGACCCGCTCCGACGGCCACCCCCTGGAGGTGGCCCTGCTCACCGGTCGGGTCACGGGCCGGGAGCGGGAGCGGGTGCTGGCCGGCCTGGCCGAGGGCAGCATCGACGTGGTGGTGGGCACCACCGCCCTGATCCAGGAGGCAGTGACCTTCCGCAACCTGGGCCTGGCCGTGGTGGACGAGCAGCACCGCTTCGGCGTGGAGCAGCGGGGCACCCTGCGGGACAAGGGGACCAACGGCTCCGCCGAACCCTCGGAGAAACTGCCCCGGGTGCCCCACATGCTGGTCATGAGCGCCACGCCCATCCCCCGTAGCCTGGCCTTGACCCTCTACGGCGATCTGGACATCAGCGTCATCGACGAGATGCCCCCAGGCCGTCAGCCGGTGAAGACCAAGTGGTTCCTGCCCACGGAGCGGGAGCGCCTCTACGCCTTCCTGCGCCGTCGGGTGGAGGAAGGGCGCCAGGGCTACATCATCTACCCCCTGGTGGAGGAGAGCGAGAAACTGGCCGCGGGCGCCGCGGTGGACAGCTACCAGCGCCTGAGCCAGGAGATCTTCCCGGACCTGCGCCTGACCCTGCTCCACGGCCGCATGAGCGGCTCGGAGAAGGACGAGGTGATGCGGGCCTTCGCCGCAGGGGAGTACGACATCCTGGTGAGCACCACGGTGGTGGAGGTGGGCATCGACGTGCCCAACGCCACGGTCATGATCATCGAGGACGCGGAGCGCTTTGGCCTGGCTCAGCTCCATCAGCTGCGAGGGCGGGTGGGCCGCGGGGAGCATCAGAGCTACTGCGCCCTGATCAGCCGAGGCGATTCGCCCCATGCCCGGGAGCGACTGGAGGCCCTGGTCTCCACCAACGACGGTTTCGCCCTGGCGGAGAAGGACCTGGAGCTCCGAGGGCCTGGGGACTTCCTGGGGACGCGCCAGAGCGGCCTGCCGGATCTGCGCGTGGCGGCCCTGGGGGACACCGCCACCCTGGCCCTGGCCCAGGAGGCAGCCCGGGAGCTCTTCCAGGAGGACCCGGAGCTGAGTCAGCATCCCCGGCTTCTGGAGGAGGTGGAACGCTTCTGGCGGGGTCATGGGGATGTGAGCTGATGGCCTTTTTGGCCGGACTTTTGGACCCAAATCGATCTGTCCATAGCCCCTTGTCCCTATGATTTTCCCGGATTGAACAGTCGATAGATAGGGTGAAGTGTGCTGTCGAGCCGCAATTTTTGATCTGCAATCTTGGGGCGTTCGTCAGTGCCGAATCCTATCGAAAGGTAACGAGCGATGATCTCATCGACTGTTCAGCTGGCTCTGCAGGGCATCCTCACCGGCATCCTGGTGGTGAGCGCCGGGGCGGGCCTGGTGAGCCTGGCCACGGCCAACGGCGTGGACGTGAACGTGGTCGTGGTGGAACCCACACCCACCCCCGCCATGGCCGAGGCGCAGGTCCAGGAAGGGGCGGCGGCCTCCGACGGCCAGGCGGCCCAAACCCAGGCCCCCACGCCCCACCCCACGCCGGTGGGGCAGCCCCTATCCACCCCGGTTCCCCGGAGCTACTACAACGAGGTGGCCCCGGATCTCTCCCTGATCGTGGTCTCCTTGAACCGGATCCAGACCCTGCTGGAGTCCATTGAGCCCCAGGACATCGCCTGGCAGACCGAGATCCGGGACGTGCTGGGGCTCATGGACGTGGGCTACCAGCGACTGCTCCAGGTGGAGCCGCCGGAGGAGTCCGCGGCCATCCATCAGACGCTCCTGAGCACCGTGAGCCGCTGCCGGGGCGTGCTGGTGCCTCTGGAAGGCAACCTGGAGGAGATCCCCGACTCCGGCTACAGCCTGGTGACCGAGCTCCTGGACGCCTGCACCGCGGAGACGGTGG